>DASYVQ010000001.1:0-11390 GCA_035936875.1 Chthoniobacterales bacterium
TGGCGCGGTCCAGGCCACGATGATTCTCTGGGGCTTACGGAAAGGTGAACGGTTCCAGGCAATCCAAATCGTCGGTCTCGTTGTAGCCGTGAGCGGGCTTGTCGTGCTCGTCTTCCCCGGCCTTTCCGCGCCGCCACTTACTGGCTCGATCTTGATGCTGAGCGCTGGCGTGGCTTGGGGCATGTATTCGCTGCGGAGAAAAACTTCAAGCGATGCTATCGCCGCCACGGCTGGTAATTTTCTGCGCGCCGTTCCGTTCGCTGCCGTTCTCGGCATCGTCTTCATTCCGTGGGCACGCGTCGATCGCACCGGAGTCGAGTATGCTTTGCTCTCTGGCGCCATCGCTTCCGGTCTCGGTTACGTGATCTGGTATGCCGCGTTATCCGGTTTGAAAGCAACGAGTGCCGCAACTGTTCAACTTAGCGTGCCGGTCCTAGCCGCCACCGGCGGAATTCTCCTGCTCGGCGAACCGATTACTTTCCGTTACCTCATCGCCTCAATCGCCGTGTTAGGCGGCATCGCTCTCGTCGTAATCGAAAAGAATCGCGCCGCCTGATTTCTTCGCCTCTTACTCCTTCGGTTTCGTGACCTTTTGCAGAAGCAACCGCAGTCCGTTGAAGTCGACTGGTTTGGTCACATGATGATCAAACCCTGCTTCAAGACTGCGACGAACATCTTCCTCCGTCCCGAACCCGCTAAGTGCGACAGCTTTTAGCGGTTGCCTTCGCTTCGCCTCGCGCACCAGATTGTAACCGTTGCCGTCTGGAAGCCCGATATCGCTGACTAGCACATCAAATCGGCCGGTCTCTAGAAGTTTCAGCGCGCCTCCCGCAGAATCAGCGATGGCGACTTCATGTCCGCACTTGGTTAAGAGGCGAGAGAGAACGGCGCGCGTATCCGAGTGATCGTCGACCAGCAGGAGACGCAAGCTTCTCGAAGTTGTGACGTCACGATCTGCCTCATCAGTCGGTGCAACCAATGGTTCGCGCAGCAGATCGAGAAAAACTCGAAACGTCGTGCCCCGGTCTTTTCCTTCGCTGTGAACACTGATCGTCCCGCCGTGGAGATCGAGCAGAGTTTTCGAAATGGTCAGGCCCAGACCCAGCCCCCCGAATTGTCTCGTAATAGAACGTTCGCCCTGGTCGAAAGCCTCGAAGATGCGACTCTGCCGCTCCGGTTCGATGCCAATCCCAGTATCGCTGATTTCGAATACAAACTTCCCGCCCTCATTCGACGAGCGGATGGCGATGCGGCCCGCCTTCGCCGTGAACTTGACGGCGTTGTTCACCAGGTTCCAAAAGACCTGCTGAATTCGGACCGGATCAGCCCAGATGTAGTGATGGGTCGCGCCAAGATCGATCGCGAGCTCGATCGTCTTTTCCAGCATGTCCTTCTGCGCAATCTGCACTGCATCATGCAACAATCGATGCACGTCGACCGCGGCATGGTGCATCTCGATCTTGCCGCGCGTGATTCGCGTCACGTCCAGGAGATCATCGATCAAGTGCGCTTCCAGCTGCACGTTTCGCCAAATGGCGGTCATCTCCTCTCGAAACTCGGGCGACAGGTCCTTGTGTTCGGCCAGGTAACTTGCTGCCACCAGCGCCGGCGTAAGCGGCGTTCGCAGCTCATGACTTAACAAGGCGAGAAAATCGTCCTTGGCTTTGCTCGCTTTTTCGGCGGCTATCTTCGCCGCTTGTAGTTTCTCTTCAACACGCTTGCGCTCGGTGACATCGCGAAAACTCCAGACCCGGCCCACGGGCCGTTGATCGATGGATTGAATTTTTGAATATCGCTCGAAAACACTTCCGTCTTTCAATTCCAGAATCTCGAAACTTTCCGCCGGCGCGGTCGCGTAGATCTCCATCACCCGGGCCATGAATTGCTCAGGATCCTTGAATCGCTGACTAAACTTTTTGCGCAGCTTTCGCACATCCGCGGTGTTTAACAGTTCTCGGGAAACCCCCATCATTTCCGCGTACTTCTCATTGAAATCCCGCACGTTGCCGCTCAGATCCGTTACCACGATGGCGTCCGTCGTAGAATCCAGTGTGGCCTGCATCATCGAAAGTGAAAGAGCCAGTTCCTCCGTCTTGCGCTCGAGCGCTTCCTTGGCCTGGATGAATTCCTGCTCGGAGCGGCCGCGCGCGTGGCCAGTAGGTTTCGATTTTTGCTTTGCCGCAGACCGCGACCGTTTCTTCGTACCTTTAGAAGGCTTCACTTCGCTGTGTTCGATGATTCTGCCTGATCGTGATTATCATGCGCCTGTCCAGCGAAGGATGCTGGAGCCCTTGCCTATCCTCGTCAAGCTGCGCTCGTCGTAATCGAAAAGCGCGATCCGGCTAGTGCCGAAACGAGAATGAGATGATTTCGTCAGCGGCGCGATGATTCGACCAGAAATTCTCACCGTCGAATGTGAGTGAGCGACACGCGAACGGAAGGCGCGCCAGGTCTTCCACCGTCGGCGTTTCCTGCTGCGGATTGAGACGCGCGATGTGCCAGTATTCGCCAGTCCGGCTCGGACCGTTCGGCAGCTCGTTCCCGCGCAGGACGTAGATCAAACCATCGACAAACACGTGGCCGCAGATTTCTGCGCCGATGTCGATCTTGCGCAGGATCTTTCCGTTCGCATCGAGCTTGAGAATCCGATGCTTGTACCACTGACTCAGATAAAGATTCTCGCCATCGAAGCTCAGATACGACCCGGTGAATTCCGGGCATGCGATCCGATCTTCTCCGAATCCGCGCGCCGGATCGTAGCTGCGAAGATACCGATCGTCGTCCTCGCCTTCGCCGATCGTAAAGCGAAAAGAGCCGTTGGTTGCGACTGCCGCCCACGGAATGCCGGGCGCTTCTTTTTCTTCGAGCACCGACCACGTTCTCGGATCGATCTTATAGATCCGACGAAGATCGCGCGAGCTCATCCATAGATGCTTACCCTCCCAGGCCAGCGCCTGTGGCGTAACCGCCGGCGAAGAAAATCGCCGGTGTTCATTGACCGTTGGAAGCTCTGACCTCATCCGCTCAAGATAATCTGGAGACTCTCGCACGCCACGCCTGCTTTTGTTGAGAAGCACTGATAAGTTCGTGGGCTATGAACGGCGGCAAAGACGACGACATCCAGCTCAGCGCGGTAGAAGACCACGATGGGATATTAACTATTCGTGGTGGCGGTACCCGTCGCGACTGGAACGGCATTCATTATAAACAGGGCATGTCCGCCAAAAATGTGGGCACGACCAAATTATCAGCCAATATTGCCACGATCCCTCCGGGTGGCGTCGCCTATGCCCATATTCATGTCGGCTTCGAAGTGATCCTTTACATCGTCGAAGGAAAAGTGCGCCACGAATTCGGAACCGGGCTCAAGAGAAAGCTGGAGAACAAAGCCGGCGATTTCATTTACATCAAACCGGGCGTGCCCCACGAAGTCTTCAACATGAGCGACACCGAACCGGTCGTGGCCTTTGTCGCCCGATCTTCAGCAAGCGAATGGGACGATATCATTCCCTATGATCGGAACGAGCGCAGCTGAACCGCTGATGAATACGCCGTGCGGGGACGCCGGTGGATGGACTGCATTGGTCGCATGGTGATGCGACCGAGCGAACGGGAGATCGCGAGTCAATGGGATGATATCATCCCGTATGATCGCAATCAGCCGCGCTGAGAAGCAGCTAAGGAAATCAAGAACCTAGGAAATAATCCTGTCGATCTCGTTAATCCTGTCTTGGATTCTTGCTTTCCTGCGTTCCCCAGAGATTGCATCGGTTCTGATTTCGGCGCTTTCTGCTCGTCCGAATTTTCTTTCTACCTTCTCTTTTCTAATTTCTAATTTCTAACCGTCATGCATAACACGAAGCACGACTTCGCGGATCGCAGCTTTATCGGCCACCCGCGAGGTCTCGCCTACATCGCCTTCGCCGAGGCGTGGGAACGTTTTTCCTACTACGGCATGCAATCGCTGCTCGTGCTCTACATGATCAACCGGCTGCTCCATCCCGAACACATCGAGCGAATCGCCGGGTTCGGTCCATTTCGCCACCTGCTCGAGAATGTTTATCGCGGCCCGCTCTCAGTTCAGGCGCTCGCCTCGGCGATTTTCGGGCTCTACACCGGTCTGGTTTATCTCACGCCGATCGGCGGCGGATTACTCGCCGACCGCCTGCTCGGGCGCACCCGCACGATCACCATCGGCGCACTGCTCATGGCCGCCGGCCATTTTTTAATGGCGTTCGATGTGACCTTCCTGCTCGCGCTGACCTGTCTCCTTACCGGTGTCGGTTGTTTCAAGGGCAACCTCGCCAGCCAGGTAGGCGCGCTTTACACCACCACCGACAACAGGCGCGCCGACGCTTTTCAGATTTATTATTTGTTCATTAACGGCGGCGTCATCATCTCGCCACTGATCGCCGGCACACTCGGTGAAGTTTACGGCTGGCATTGGGGCTTCGGCGCTGCCGGCGTCGGCATGTTGATCGGCCTGACGATTTACTTGTTCGGCCGGAAATGGCTTCCGCCGGACTCACCCGTTGTGGAAAAGGATGGCAGTGCGCCTCGCACTGAGCGCGCCGTGAAGCCTCGGCTGAGCCATCGCGAAAAAAATGGGGATCGTCGCGCTGCTCGTGCTTTTGCCGGTGCTCACGCTCGCGGTCATTGGCAATCAGCAAATCTTCAATGCCTATCTCGTCTGGGCCGAGAAAACCGCCAACCTCGTCTTCTTCGGAAAGAAAATGCCGACGACATGGTTGATCACGCTCGATTCAATCCTGTCCGTCAGTTGTCTCGCGGGCGCGGTCGTGTTCTGGCGGCTCTGGTCGAAAAAATTCCCGGAGCCGGCGGAGATCACCAAGCTCGGCATCGGCAGTCTTATCGCTGTGACCGGGTTCCTTTCTCTCGCTGCCGGCGCGATTATGGCGGCAAGTTCCGGAGGGAACGTTTCGATCGGCTGGCTCATCACCTTTCATCTCCTCAACAGCATCGGGTTCGCCAACGTTTTTCCCGTCTCGCTCGCGCTCTACGCGCGCGTCGCGCCGCCCGCCTTGTCCGCCACCATCATCGGTATCTATTATCTGGCCTTCTTTGGGGCGAATAATCTCGTCGGATGGATCGGCGGGTTTCTCGAAAAAATGCCGGCCATTTACTTCTGGCTCTTGCACGCGGCGTTATGTGGAACCGCTGGCATCATCTTCCTCGTCGCCGGTCGCCTTTTCGGCCATCTCCTCGCCCCGGGTGACGACGAAAGCAAAGCCGCCGCCGCCTGATTCAAAACGGGATCTTCGTTCAAGATAATTGGATCAAATCCACCGCGTAGACGTATATATATTATGAGCACGACCACTGAAGGTATCGCCGCGAAAAGCGGAACTTTCGTAATCGGCGGCGATCTTCCCGTTCACAGACTCGGCTTCGGCGCGATGCAAATCACCGGCGACGGCGTCTGGGGAGAACCGGCCAATCATTCCGAGGCGATCGCCGTCCTGCGGCGCACGGTGGAATTGGGAGTCAATCTCATCGACACCGCCGACTCCTACGGACCTGAAGTTTCCGAGCGTCTTATCGCCGAGGCGCTTTATCCATATCCCGCGGGTCTTGTGATCGCGACCAAAGCCGGCTTTCAGCGGCCCGGCCCCAGCCAATGGGTCGAGGATGGTCGTCCCGAACATTTGCGGTCGGCGGTCGAGGGTAGTCTCCGCCGGTTGCGTCTCCCGCGAATCGATTTGTTACAATTGCACAGGATCGATCCGAAAGTAGCGATGGAAGATCAAATCGGGGCGTTGGTCGATCTTCAGCGCGAGGGCAAGATTCGCCATATCGGATTGTCTGAAGTCAGCGTCAAACAGATCGAAGCGGTCCGGCGCATCACGCCGATCGTTTCGGTGCAGAATCGATATAACCTGGTCGACAGAAATTCCGAGGACGTGCTGGAGTATTGCACCCGGGAAAACCTCGGCTTCATCCCCTGGTTTCCACTCGCCACCGGCGAGCTCGCGAAACACGCCGGTCCGCTGACGCGCGCAGCAAAGCGCCTCAAGGCAAGGCCGGCACAGATCGCGCTCGCATGGTTACTTCGGAAATCTCCGGTGATGCTCCCGATTCCCGGAACTTCGTCAGTCAAACACCTTGAGGAAAACACTGCCGCCGCCCTGATCGAGCTCGATGATTCAACAGCCGAAGAGCTGGAACGCCTCGCGAAGAAAAACCGTTCTTAGTTTTCCAGCCGGGCCTTTTTCAAGCCAAGTTTATCCAGCAGGAATGTGGAGCTTGTACTTGTGCCAAAGAAACAACACCAGCAGCGCCCCGAGTATGGAAACGATAATGCCTGCGGGATGAAACTGCGCGCCTTCCTTGGGACGGGAAAATACGTGCGTCACTAATCCGCCGACAATTGAACCGACGATACCGAGCACAATCGTCCAGAGAAGCGTCATGTGCATGTGCATGACCATTTTTGCAACGACGCCTGCGATTAAACCAACGATGATGTACCAAATGAGATGAAGCATATTTCCTCCTTATCAGATTCAATACCGACAGCCGAGAGGGATATCACGGCGACCTATCAAAAAGCGATAGAAAAAAACTAGCGCTTCATTTCACCATTGCGTACGGCAGCTGCTAATCTGCAGTCGTCGAATGAGCTCTCGCACCTTGACGGTCATCGAGCAACGTTGGCCACTGGATAAGCCTTTTCGCATTGCTCGCGGTACTCGGACCGAAGCGAATGTCATCGTTGTGACTGTAACTGATGGCCAACACACCGGCCGCGGCGAAGCGGTCCCTATCGCGCGTTACAACCAAAGCGTCGCGTCTGTCCTGGAACAGATCGAATCGATGAGAAGCGAGAAAAATTTGGATCGACATCGAATCCAGGAATTATTGCCAGCAGGTGCGGCACGGAATGCGTTGGACTGCGCGTTATGGGACCTTGAAGCGAAGATTTCCGGCAAACGCGCCTGGGAACTGGCGAATATGCCGATGATTCCCGAAGTTGAAACGTCGTTTACGATTAGTCTGGATATGCCGGCAGCCATGGCCGCGGCGGCCCGGGCGAATGCGACCGCTCCGATTCTGAAGCTCAAACTTGGCGGCGACGATGTCGATCTTGCGCGAGTTGAAGCTGTGCATGAAGCAGCCCCTGTAGCGCGTCTGCTCATCGACGCCAACGAGTCATGGTCGCCGGCACATTATCGCAAGGTTGCTCCGCTGTTAGGCCAATTCGGCATCGAATTGATCGAACAACCGTTTCCATCGGACGCCGATGAGGTCCTCGAAACTCTCGATCATCCGGTTCCAGTCTGCGCGGATGAGAGTTGTCACACGACCGCCGATTTACCCCATCTCATTAATCGCTACGAAGCGATCAACGTAAAACTGGATAAAACGGGCGGGCTAACGGAAGCGCTGCTCTTGACCGAGCGCGCTCGCGAGAGCGGATTCAAATTACTAATCGGTTGCATGGTTTGTACGTCGTTAGGGATCGCGCCAGCTCGCCTTCTCGCCAGCGCGGCAGATTACGTCGATCTTGACGGCCCACTACTCCTCGCCCGCGATCGCGATGGCGGACTTTCTTATCAGAACGGAAAGATCGGCCTCCCGTCCCGAGAACTCTGGGGCTAACGAAAGGTTGAGAAGTTGAATGGTTGAGTTGTTGAAGTGACCACTCGACAATCCGACTTCTCAACGCCTCAACCTCTCAACACCTCACTTTCCCCCGAACGCTTCCTTGTTCACAACGTACGGCATCTTCGTCGGGTCGCCGCCGTAGTTCCCTTCCAGCACGTCGATCACTGCCTGGGCCGTGCGCCCAGCCATGCCTTTGTCGGGATCGACCGACAACCGCGTGATCTGCCCGCCACTGGCGAAGTGATGGAACAGCCGTGTGCGGTCGGCGATTTCGGGATCGAGCAGCGGCGAATCCGCGGGCAGAGGCTCTTTCTCAAAAACGTCGAGCGCAGCGCCGGCGATGACTTTGTTTTTCAACGCTTTGGCGAGCGCCTTCTCGTCCACGACCGGACCGCGTGAGCTATTCACCAGGTACGCGGTCGGCTTCATCAGCTTGAGCGTTTTTTCGTTGATAAGGTGGTAGGTCGGCTTGTCCGTTTCGCCTTCGCGCAACAGCGGCACGTGAATGCTAACGTAATCCGCGCCGCGCAGCGCCTCTTCGAACTCCACGTACTTAATATAAGTCTTCTCCTTCTGGATCCCGTTGGCGTGGCGCAGGTCCATCAGCTGCTGGATGGAGACGATGTACTTGTCGTTATGATACGCCGGGTCGTAGCACAGGATGTTCATGTCGAACCCCGAGCACTTCTTGATCATCGCCAGGCCGATGCGTCCGGTCCCGATGATGGCGATAGTCTTGCCCGTAACCTCATCGCCGAGGAATGGCAGGAATGGGTGCCACGACGGCCACTTCTGATCGCGCACCACGCGCTCACTTTGCCACATCTTGCGAGCGAGCATTGCCATCATGAAAAAAGCGAACTCGGCGGTCGCTTCGGTGAGCACGTCGGCAGTATTCGTGAATGGGATCTTGTATTTGTTGGCGTCGGCGCGGTTGATGTTGTCGAAGCCGACGGCGATCTGCGCCACGACTTTTAACGTCCCCTTCCCCGCTTCGAAAACTTCGGCGTCGATCGGATCGCGCAGCGTGGTGATCAACGCGTCGATCCCGCTCTTCACTTTCTCGATGATCAGCTTTGTCGGCGGCGCCTCTGGGCCCTGAAAAACTTCGAGCTCGTAGCCGCGCTCGCGCAGACGATTCTCGGCAGGATCACCGATGCGGGATGTGGCAAAGATTCGTTTCTTGTCAGTCATGGATGGAGAAATGGTTATCAGTTATCGGTTATTAGTAAACGCGCCTCTCACCTTTTGGCTATCGCTGCGCGCGAAAAATGCGAGCACTTCTGAACTGCGGCGATCGACGAGCGCCGTGCCAAAAGTGAAGGATGTTTACGACGGCGCGCGCCTCATCGCATGTGTAAAAAATCAGAAAGGGCGGCAACGGCATCTTGCGAATCCCGCGCTTCTGGTCGTGAAATCCGAATCGCTGCGGCAAGGTCGCCAAACTCAGTGCGTGCGCGACTAGCTTGTTACCTAAACGAATTGCCGCCTCCGAATCATCCTGCGCGACGAACTCGACGATTTCTTGCAGATCAGCGATCGCGCTCTCCGCGATCAGGACTTTGAAGTCCATCGCGGGATCATGCTTTTTACTTCCTCAATCGGACGAACGCGACCCGCTTCCACATCGGCCAAGCCGCGTTCCAGAGACTGTTCCAATTCTTTTTCATCCGGCTCGGTCATCGCGAACAGTTCGGCCGCAAGAAGCGCCTTGTCACGTGCGTTCAGATGTCCGATTGCCGTCTTAATTTCTTGCAGCGTGCTCACGCCGTAAATGTTTATCACAATGCGTAGAAAACGCGAGCCGTTAGGCAAGCCGGAATGTGCATTTCTTTCTCGTCACCGGTCACTCGTCACTCGCCACTGATTTCAAAGATTTTTCTTTGCCCAGGCGCCGACGCGATCGAGTGCCTTCTCGATGTTCTCGATCGAGTTGGCCACGCTGAAGCGCAAGTAGCCCTCGCCGAAATCACCGAAAGCGGTCCCGGACAGCGCGGCGACGCCGGCATCGTCGAGCAGCGCGTCAGCCAATTTCTTCGATGGCCAGCCGGTTTTCGTGATGTTGGGAAAAACGTAGAACGCGCCTTTCGGCAAGCGACACGAAAAACCTTTGATCTTGTTGAGGCCGGCGACCATCACGTCGCGCCGTTTCTTGAACTCGGCGCACATCGCCTCGACCGACGCTTGCGGTCCGCGGAGCGCCTCGACGCCGGCGACTTGCGTGAAGCTGGCGGTGCACGAGGCGGAGTTCGTCATCAGACGAGCGACATGCGCTGCCAGATCTGCGCGCATGACACCGTAGCCCATTCGCCAGCCGGTCATCGCGTAAGTCTTGGAGAAGCCGTCGAGCAAAATGCAGCGCTCCTTCATGCCGTCGACCGACATGATCGAGTGATGCTCACCTTCGAAAATGAGGCGGCTGTAAATTTCGTCGCTCAACACCATGATGTTGCGATCGCCGATCGCGCGCGCGATGCCGTCGATGTCGATCTTCGTCAGCACGCCGCCGGTGGGGTTTTGCGGCGAATTCAGAATAATGAGTTTGGTGCGATCGTTGATCAGCCCTTCGAGTTCGCCGACGTCGAGCCGGAAATCCATCTCCTCGCGCAACCGGATCGGCACGGCTTTCGCGCCGACGTAGTTAATCATCGATTCGTAAATCGGGAATCCGGGATTGGGATAGATGACTTCATCGCCTTCTTCGACCAGCGCAAGGATCGTGAAAAAAATGACGGGCTTACCGCCGGGGACAACGACCACTTCTTCGGGCGTTGCGTTTACCCGGCGTGTCTCACCCACGTACTGCGCGATGATTTCTCGCAGTTGCGGCAAACCGGCCGAAGGCCCGTAGTGAGTAAATCCCTTGTGCAACGCATCGGTCGCCGCGCCGATGATGTTGCCTGGGGTATCGAAATCGGGCTCGCCGATTTCGAGATGGACAATGTCGCGGCCCGTTGCCTCCAGCGCTCGCGCTTTCACCAGTACTTCGAACGCAGTCTCGGTGCCGAGACGCGCCATGCGCTTGGCGAGGCGAAGTTCGCTTTGTGTGGCTTTATTCATCGCGGGAAAATTAAGACTATGGGCGGAGAAAACCTTTCTCTCAACTCCGTAAAGGAGCGTGGCTCCAACGGAGCTTTACGCTCTCAACAATGCCTGCCACGCCGTAGCTCGCGGCTGGGACGAAGTCGCCCGTTCGCTCCGCTATTTCTTTTCGGTAGTCGCCGACGCGCTCGGCGAGGGAGTTGGAGTCAGTCGATTTCCATGACCATCATAAATGTTTCCATTCTTATCGATGATCGTGATGTGGTCCTTCTCATCCCAAAGGTGTTGTCCGTCCGAGCTCAGGACGACCGCAATGCGCGCACCGCTCGTTCGGTTTCGGCAATCCGCCAGCGCCTCATTCTTCGCCTTATCCGTAGAGGCGCCGTTTCCATAACTATAACCAATTCCCCAGCACGATTTGTCGGAGCCCAAAGCCAGCGCGCAAAACCCTCTAATCACTCAACAAGCGAGGTGCGCGTCCTCACCGCACTTCTCGAGCGCGGCGTTTTCTGCGGCCGATTGGCTTCGAAGATCGTACACGTAAGCGTATTTTCCTGTCGTCGGCGAATAGGCAATCGCCGCGTAGCTATCGCTGCTGATGGTAATCGTCCGGTTCTCTTGCGCCCGGACGGAAGCAGCGAGCAAGCTCGCCGCGGCGAGCAGCGCGATCACAGGGAGAGGTGCGCTTTTCATCTATACCCGTTATAAACTTTTACGTCCCG
>DASYVQ010000002.1:0-7258 GCA_035936875.1 Chthoniobacterales bacterium
AGCGAATGATTTCAACGCCTGTTTGAAACGAGCGAAACGCGTCTCGATCCAACACGTGAAGCTGGGCGCCGCCGCAAAGCTGGCCCGCGAACTTCTGGAACGTCGGTTGAAAATAATTCTCCCGGAAGAAAACGCCGGGAAGTTTCAAACTGTTCAGCTCGCGACATAGCGTTTCCGCGTCGATGAATGGCGCGCCGAAGATCTCAAACGGACGCGTCGTGCCGCGCCCTTCTGAGATGTTCGTTGCTTCGAGAAGGCACATTCCTGGATAAACCGTCGCGGTCTCCAGCGTCGGCATGTTGGGCGAGGGCATTACCCATGGCAGGCCGGTTTGATCGAACCACATCGCGCGCTCCCAATTTTTCATCGGCAAGATCGACAACGGACATTTCGGGAACGCTTCGTCTCGAAACTGCTGTGCCAGCTCACCGATAGTCCGCCCGTGTCGAACGGGAATCGGATGCATGCCGACAAACGATTCGTAGCCTGATTCGATGATTGGCCCTTCGACAGTCACACCGTTGATCGGATTCGGCCGATCGAGAACGACAACTTGCACGCCGTGTTTTTCGCAGGCACGCATGCAAAGGTAGAGCGTCCAAATAAAAGTGTAGTAGCGCGCGCCGACGTCTTGAAGATCGACCAGCAAAACATCGGCATCTTGCAGCATTTCCTTCGTCGGCTCGCGATGTTCGCCGTAGAGACTGTAAACAGGAACGCCGAGCCGGGGATGCTCGTAACTTTTCCATTCGACCATGTTGTCCTGAGTTTGCCCGAGGAATCCGTGTTGCGGCCCGTAGAACGCCGCGATCTTAAAAAGATCACCATTCAGCCGCTCGAGAATGCGCGACGCATGTTCGAGCTTTGAGGAGACTGATGCCGGATGCAGCAGCGCGCCGATGCGCGCACCGCGCAATTTCTCAGGCCAAAGCTCGCGCAAATGATCGAGTGGAAGTTGAACAGACATTAGTCAGGAAGATTTCGATCTTTCATTCGTTGCTTCGTCGCCGGAAAAAATTCAGGAACGTGACAAGGACGATTGCAAGCAAAGTGATGCACGCGCACAATTTCGCGAAAAGTTCGCCATGCTGAGTGTAAAAAGTTAATTGTCGATCTTGCGGGACATTCACTTCGCCGGTGAGCACATTTTGCACAAACGTGCTTCCTTTTTCATCGTGCAAAAACTTTGTGACGCGACCAAACTCATTCACAAAACAAGTGACGCCGGTGTTCGCCGCGCGGACCATCGAGCGCCGATTTTCGACGCAACGAAAGATCGCGTTGGCAACATGCTGGCGTGAGCCGGACGAATGTAAAAACCAACCGTCGTTGGTTATATCGACCAGAAGATTCGCGTCGTTGACGACAAATCGCCGGACGAGATCGCCGACGGTATCTTCGAAACAAATTAACGGTGCGACGCGGATATCGGCGTTGGTCAGATTAAAGACGGTGTATTGGGTGCCCGCGCTAAAATCACCCAGCACCCACGTGCTCGCGACGGCGGCGAAAAGCGGAAACGAATGTCGGAGCGGAATGTATTCGCCGAACGGAACCAGGTGAATTTTGCGATACAACTGACTTTCACCAGTCGGAGAAATAAGCAGCGCGGCATTGTATGCCCGATTGCTTTCTTCGTCATCAATACCGAACAAAAGGTCGGCTCCCGACCGCTGTGCTACGGCCCTTGGGAAATGAAGTAACGCCTCGTCGTCGTAACCGAGTCTTCCAGGGATCGAGCCTTCCGGCCACACTATCAGCCCGAGCCCAGTCTCGCGCTGAACGGCCGAAGCGCTCAGCTGATCGCATATATCTAGGATCTGTTCAGTGGGGTTGAACTTTTGTTCCTGCGGGATGTTGGTCTGGATGGCTGCGACGCGAAGCGGTTTCCCCGCGGACTGATTTTGCACACGGTGCAAGCCGAATGCGAGCAGCGCAACAATGCCGACCATTGTCAGTGTGAGATCGAAGTGCGGGCGCATTCGATGAGTTCGGGCTTCCGCAAACAGGCGGAGCGGCGTTGTCACCGCGATGATGTTCGCGAACGCGATCGCAAACGACAATCCGACCACGCCGGTGAATTCAGCGACTTGAATCATCGGCCACTCGGCGTGGAGGGCGACTCCGAGACCGTTCCAGCCAAAACCGCTGAAGAGCCAACCGCGCGTCCATTCGTGCGTCACCCACGCGGATGCGGCCAGGAACGCAGCAAGCAAATTTCGCCACGAAGCGGTGAACGCCTCAGGTTTTATCAAGCCGATGAACCAAGCCCAAAATGCGAAATGGAGTCCGAGATAGATCGACAACAGGAGCGAGAGTCCGTGAAGAAAAAAGCTTTGGTATAAATCTCCGAGCGCGCCGAGCCAGCCGAACGTCCCCGTGAAAAAAACAATTCCGGCGAGATAACCGAGCAACAGATTGCGCAGCCAGCGCCGGCGCGAGTTTTCACCGGAAAACCAAATCGCCACGATCAGGGGCGTGAGCGCAATCCAGCAAAGCCAACCTTGATTAAATGGCGCGAAGCACGCGGTGCAAAGGACGCCGCTTAAAATCGCCGCACACCACGGCCAGAGGCGCGCCGCTTTTGTGCCCAGTTCGTTCACGTCAACTCGCGAAAGATTTCGGAGTCAACCGCGCCGGCGGCGACGCTGCTCCTTTTCGCGGCGGCGTCCGGGCTGAATCGCGTCACGCAGATCGTGAGCATAAGAGGCATTCACCCGGAAAACGGAGCGCTCGACATCTTCCATCGTCCGCACATTCGATTTGTCCGAAAGCACGTAGCCGAGTTCGATGAGGCCATTTAGCTCATCGAGAAATTCCGCGGTCTCCATCTCGCCGATCTGCTCCGCCAGCAGCTTGCCGTAAACCGCCGCACCAGAGAGACCCATTGTTTTCAGCAGCGTGATCTCGCCTCCACTCAGATTGATCTCGCGGCGCATAAATTAACTTTTCCCAACGAATCGCATCCTGTCGAGAAGCTTATTTCTCAAGCCGTCTCTTCACGTCTTTTTGCAACCAATTCCATAGTGCTTCGAGTCTCGCGGTCACTTCGGTTTTGATTTGTTCGAGTTCCGCCGCGCTAAATTTTCCTTTCTCCGGCCGACGCTGCCCAAAAATGTAATATTTGATCTTTGGCTCGGTTCCGGAACCGCGCACCGCGATTCGTGTCTTGTCCGCCAGCTCGAAGATCGACATCTTCTGTTTCGGAATCTCGTCTCCTTCGACATCCCGGATGGTTTGCTTTTCGAAATTTGTGATCCCCGTGACTTTCGATGCGGCAATTTCTGTTGGCGGCGCGATGGCGTACGATTCCAGCAAGCGCTCGATCTTGTTCGCGCCTTCTGCCCCTTCGAAATAAAGCGACGCGTTCTTCTCATCGAAATAACCGAAGGTCGCGAAGATGTCGTCGAGTAGTTCGTCGACCGTTTGCTTTTGTGACCTGGCGTAGGCGGCGACCTCGCAAAACATGATCCCTCCGGCGTTTCCATCCTTGTCCCGGACAAAATCCGCGCCGCTGTAACCGTAACTTTCTTCGCTGCCGAATACGTAGAAGGAGGAATGGGCCAACCGGGCCGTTCGCGTTTCTTCTTCGGAAAGCTGGCGATATTTTTTACGAAGATCGGCCGGTAACGCGCGCTCGTATTTTTCCAGTTTGGCGCCGAAATATTTGAAGCCGGTCAAAGTCTCGACGCAGCGCAGACCGTAATGCTCGGCGATAACTTTCTGGAGATCGCTCGTCACGAAAGTCTTGATGATCACCGCGCGACTCGCGTTCTCTTTATTGAGGACGCCAATCTCGAAGAACTTTTTGATTCGATAGTAGGCAAGCAACGATCCGATTTGATTGCCGCTGATTAGTTTCATTTCGCCGGTCGCGCTTCGCACCGCCACGCCCAGCCGATCGCAATCGGGATCGGTTGCGATCACAAGGTCTGCATTTTTTTTCTTCGCGAGCTCAATGCCCATTTGCAGCGCCTCGGCATTCTCCGGATTCGGAGATTTCACCGTCGGGAACCGCGGATCGAAGCGCGCTTGTTCTTCCACGAGTTCAAAATTGAAACCGAGTCGCTCGAGCATCGGCTTGAGTGTGACGCTGCCGGTCCCGTGCAGCGGGGTGAATATGACGCGCAACGGTTTTGCCGCCCGCACCACTGCTGGATCTACGATCAACGTCTCGAGCCGCCCCATGTATCCTTCATCGACATCGCGGCCGAGCGTCGTGACGGTTCCTTGTCGATCTTTCGGCAACGGTTCGTAGGTCTCGCTCGCGATCGCGTTCACATTGGCGATGATTCCGCCCGCGTGCGGCTCGATCACCTGCGCGCCATCGGCAAAATAAACTTTGTAGCCATTATCGTGCGGTGGGTTGTGACTCGCGGTGATGACGACGCCGGCGCTGGCATTCAAATGTCGAACTGCAAACGATAATTCCGGCGTTGAACGCGGTCCGTCGAAGACACAGGCGTCGCATCCATTTTCAGAGACCACCCTGGCTGCCAGTTTCGTAAACTCCTTCGAGAAAAATCGCGTATCGTGCGCGATGACAATCTTTGGCCGATTGTCGATCTTATTGCCGGCGTGCCATTCCTTCACGTAGGCGACAAGTCCCTGCGTGGCGCGATTAACGTTGTAAAAGTTCATCGCGTTGGTGCCGACACACGGGAACTGCGGTCGCTTGTCTGACGCCGCGTCGCCGCGTTCCGCCGGGGTCACAATTTTGCCGATGGTGCGCCCGCGTATTCCGCCAGTGCCGAACTCGAGTGTTTTGTAAAATCGATCGTTTAACTCATCCCATTCGCCGCCAGCGATGAGTTCATGGACGACTCGCGAGTAAAGAGCGGAGGGCGCAGAGACGAGCAGGGCCCGAATGTTCTTTGCCGCAGGCTCGAGCAATTGATGGCTCGCGACCGCATTGTCGATCTTTGCCTCAGCCTCTTGGTGCATGGTCATCTGTCGCGGAATTTCGATTGCCCCGCGCGCATTTCAAGGCTTTGCTCGCGAACGCTGGAATGAACATTCACGAGTATCAGGCGAAAGAGCTGCTGCAAAAATTCGGCGTCGCGACGCCGCGTGGGAAAGTTGCGTCGACTCCGGACGAAGCGGAGCGGGTCGCACGCGAGTTGGGAGATGTCGATCTTGTGGTCAAAGCGCAAATTCACGCCGGTGGCCGCGGGAAGGGGACTTTCACGGACGGTTTCAAGGGCGGCGTGCACGTTGTGAAGTCGGCGAAGGAAGCGCGCGAAGTCGCGAGCAAAATGATTGGGCAAACTTTGGTGACGCATCAAACCGGACCGCGGGGTCGCGTTGTAAATAAAGTGCTGGTGGCGGAATCGGCCGAGATCGCGCGTGAAATTTATTTTGCCATCCTGCGCGATCGCGCGATCGCCGCGCCGTTGGTGGTGGCGAGCACGGAAGGCGGCGTGGAGATCGAAACGGTCGCCGCGAAATCGCCGGAGAAAATCCTGCGCGAACCGATCGATCCACTCGCGGGCATGCAACCCTTTCAAACGCGCAAACTGGCGAAGCAGCTCGCCTTCGAATCGTCGCAACTCAAAGCCGCGTCGAAATTGTTCGATGGATTGTTTCACACGTTCAGCGCATGCGATTGCGCGATGGTCGAAGTGAACCCCCTGGTTGTGACAAAAGGCGGCGACGTCCTCGCACTCGATGCGAAGTTGGATTTCGACGACAACGCGCTTTATCGGCATCCGGAAATCGCGGCCATGCGCGACATCGCGGAGGAAGACCCGCGCGAAGTGGAAGCGTCAAAGCACGGGCTCAATTACATCGGACTCGATGGAAACATCGCTTGTCTGGTCAATGGCGCGGGATTAGCGATGGCGACAATGGACATCATTAAATTTTACGGTGGCAATCCCGCTAATTTTCTCGACGTCGGCGGTGGCGCGACCGAGGAGCAGGTCACCGAAGCGTTCAAAATCCTGATCGCGGACAAAAACGTGAAGGCGATCCTCGTGAATATTTTTGGCGGGATCATGAAAGGCGATGTGATCGCACAAGGAATCATCAATGCCGCGATAACGGTCAAACTTTCAGTCCCGCTGGTCGTTAGGCTTGAGGGAACAAATGTCGAAAAAGGGAAACAGTTGCTGAAAGAGAGCGGCGTCTCATTGATCGCAGCGGACGATCTCGCCGATGCCGCACAAAAAGCGGTCAAGGCTGCGAAAGGAGCGAAATGAAAATCAAAAACATCGCATTTGTTGGAATTCCGGTGACGGACATGAAACGGGCGCGCGAGTTTTATGAAGGCGTTCTCGGATTGAAAACATCTGACGAAATGGGCCACGGGAAATGGATCGAGTATGCGATCGGCGACGACACGCTCGCGATTGGGAGTGTAGGGGATCAATGGAAACCGTCAGCCGACGGAACAAGCGTCGCAATTGAAATGGAGAATTTCGATGAAGCGATCAAGCGATTGAAAGATCGACAAGTGCCGTTCGCGGCCGAGCCGTTCGAGAGTCCGTGTTGCCACATGGCAGTCGTCCAGGATCCCGACGGTAACAAATTAATCATCCACAAATTGAAACCCGAAAACGAAAAACAACCATGTCCTTAATCAAAGAAGTCGCATTTGTCGCCATCGCCGTTTCCGACAAGGAACGCGCGCGGAAATTTTATCAAGAAACGCTGGAACTGAAGCCAGGCCACACCGCGATGGAAGGGGCGTGGGTCGAGTACGATCTTGGCGCAACGACGATTGGCGTCGGCTGTCATCCCGCTTGGCAACCGTCGCGCGATGGAACGACCGTGGCATTCGAAGTCGACGACATGGACGCAGCGATCGCGAAACTAAAAGAACGCGGCGTTACGTTCGACATGGAGAAAACCGAAACGCCGGTTTGCTGGATGGCGCAATTTCGCGATCCAGACGGAAACAAACTCGTCGTTCACAAAAGGAAAACAAAGTAGCAGATGTCTGTTTTGGTCGATAAAAATACGCGGTTGCTGGTGCAAGGAATCACCGGCAGCGCCGGTGCGTTTCACACTCGGCAATGCATGGAGTACGGCACGAACGTTGTCGCGGGCGTGACGCCGGGAAAAGGCGGACAAATGTTCGACGACAAAGTACCGGTGTTCGACACGGTTTGGGAAGCGCGGCAGAAAACCAATTGCAACGTCTCGATGGTTTTCGTGCCGGCGGCCGCGGCGGCCGATTCAATTTTAGAAGCGGTTGATGCCGGTGTAGAACTTGTCGTTTGCATCACCGAAGGAATTCCAGTGATGGACATGATGC
>DASYVQ010000003.1:0-7748 GCA_035936875.1 Chthoniobacterales bacterium
CCACCGTATCGGCAATTTGAAACTGCCGTTCAGTTTTTTTCTGGCGCTGCGCTATCTTAAACCGAAGCGCACCTTTCTCTCGATCATCACACTGATCTCCGTGCTCGGCGTGACGCTCGGCGTTACCGTGCTCATCCTTGTCATTTCGGTCATGACAGGATTCGACCGCGAACTGCGCCAAAAGGTGATCGACTTCGACGCGCACATCCTCGTCACCACCGAGGACATCATGCACGACTGGCGCGCAATAAAAACGAAGGTCGAAAACGTGCCGGGCGTCGTCGCCACCGCGCCTTATGTCCAAGGTCCGGTGATCGTCGAATTTCAAAACCGCAGGCTCGCGCCGATGATCCGCGGTATCGATCCAGCGCAAGAGGAAAAAGTCGTGCCGCTGCGCAAATTCGTTAAGCACGGCAAGCTCGATCTCGATGGTGACTCGGCCGTGCTTGGCATTGATCTCGCGCGCAAATTACAAATCAACGTCGGTGATAAGCTGACAATTTATTCGCCCGGTAACCTCGGTCAGATTCTCGACGGAATTAAGAAGCTCGAGAACGCGAAAGGCGCAGAAGAAAAGCAGGCGATCGAGCAGCTGCGCGAAGTCATTTTACCGAAGGAGCTCACCGTCACCGGAATTTTTGAGACCGGCCATTACGTGCACGATTCGGAATTTCTGCTCGTGCCACTCTACATCGGCCAGGAACTCTATGGCCTGGGCGACGCGTTGCATGGCATAACCGTCAAGACCAACGATCCCTACAGCGCCGAGCGGGTGAAACACGAGATCGAAAACTTCCTTACGCCGCCGGAATTTGCCCAGACCTGGATCGACATGAACCACCAATTCTTCGAAGCGGTGCGATTGGAGCGGACCGTCATGTTTTTCCTGCTGTTTTTTATCGTCGTCGTCGCTGCTTTCGGAATCATGAGCACGCTCATCACTGTGACCGTGCAGAAACGGCGCGAGATCGGAATCATGAAAGCGCTCGGCGCGAACCTCTCTCAAATCATTTGGGTTTTTCTCGGTCAGGGAACGGTGGTCGGTTTGTTCGGAACGCTTACCGGCCTCGGGCTCGGTATGACCCTGATTCGTTATCGCAACGAATTCAGCCGCTGGCTCGCCTCGACGTTGCACATCGAAATTTTCCCGCGGGAAGTCTACCAGTTCTCCGAGATTCCCGCGCAAGTCATCCCGCACGATGTCACCATTATCTGTATCAGCGCGTTTTTGATCTGCTCGCTCGCCGCTTTGATTCCCGCCTATTTCGCCGCGCGTCTCGATCCGGTCAAAGCGTTGCGCTACGAGTAACGAAAATCTCCAACGCGCGAAACGCATAATCGTATCCGTCCGGCCATTCGCTCTTACGCGGACCCGCCACGTTCAAAGTTGAAACATTGTGCTCGCGCACAAGATCGACGATAACCGTCGCTGCGTCTTTTTCTGAAATCTCGGCCGCGTTAATCAAGCAATGGGGTTTCGGTAGTTCGATGCAGCAGTTAAGCGTGTACTCCGTTCCGCCTCGCAACTCGTCGAAGTAGATGATCACGGTTCCGTCCGAGTCCTTCACGTTTTGCAAAGTGCGCTCAGAAAAGCTCCCCTGCTCCAGCTCTTTAACCGGATAACGATCGGGAATACGACCGAATTCATCGAGGCGACCCGCCGGAACCCAGCCGCCGAAATCGATTCCGTGTTTGAGCGCCACATCGAGCGCGGCGCGATCGACGCCCGTCTGTCCCCCGGAAATAATTTTCAACGCTGCATTGTAGCCGCCGCCCTGTGGGCGGCGCAACGCGCGACTGAGTGCACACCGACTGCCGCGCTTCGCACAGCGATCTGTAGGGGAAGCAGTTTGCTTCCCGGAACTTACAGATGGGACGCTAACAGCGTCCCCTACAGGATTTTTTGTTCCATCGTTTAGCCGGCTTCGGACACGATCTCGCGACTTCGCGCAAACGGATTGAAATTCGTGCCGCGATCATAAACGTCGATGCCTTCCGCGCGTTTCAAATTGTTCACGATCCAATATGTGATCGGGGTCGCGGCGGCTTCGTAGATCACCTTGAACCAATAGCCCCAGAAAATCAGACTCCCGATCGTCGACCACGATTCGCGGCCGCCGAACGCAATCAAAATGACTGTCGTCGTGTCTACCAACTGGCCGGTGATTGTCGATCCAACTGTCCGGGTCCAGAGCCATTTGCCGTTCGTCCAAAGTTTCATCTTGGCGAGTGTGTAAGAGTTGGTGAATTCGCCCAACCAAAACGCGACCAGACTGGCGACAACGAATCGCGGCACGACATAGAACACCGCTTCGAACGCCTCTTGGTTCGTCCACTCCGGCGCTGCCGGAAACCAAACCACGAACACGCCGACGAGCGTCAGAAGGATGTTCGCAAAGAATGCGATCCAAATCGCGCGACGCGATGCGCCATAGCCGTACACTTCCGTAAAAATGTCGCCGAAGATGTAAGTGATCGGGAAAAGCAATTGCGCGCCGCTCACCCGCGGAACGTGTCCGAAAACGTGGATAAACGGAATGACGCAGATTTTTTGGCCTACCAAATTCGAGATCAGCAAGATGACGACGAATATGTGGACGAGCAGATCGTAATATCGAAAACTGCTCAGCCGCGTGTCGCGCGCGGTGAGTTGGCGAATCATGACTCGAATTTAACCACAGAGATCACAGAGAAAAAATACCTCAGGAACTCATGAAAGCAGGAAAATACTTCCGGTCGGATTCCTGCGTTCCTGCTTTCCTGAGCTATTCCTCCCCGTCGAAGTAATCAGTCTCTTTGCCTTTGATCACCACACGATCCGCCGCTGACGACTTGTTCACCTTCCATTTTCCGCTGTCGGGATAATACGCCGATTCGCCGATTGGATTGTCGGCAATCACGTAGTAAACACAATCTTCAGTTCCCGAGTTGCTGAGCTGATGTGGTTCGTCAGGTCCGAAGATGAACGCATCGCCGGCTACAACTTCAGTCGTGCCGTCTTTGTGGCGCACGCTGCCTTTGCCGCTGATCACGAGGTACAATTCCCATGCCGCTGAGTGCGCGTGATACGGGAAATTGAATTTCCCGGGAGGCACGCGATTCCACTCCAAGTCGAACGGATGCCGTTTCGCCAGATCGAGCGATTTCGGATCGCGGCCGAGCGCCTCCGAGATTCCTTTAAAAGAAACGGCATACTTTCCGCCCGGCGATTGCCACGGCTCTTCTTTAATCTCGTTAATGTTTACTTTGCGCATACTGCCTGAACCGGCATCGGTTCATTCTTCTCCGTCGAAGTAATCGGTCTCTTGTCCTTTCACGATGATGTCTTCGGATCCCTCCTTCACCACAGCCCACTTGCCGCTGTCAGGGTAAAAACACGAATCGCCGCCCTTCCCGCCGCTGCGCGGATTATCAGCGATCACGTAATAAACAAAATCTTCGTCACCCGCGTTGGTGACCTGATGCGCTTCGCCCGGCTGAAAGAAAAACGCGTCGCCCGCGGCCACAATTGTCGATCCATCCTTGTCACGAATGCTGCCGCGGCCCGACACGACCAGATAAAGTTCCGATTCAGCCGCGTGCGAATGATATGGGCAAAGCGACTTGCCTTTCGGGATCCGCACGAGCGCGAGATCGAACGGATGCCGCTTCATCAAATCGAGCGACTCTGGCTCGCGACCGAGTGCGACCGAAATATTCTTCGACGCCCGTCCAAATTTTCCCTTCGGCGATTTGCGTTCCTGTTCCGGAACATCTTTCAGATTCACTTTGCGCATACGTTTTCTTAAAGGCTTCCGTACCTTTCGATGAGCTGCTTTCGTGTAACCTGATATCGGGAGAAGAGAATCTGGCGCTTGGGCGATAAACGACCTTTCCTGACTTCTAACGGCGCCGTGGAAATTTGGATCAAGTCGCCTCGCCCCAATAGCGCTTGAACGTCTGCGAATGGTATGTCGAAGATGACGAACGGCGATTCAGGATCCGCGTAGTTTGTCCGATACCGATGATCTATAGGTCCAAGCAACAGAAGACGATCAAACTTTTTTCTGCGATTACTGCCAAGAATATGCGACCAGCTCCATCGGTTTGTGATCTCTCCGACGACAGCTTCATTGAGATTTGGACATTTAATTTCGAAAGTAACGCCCTTTGCCGACATCAGATCATATGGTGCGCTGCCTGTCGTTAGTTCGCCTCCAACTAATTCAGCAACAAATTCCTCACCTCGACGTCCATCAATTCGCCAAGCAGCAGCACCGAGTTTCTTTCGCAAACGCCTGTTGTCCGCTCGCAAGAGTACGTTCTCTGCCTCCAATTCTCGCATCCGATTGCGTAGCTCAGTCGTGTTGGAGTTCGACGTCACAGCTTCCATTTCTTCGGCAGCTTTTGTTTTAGTTTCTCGGCCGGTGCGAAGAGGTCGCCCAATTTTTCGACACGAGCGAGGGTTTTGTCGGAACGGAATTTCAGGAGATCGGCTTTTTTCTTCTTCAAACAATTCGTGACTTCGTCCCAGGTCACCGGAGTTGAAACGGTCGGTTCTGCCCTGGCCCGAAGCGAATAGACGCAGATCGTGGTCTTGTGCTCGTCGTTTTGACTCCAATCGACGAACACTCTTCCTTTGCGCACCGCCTTCGACATGTTCGACGTGACAAGTCCGCCAGTCGGACGGACTCGTCCTGTGGCGAGATCGACATGTTCGCGTTCGAGATGTTGTGCAAGAGAGCGCGATAAATCTTTGGTTTGATCGAACGTCGCCGGCGTATTGAGCGGCACGTAAACTTGCAAACCCTTTGAGCCGCTCGTCTTGGCGAACGATTTCAATTTCATTTTGCCTAACAAATCGCGCAGCCAAAGTCCGACCTGACAGCATTGGACGATGTCGGCCGGCGCGCCCGGATCGAGATCGAACACCATCATGGTCGGACGCGCGACGTCCTTCTCGCGCGCGAGCGACGTGTGCAATTCGAGATCGGCCAGGTTCGCCGCCCAAACCAGCGTCGGCAGATCCTGCGCGAGACAATATTCCATCATCCGATTGTTGCCTTCGCTCCAAACTTTCGCTGTCTTCACCCATTTCGGCCGGTGCGACGGACAATTCTTTTCGTAAAAGAATTCGCCCTCCACGCCGTCGGGATATCGCTTCATCGTCAGTGGCCGATCTTCAAGATGAGGCAAGATAGCCGGCGCGATGCGGATGTAATAATCGATCACCTGACCTTTGGTGAATCCGACTTTCGGATAAAGCACCTTGTCCAGATTCGAGACGGAAAGCTTCTTGCCTTCGACGATTAGCTCGGCTTTCTCAGGCATTTTACTCGCACAACGTCCACAACGGACACAAAGTTTCCAACGCTTTGTTGCTGATCGCCTTTGTGAACTTTGTGGCCTTTGTGCGAGGCCTACGCGAAGAAACGCTCGGGCGAGAGCATCGGCTGCGGTTTGCAGATGCGGGCGACGCAGTGTTCCCAACTTTCGCGACCGCTGAGGATTTCGATTTCGACGCGCAAAAAATAAATCGGCACCTTGATTTCTGCTTCCGGTAACCGCGGCATCCGCACCGCGTCTTTTTCGGTCGTGACGATCATCGCCAAGTCGCGCCGGATACAACGCGCGATGAAACTGAGCAACTCCGCTTCGGTGTAGTAATGATGGTCGATGTACTGCTTGGCAAGATCTACACGTGCACCGAGCGCCTTCAGCCCGCCCTCGAAACTTTCCGGCGCGGCGATGCCGCAGATCGAGCCGATGAACATGCCGCGCAATTTTTCGAGCGGCAGTCGTTCGTCGGTGTAAATGTTTTGCAGATAGAGCGGCTTGTGCGCGCATTCGATGATCTCGGCCGTGCGGTTGTAGCGGCGAATACGTTTGACCAATTCCTTGTTCGATTCGCCTGTGCTCTTGGTGATGAAAACGTAACTGGCGCGGCGCAGATTCCGGGGAGCTTCGCGCAACGTTCCGCGCGGCAGTAAAAATTCGTTCCCGAACGGCGCTTGTCGATCGATGAGCACGATGTCGAGCCGGTGTTTGAGATGGAGATATTGCAACCCGTCGTCGAGCAACAGCGTGTCGACTTTCCATTTATCGATGGCGAAGAGGCCGCTCTTCACACGGTCCTTGTCCACGAGCACAATCACGTCCTGCAAATTGTGCGCGAGCATGTAAGGCTCGTCGCCCGCAATGCGCGAATCTAACAGCAACGATTGACCGTCCGACACGACGCGCGGCGGATCGACATCCTTGTTCCATACGCGAGAGAGCCAACTTCGCTTGCTCGGACGCGGAATACTTTTGTAACCACGGCTTAAGATCGCTACGCGCCGGCCTCCGCGTTGCAACGCGTGCGCGAATTTCTCCACGATGGGTGTCTTACCGGTGCCACCGACAGTTAAATTTCCAATGCTGATGACGAGGCAACCGAGCGCGCGTTCGCGGAAAATTCTTTTTCGATAAAGATAGAGACGCAGTTGGACGACGCGATCGTAGATGAAGGAGAGAGCGTAAAGTATTCCACGCAAAATCGACGCGCGAAATCCACGGCGCCGCCCGAGAACGACGTCGATGCCGAACTGCTCCAGATTTTCGAGACGGCGACCCATCTTAACTCCGGACTTGAACACCGCGGTTGTCGGCGGTGGTGATTATTGTCCGTACAAATGTTGATCCTGTCGCGCGCAACATGGCAGCAGCAATGTTATGTCGATCTTGCAGAGTGACGGCGCAGATTGTCGATCCACTGCCGCTCAGGAAAGCGCCGAGCGCGCCGGCTTTTTCCGCCGCGGCAATAACGCGCGGCAAAAACGGAATCAATTTCTGTCGAAACGGTTGATGAAGCCGATCCACGAATGCACCCCGCAAGTTTTCGTAATTGCGCGAGGCAAACGCGGCAGTGATTGCGCAGGCGTTACCGCAACTTTCCACGGCGGCAGAGCGCGAAACGTGCGAAGGCAGAATTTTTCTCGCAGCCGAGGTTTTGATTTCGAATTCAGGAATCAAGAGAACGAAATATAAGCGCGGCGAGACGTCGAAGCGCTGAATGTTTTCGCCGCGGGCGACGGTGAATCCGCCAAAACTCGAAGGAGCCGCGTTATCGGGATGCCCTTCGAGCTCGGCGCACAAACGAAAGATCGACAATTGATCGAACGGCCGGCGGCATAACGCATTTAATCCAAACAGGACACCGAGCCGGATGGTCGCGCTGGCACCCAGGCCACGTGAGCGCGGAATTTTCTCAACGCCTGAACAAGAAAATGAAAACGGTCGCCGATGCGCGCGCTCGAAAAACAGCTTAGCCGCTTCCGCGACAATCCGCGGATGCGTTTTCTGATCTAACACGCGCGTGAGGGTTACATCGTTGTAAAGGCGCAGCGCAACGCCGAGACAATCGAAGCCAGGGCCGAGATTGGAAGTGCTGGCTGGGACGCGGAGAGTGACTTGCTGTGTCATTAGCGATTCAAGGTAGGGGCGATTGACCTCAATCGCCCGCGGGCGGTTCGGTGAACCGCCCCTACCTATTCAAAAATCATGAATTGCGCGAGAGTCTAGCGGATTTGAATGAAAAAAGCGGACTGGATCGACCGCGGGTTGCTGGATGCCTTCGAAACGGAAGGAACCGATGCGCACCGGCTCTGCACGATCGACGGTGGCTGGGCGGAACAGTTCGATCGCGACATTCTGATTTCATTCAGAACAACAGCCGCACGCGATCGTCTCGTTCACGAGCTCAACGAGTGGAGCAAATCGGTTGAGTT
>DASYVQ010000004.1:0-5880 GCA_035936875.1 Chthoniobacterales bacterium
AAGCGTAACGCGTTCAACAACGGCTTCGTCGTGTTCGAGTGCCCCGACTTGGTGACGCACTTGCGCGCTACGCTGAAGAATCCCGCGCCCACTAGCGTCGCGTCCGAGATCACGATTGATTACGGCAAATCGATCCTGACCATTGACGGAAAATCGTTCGCCTTTCCGCCGCTGAGTCCCGCCGCTCAGGAATTGATCGTTTCGGGTGGCGCCGAAAATCTGGTGGCCAGTCGGCTTCGTGCGAAGCCGCAAACGGAGTAAGGGCGTTCTGTCTCAGCCGCAGAAATCCAAAATGCGTCCCGCGAATCACACGAATGGACGCGAATATTTTCTCGATCTCCCGGGCATCTTACGATTTCACTTTCGTGTGATTCGCGTAATTCGCGGGCAAACTCCGAGCAGAATCGGCATCGTTCAATCGCTATGACTTGCGGTGGTGACGCGCGCCGATAAAATCGCGGCCATGGCCAAATACAAAATCGCGTGGATGCCCGGCGACGGAGTTGGCAATGATGTCATGGAGGCGGCGCGCATCGTGTTGGATCGCCTGAAACTCGACGCCGAGTACGTGCCTTGCGCCATCGGCTGGGATTTTTGGTGCAAGGAAGGCAACGCGCTGCCAGATCGCACCGTCGAAGCTCTTAAGAAAACCACCTGCGGTCTCTTCGGCGCGATCACGAGCAAGCCGCAAAGCGAAGCGAAGGAAGAATTGAGTCCGGAGCTGAAGGACAAAGGACTGGTCTACTTCTCGCCCATCGTGAAGCTGCGCCAGATGTTCAACCTGCACACCAACATGCGGCCGTGCAAAAGTTATCCCGGCAACCCGCTGAATTATCGCGGGACCAAGATCGCTAATCCAAGCGGCGCGGATATCCCGATCGACCAAGTCGTGTTCCGTGAAAATACCGAAGGCATGTACGGTGGCGTCGAGTTCTTCCCGTTGCCGGAGCCGGTTTACACCGCGCTCTGCGCAAATCCGAAAATGAAGCCGTGGAAAGACAAAGCAGGCCTTGAGAACATCGCGCTCTCCACTCGCATCATGAGCACGCAAGGTTGCACCAACATTTGCAAACAAGCCTTCGAGTTCGCCAAGAAAACGGGGCGCAAACGCGTCACCCTGATCGAAAAACCAAATGTGCTGCGCGAAACCGGTGGCTTAATGATGCGTTGTTTCCGTGACGTGGCCAAAAGTTATCCGGACATTCGCGCGGACGACGCGAACATCGACGCAATTTGCATGTGGATGTTCAAGAACCCCCAGGATTACTCAGTGCTCGTCGCCGAAAATATGTTCGGCGACATCGTCAGCGATTTGTGTGCCGGCCTGGTCGGCGGACTCGGCTTCGCGCCCAGCGCTAATCTCGGCGACAAATATGCGGTGTTTGAGCCGACGCATGGGTCGGCGCCGAAATACGCCGGCCAATACAAGGTCAATCCGATCGCGATGCTGTTAACCGCCAAGCTGATGCTCGACTGGCTCAAGGAAACCGAAATGGCCACGCGTCTGGAATCAGCCATTGCTCGCGTCATCGCGGAAGGCAAAGTGCGCACCTACGACATGGGTGGTAAGGACTCAACGCTCGATGTCGCCAAAGCGATCGCGGACTACGCGAGTTAATGATGCTGCATTGCATTTGGCGAGTACGCATCTACGACATGTCCGCCATTGGACGGACTCGCCGTGGCGAGGGCGGCAAAGATTCTACACTCGCCGTGGCGAAAGCCATCGCCGAGTACGCCAGTTCATAGACCGGAAAGAACTGAGATCAGGTAGTGGTGCAGTTTGAAATCTGAAAACGTTGCATCAACTTTGCGGCGCACGTCGAGCTTTGCGCTCGAATTGATATTGACGGTCAATAGGATTTCTGACCCAATCGCCGCATGATGAAAACTCGAATTTCAGTAGTGGCTGTGGCCCTGTCGTTTGCGGCAGCGGTATTTTGTTTTGGTGCAGCGAAAACGACCGAGCCGGCGGCAAGTCCAGCGGCTGCAAAAACCGCAAAGGCAACGGCCCCGAAGAAAGAAGCCGCCAAGATGGCAGCACCGATGAGCCCGCACATGGGGACGTGGAAACTCAATGAGGCAAAGTCGAAGATCCCGGCTGGGATGAACAAGAACATGACGGTCGTCTACACCGAGCAGAAGGACAAAATGAAGGTAGAGGTGAACGGCGTCGACAAGGATGGGAAACCGACGCATGGCGTCTGGGTGGGCAACGCCGATGGCAAAGCCTACAAGACGAAAGGCAACCTTGCTTGGGACGCTGCCGCCTACAAAATTGTGAACGACCACACCTACGAGATTACGACAATGAAAGGCGGAAAAGTGTTCTCCAATGGCAAGAGCACGGTCTCGGCGGATGGTAAAACGCGGACGGTCGCGACTGAGGGTACAGGCGCGGATGGGAAGAAGTTCAAGTCCAAGGCCGTTTACGACAAGTCGTAGATAGCGGACAGGAAAACGTTCAACCCCGAAAAACTCTCGGGGCAGGCAGCTCAACGTCCAACGTTCAATTCGGAAGACGTTCTTTCACGCTCGTGCTCGTGCTCGAGCTATTTCCCGCCAACGATTTTTTGCACCAGCGCCTCGAAGCGGGGCTGACCGCGCAGATCGTCGAACGATGGATCGACCTTGAGAACAAATAAATAATTCGTGTCGCCTCGTTGATACGCTGTCTCCAATTCATCGAGGGCGCGGTTTTTGTCGCCCAGCCCAAGATAGAGCAGCGCCCACGCGTATGGCGCGACGTGGCGTGACTTCGCTTCTTCGTTCAATCGCGTCACAATTTTTTGTGCTTCCGCTTTGTTTCCCGCGCGCGCATATGCCTGACCGAGCATGGCGAGCGAATAAAAATCGCAATTGAGATCGAACGCTTGTTGAAATTCCGAGATCGCCTCAGGCAACTGCCCTTTGGCTTGTCGCACGCCGCCAAGATAATAATGCGCCAGGAAAAAGCGCGGATCGATCTCCAGGGTTTTGCGCGCTTGCGCCTCCGCCTCATCGAGCCGGTGCGCGGACGCATAAGTCCACGCCAAATCCGCATTGATGATGACCGAGAGCGGATCCAGTTCGGTTGCCCGTTTCCCTTCCGCGATCGCCTGGTCGAAATGGCCGAGCGCAAGGTGAGCAAGCCCGAGCCAGTGATGCCCCGTGGCATAGTTAGGCTTCAACTGGACCGCGCGTTCCATGTGCGTGATTGCGCGCTCGAGACGAAGATCGAGCGTGTCCAGCAAACCGAGCGAGGCGTGCGCTTCGGCTAACGAATCGTCGAGTTCAAGCGCTTTAGCGACCGCAGCCCGCGCCGGTGGGATGACATCTGCCGTGGCCGCTCCGCCGTAATTCGGCAGCAGCAAATACGAATCGGCCAGTCCGGCATACGCCAGCGCGTAATTCGGATCTTTTCCGATTGCCTGATTAAAAAATTCAATCGCTTTGCGAAGATCGACACCCGACCGTTTGTTCCAAAAGAATCTGCCTTTGAGGTAAAGTTCGTACGCTTCGGGATTCGCTGTCGGCGTTTTTGCGATCGAATTTTTTTCTGAACCGGTGATTTTCGCCTGCAATGTTTCGGCAATACTTTTCGCGATCTCGCTTTCGACCGCAAAAATATCGGTCAACTTGCGGTCGTAAGTCTCGGCCCAAAGATGCGCGTCGGTCAACGCATTGATGAGCTGCACATTCACGCGCACCTGATCGTTCGATTTCTGGACGCTGCCTTCCAGAATGTGGGCGACCCCAAGTTGCTTTGCGATCTGGGGAAGATTGTCCGGCGTGCTCTTGAAGTGCTGCGTCGACGTGCGCGAAATCACCTTGAGATCGGCGACCTTGGCCAACCGCGTGAGAATTTCATCCTGCACGCCTTCACAAAAATAAGCGTTGTCGGGATCGCGACTGAGATTGTCGAACGGCAGCACCGCGATCGATTTGTTCGCGATCGTTGCCGTACTCGGCGAACTCGGTGTATCTGATTTCGAGCGCACGAGTTGATACACGAACAGACCGGCCGCGACGACAGCAAGCGCGATCGTTAGGGCGACAATCTTTCGCCCGGTGCCTCGCGTGATCGATTTGTTCGGCTCGATCTCGGATTCGAGTTTGATTCCTTCCGGCGTAATCTCAAACGCCCAGGAGAAAATCAGCGCCACCGGAAAGCCAAAAATGATGACGATGATAAATATCTTCATCACCCATGACGGCGCGTCGAAAGCGGGCAGAAAAATCGAGGCGGCTTGAAGGAGCAACCACGAAACGACAGCGTAAGCGACCGCGACCTTGTAAACGTTGCGCCGCTTCAGCTCGGAGAAGAAATTGTCGATCTTCATTTTGGAGTTGCGGCCTTTCCAAATTCGCGCGCCGGCAGAATCTTCTCAGCCAGCGCTTCAAATCGCGGATCCCCATGGAGCGATTTGAGCAGCGGATCGAAACGGATCGTATTCAAGTCGGGTTGGCGTTGCGCGAAAGATTTCTCGAACCAGTCCATTGCCTGCTTCTTGTCGCCGAGCCCCAAATAGACCAACCCAACCGAATAATCCGCGACGTAACGCTTGGAGACAGCCAGTTGTTGCAAAATCTTTAGCGCGGCCTCGCGGTCTCCATTGAGCGCTTTAGCGTGACCAAGAAGCGCGAGCGGGTAGGGATCGGTATCCAAGGAAGCAGATTTTTCGTATTCGGCGATCGCGCCGGACAGATCGCCGCTCATTTCCAAGACCTGGCTGAGATTGTAATGGGCGTAATAAGAATTCGGGTCGAGATCGAGCGCTTTGCGGATTTGGGCGATGCCTTCCGGATAGCGGCCGGCAAAATAATAGGAATAACCGAGATCAACATTGATGGCGATGGAGAGAGGATCGAGTTCGAGAGCGCGTTTTACTTCCACAATCGAACGTTCGAAATCGCCGATGCATTCCAGGAGCGAGTTACCGAACCAATGATGGGCCGTGGCGTAATTGGGATTGAGCGCGATTGCTTTTTCGAACTCGCGCAGCGATAGCGCGAAATCGAAATCGAATATATTGCCGATCAATCCGAGAGCGGCGTGTGGCTCGGCGAGATTTGGGTCGAGCGCGACCGCTTTGTTGGCTGCTTCCTTTGCCTTCGGATAAGCGTCAGCCGGATTGGCGCCGCCGAAAAGAGGTAACAAGACGTAAACATCGGCAATGCCGGACCAGGCGAGTGCATAGCTCGGATCTTCATTGGACGCTTGTTGGAAATAGGTCAGGGCTTTCTTCAGATCGTTCGTGTCGCGCTTGTTCCAAAAAAATCGGCCTTTCAAATAGAGGTCGTGAGCAGCGCTGTTTTCCGTCGGACGCGCGCTAAGCGTTGCCGCCTCCCGGCCGGTCAGTTTCGCGCGCAAAGTATCGGCAATCGTTTTCGCGATCTCGCTCTCAACACCGAAAACATCAGTCAGTCTTCGATCGAAAGTGTCGGCCCAGAGATGGCTATCGGTCAGGGCATTGAGTAACTGCACGTTCACGTGCACTTGATCGTTGGCTTTCTGCACGCTGCCTTCGAGAATATTTGTAACTCCAAGCTCGCTCGCAATCTGACGCAGGTTTTGTCCGCTTCCTTTGTAACGTTGGGTTGACGTGCATGAAATGACCTTCAGGTCCGAGATCTGCGCGAGTCGCGTGATGATTTCGTCTTGAATGCCAGCCGCGAAGTACTCGTTGTCCGGGTCGCGGCTGAGATTGCCAAACGGGAGGACGGCAATGGATTTCGCCGACAGTTCGTTGGACAACGAAGTGTTCTCGCGAAAACCGTAGCGCCCCAGCATGAACAAACCGATCGAAAGCAGCGCTCCGGCAATTACGATATAAATCCAGGCGTGAGATTTGGCGCGAGGTTGCGCGGCAAGATCGGCATCTTCCGTGCGCTTGAGAC
>DASYVQ010000005.1:0-32551 GCA_035936875.1 Chthoniobacterales bacterium
CGAGATCGCCAGGCAGCTTGGCGTCGCCCATATCCTGGAAGGAAGCGTGCAGAAGAGCGGCGACGCCGTGCGCGTGAACGTGCAGCTGATCAAAGCGGCCAATGATTCCCATCTTTGGGCCGATACCTTTGATCGCAAACTGACCGACATCTTTATCGTGGAAAGTGAAGTCGCGAAAACGATTGCGGATACGTTGCGGGCCAAGCTCACCGGCCGCGAGGAGAAGGCGATTACACTCAAACCTACCGCGAACCCAGAGGCCTACGATGCCTTTCTGCGCGGCCGCGCTAGCGAGGCTTTGCAAATGGTTTCTTTTAAAAACAGATTCATAGCCGCCGATTTTTACACCAAGGCAGTCAGTCTCGACGCGGACTTCGCGCTGGCATGGGCGCGTTTGGGGATCGCCAATGCAATGCTGTACCGGCTTGGGCAGGATCATACTCCGCAGCGGCGGGAGCAGGTCCGTCAAGCCGCTGAGACGGCGTTGAGACTCCAACCCGATTTAGGCGAGGCGCATGTCGCGATGGGTTATTATTTTTTTCATTGCCTCAGTGATTATGACCACGCGCTGCAACTCTTGGATCAAGCTCTCACGCTCTTGCCGAACAATACTGACGCGATCGCAACCATTGGTTTTATCAAGCGCCGCCAAGGAAAATTCAGCGAGGCCCTTGCGCAGCTGGAACGCGCGACCGAGCTAGATCCGCGCAATCTCACTTCTTTAAGGGAGTTGGCAACTACTCATGCTTTCCTCCGGCAATTCGCACAAGCGCGGGCCATCTACAATCGCGCGCTTGAAATCGTTCCGAATGACCCGGAGATGATAGCGGAGAAGGCTCACACGTATCTGGAAGAGGGAGACCTCGCCGCTGCGGCGAAATTGCTCGGTCCAGTGCTATCAGAATCGCTCGATAACTATCTGTTAAAGGTCCAATGCATCCAGCTTCTCTTCGAGCGCAAGTACGCGCCCGCGAGCGCAGCTCTGAAAGCAGCAATCGCGAGAGCGGATAAAACGCTCGGAGTTGAAATAGGCGCGTACTATCTCCTTCTGTTAGTCGCGCAACAGGGATCTGGAGACACAGAAGCTGCGAGGCAGACTTGCGAACAAGCTTTGAATGGTTTTTCCGCAATGCAGAAAGCCGGCAATGAGAGTGAACATGTTGCCAGCCTTCTAGGCCTTTTTTATGCTGCCGTTGGCAATAGAGACGCCGCCATGCGCGAAGCGCGACGTGCCGCTGCCGTCGCTGCGCACGACGCCCTCAACGCAGCAGCGACGGAGGAGATGCTGGCTCGCACGCAAGTACAGCTTGGCGATTTTGACGCTGCGATTAGTACTATTTCACACAACTTGCAAGGGCCTTCGGCTACGTTCGGATGGGGAATGCCGCTCACGCGAGCAACCCTCAAGATTGATCCGACTTGGGATCCTTTGCGGGGCGACCCGCGCTTCCAAAAACTCGTCGCCTCGCCCGCGCCGAAAGACACGAAATAAGGTGGATCGCCCGCTCCGCCCGGCGATGTTAGTTTGGCGCCGATGGCGCATTATTTTTTAACATCGAGCAAGGGACTGCTCGATCCACCGCATAATCGCTGGCGCAGAGCCACGGCCTTGCGAGGTTCGATTGTCGATCTTATATTTTGATGGCGTCAATCAACACGAAGGAATTTTATGCCAACGATAATTGCAGCTCCGAAAAAAGCTCCGCCAGTGGAAGCTGATTTTCTTCCGCTCGAGGGCACCGACTATGTTGAGTTCTATGTCGGGAACGCCAAACAAGCGGCTCACTTCTACAAAACTGCTTTCGGATTCCAGAGTCTCGCCTACTCGGGACCGGAGACGGGAACGAAAGATCGAGCGAGCTATGCGATTCGGCAGAACAATCTGACGTTGGTCCTAACGACTCCGCTACGGGCGGACAATCCGATTGCGGACCACATTGCCAAACATGGCGACGGCGTGAAGGCGATCGCGTTGAAAGTGAAGGACGCAACTTCGGCCTGGGAAGAAACGACGAAACGGGGCGGCAAAAGTTTCATGAAGCCGACCACGCTCAAAGACGACGCCGGGCAGTTGGTCATGAGCGGCATTCACACTTACGGCGACGTCGTTCACCTTTTTATCGAGCGCGACGATTACAGCGGTGTGTTCATGCCCGGCTTCGAGAAATGGGAGTCGGATTATCGCCCGTCCGAGACCGGCCTGGAATATGTCGATCATTGCGTGGGCAATGTCGGTTGGAACCAGATGAATCCGTGGGTGAAATTTTACGAGGATGTGATGGGATTCAAAAACATCCTGACCTTCGACGACAAAGACATCTCGACCGAATACTCGGCCTTGATGAGCAAGGTGATGAGCAACGGAAATGGCTTCGTGAAGTTTCCGATCAACGAGCCGGCTGAGGGCAAAAAGAAATCGCAGGTGGAAGAATATCTCGAGTTCTACAACGGCGAAGGCGTGCAGCACGTCGCCATCGCCACCAAGGACATCGTGAAGACCGTGACTGAGATTCAGAAGCGCGGGGTCGAGTTCTTGAATATTCCATCAACCTATTACGATGAGTTGCCCGCTCGCGTCGGTCACATCGATGAAGACCTGGAGCCGTTGAAGCGGCTCGGCATTCTTGTCGATCGCGACAATGAGGGTTATTTGCTGCAAATCTTCACCAAGCCGGTGGAAGACCGGCCGACGCTGTTTTTCGAAATCATCCAGCGCAAAGGCGCGAAGAGTTTCGGTAAAGGTAATTTCAAAGCGCTGTTCGAGGCACTTGAGAAGGAGCAGGAACGGCGCGGCAATTTGTAAAAGGAGGTAAGATCGACAATGCCGTATTATCATAAGCTCGGTCAGATTCCGAGAAAGCATCACATCTGGTTTCATCGCAACGGCGCGGCGCCGACTTACAAAGACGAAGGCATCGCTTACGAGCACGTCTTCACCACGCAGGGATTCGACGAAGCTTATTCGATCATGTATCACCTGCGCCCACCCACACGGGTGCGCAAAGTTGAGTTAATCAAACATTGGGAGCCGAAAAAAGTCACCGACAGTCCGCTGCGCCATCATCATTTGAAAACGGCGAACATTCCGCGTCGCGGCGATCTTTATACCAGCCGCATCCCGATGCTGTTCAACCAGGACATGACCGCATACCGTGCGCGGCCGGCGAAAGCGTACGACAAGTTTGAGTATTACAAGAACGGCGGCGCCGACGAGATCATCTTCGTTTTCAAAGGCGGCGGCGTGGTTGAAACCGTTTTCGGAAAAATGCCTTATCGCGCGGAAGATTACATCGTCATTCCGCGCGGCATCACTTACCGGATCGTGCCGAACAAAGTTGAAGAAGAAGATTACCTCATTCTCGAATCCGCCGGGCCGGTTCGGATTCCGGCGCGCTATTTAAATCACGAGGGCCAAATCAAAATGGGCGCGCCTTATTCGGAGCGCGATCTCCACGCACCGACTGAGTTGCTCACGATCGATAAGGAGGAAGATGTCGATGTTCTGGTGAAGGACGGGCCGCGTTTCACGCGCGTCACACTGGCGCATCATCCGTTCGATGCTGTCGGTTGGGACGGTTATTTGTATCCATTCACATTCAATGCGCAGGATTTTGAACCGATCACCGGAACCGTGCATCAACCGCCGCCGATCCATCAAACGTTTGAAATTCGCGGCTACGTCGTCTGCACGTTCGCCCCGCGCTTTCTCGATACCCATCCCGAAGCGGTGAAAATTCCGTGGGTGCACGACAATGTGGAAGCGGACGAGGTTTTGTTTTATGTCCGCGGCAATTTTGGGTCGCGCCGCGGAATCGAGAGCGGCTCGATCACCTTGCATCCGCGCGGCATTCCCCACGGCCCGCATCCGGGCACGATCATGGCGAGCAAGAACGCCACGCGCACCGAAGAACTCGCGGTGATGTTCGACACCCAACACAGCCTTGAGCTCACGGAAGAAGCATTGAAACTCGACGACGAAAAATATCCGTTGAGCTGGCTCGACTAATAAGATCGACATGCTGAGAAATACGACGATCACCGAAGATGTGGTTCCGCCCGGAGCCGAGATCGACAAGCGCAATCTCGAGTTACTGGAAAAAGCTTATCACACCTTGCTCGAAGCAATCGGTGAAGATGTAGATCGTCAAGGTTTGCGCCGCACGCCAATTCGCGCCGCGCGTGCACTTGAGTTTCTAACTCAGGGCTATCGGCAAAATCTCGATGACATTATCAATGACGCAGTCTTCGATTCCGACGCGAGCGAGATCATTCTCGTTAAAGACATCGAGCTCTATTCGTTGTGCGAGCACCATCTCTTGCCCTTCATTGGCCGCGCGCACGTGGCCTACATTCCGAATGGAAAAGTCATCGGCCTCTCCAAAGTCGCGCGCATTGTCGATGTTTACGCGCGGCGTTTGCAGATCCAGGAGAATCTCACCACGCAAATTGCCGAGTCGCTTATGTCGTGCCTGGAGCCGGCAGGTGTCGCGGTGGTCGTGGAGGCGAAACATCTTTGCATGATGATGCGCGGCGTGGAAAAGCAGAATTCGGTCATGAAAACTTCCTGCTTGCTTGGCTCGTTCAAGGATGACGCACGCACGCGCTCGGAATTTTTGTCACTCCTAAAAGAGTAATCCGATCCCGAGAACAATTCGCCAGCAACCCTCACCTGTCGCTGCGCGCCTTCCTCTCCCTGGCAGGGAAAGGAGTGAGGTGAGGGTCGTCATGATCGGAGCGTTGCACAACGACCCGTAGTATGTTTGCTGCATCATGCTTCTGACGGTCAGCAAGCGGCTCGAGTTCTCGGCCTCCCGGCGACTATTTATTAAGCGTTGGAGCGACGAAGAAAACCTGGCTGCGTTCGGTCCGGAAACAAAAGCCCGTTACGGCACCGGTCGAAATTACATCGCTTATTTCGTTTTTTCCGGACCGGTCGATGCCACTACTGGAATGCTTATCAACATCAGTGAGATCAAAGAGCGGGCCGGTAAAATTGTGCGCGAACAGTTCGATCACAGATTTCTGAACGACGATAACCAGGCATTTGCCGATCTCCCGCCGACTGCGGAGAACATTGCGCGGCAGCTTTATGTCGATGTTGCGCCGCTGTTTGCCGATGTCGATGCCAGGCTGGCGGCTTGCCATTTGATCGAATCGCCCGATCGCACCGCCACATTTTATTCAGATGGCGCGTGCGAGGGAAATTACTGGTTCGAATTCTCGGCGGCGCGCCAGACGATGTCGCCAAATCTCACTGCTGCAGAGAATGAGAAACTTTTTGGCGCGGCCGCTTCTCTTCACGGGCATAATTATCGCGCACGCCTGACGTTCCGAAGAAAAAAGCCGCAGGATGTCCCGCTCGTTCAACATGCCGACATCGACTCCTGCATCGAGTCGCTGCGCAACGAGTTGGATCATCGGCATCTCAATCAGGATGTTGCCGGGTTAAGAGGTCGTCCAATGACGACGGAGAGCCTGGCGGATTATGTGCGCGAACGCGCGGCCGCTTCGCTGCCAATCCACCGAGTTCGCTTGCACGAGCGCAGTGATTTCTTTGCGGAGGTGTGGGACGATGAAAACGTTTTCCTTGGAATGCAGATGCCGTTCAGCGCCGCGCATCGCTTACATGTCCGCGCATTTTCCGATGAAAAAAATACGGCGCTCTTCGGAAAATGCGACAATCCGCGCGGGCACGGTCACCTTTATGTGAGCGAAGCGACCGTGGGCGGAACGTATGACAAGCGAAGCGGCACACTCTGCGATTTCGCGGCGCTGCAAAACGCGATGAAAGATTCGCTCGCGCCGTGGAAAGATCGACATCTTGATTTGGAGACGGAAGATTTCCGCGAGATCCCATCCACCGGGGAAAATATTGTGCGCGCACTTTGGCCAAAGATCGACAATCGCGTGAATCAGCAACTGGTGCGATTGCGCTTGTGGGAAACGGCCAACAATCGTTTTACGCTGCGTCGCACATGAGCAAACGAATTCTAATTACAGGCGCGAGCCGTGGAATCGGGCGGGCTATCGCGGAAAAATTAGCCGCGCCTGATGTGACACTGCTCCTGCACGGTCGCGATACGGTCGCGCTCGCAGAAACGTGCAAGTCAGTCGAAGCAAGTGGTGCGGATGTTGTTAAATTGTTTCACGATCTTGCCACGCCGGAAGGTGTTTCGGACTTGGTGTCCGAGGTTGGCGACGAGCCTCTTAATATATTGGTAAACAATGCCGGGATCGCGGTGGTGAAACCGTTTCGTGAAATCACGCTGACGGAGTGGCAGCAAACGCTCGGAGTAAACGTGACTGCGCCGTTCTTGCTGACGCAGGGATTTGCCGGCCAGATGCCGCCCGGCTCGAGTATTGTGAACATTCTTTCCGTTGCCGCCAAAACAGGTTTTCCTGGTTGGAGCAGTTATTGCATGAGCAAGTTTGCCCTGGAGGGATTCTTCCAGTCGGTGCGCGAAGAATTGCGCGAACATAAAATTCGCGTGATCAACATTTATCCGGCCGCGACAAATACGGAAATTTGGAACAAGGTCGAAGGGGATTGGCCGCGTAACAAAATGATTTCGGCCGAACAAGTTGCATCTGCGGTTGTCTACGCTCTCTCGCGACCGGCTGATGTTGCCGTGGAAAATATCACTCTCTCCAGCGCGACGGGAAATTTATGATCAAAGTTTTGCAAAGCGAGCTTGGCATCAACGTGATCGCCTCGATCATTGTGTCGCTGGTTTTTTTAGCCGCAGGTTTCGCCTGGGGAAAATACAAGGAACGCCGCCGCAAGTTTGGGCGGAACCTCGATGAGTACGACTTCTATCCGTTCACCGTTACACGTGAAAATTTTGGCGAGTTCAGCCTGAAAGATTTCCGCCTGGGAGTGCATTATTTTCTTAAGAACAACGATTACACCGCTGCGCGCCAGCTCATTTTCATCGGGGAGCAAAACAACGTGCGGAATCAGCTCGAACCGGCGGAACAGAAAGTCTACGCGCAGCTCTTCGAAAAATACGACGGAAGGAAAGTTGTCGACGATACGAACGAGTATCTCGAGAACTATGTGCGTTTGGTCCGCCTCATCGGAAAGTCATTTCCGAATACCGGCATCGAAATCTTGCTCCACAACCTGGCCGATCCGGCGCATTCGCTCATCGTTCTGGAGAATAATGTGACCGGCAGACATCTGCGCGACGGCACGACGAATCTGCTCATCGATCTGAAGAAGCGCCAGCTTCAGAACGAAGATAAACTCAACTACGAGCTCAATATCGGGTCGCGGAGATTTAAGTGCACGACCATCCCGGTAATCCGCAAGGAGTTTGGCGTGGTCGGCGCGATCTGCATCAACATTGATGCGAATTATCTGACCGAGGAGGTAATGAAGGATCAACAGCGGATCGAAACGTGGTTCAAAAACTTTTGCCGCGTCGATATGCAGGTCGACGAAAATATTTTGAGCAAAGACGAGTACGCGAAGGCGTTGAAAGGCAAACGCCACTTCAAAGACGAATCGCTTTAGCTTTACGTGCTCTCGGACGCTGGCGGCGCTACTTTATTCCCTGCCGCCAAACGTGTAGACGATGCCGGTCGAAAGGCGCCATTTGTCCTGCCACTGATTGTGGAAATGTGTTGGTAGATAATTGGCTTCGAGAATGCGCCAGGACCAGTGTCGCGTGAAGCACCAGTCTGTGCCCCCTCCAAGTGCTAGCGCAAAGGCATCGGCAGACGCTGTCTGAGTGAAGCGACCAAAATTACTACTCACGTCCGCATCGGCGTGTGCGGCACCGGCCAACGCTTCACCGAAGAGTCTGAGTTTCTTTGTTGGCCAGTAACTCAACCGCGGACCGAAGACGTAGATGTAGCGATCCTCACTGTCAACCGTTTGAAAGAAGTTCAGTCGTGCCGAATTCGTGCTGTAACCGGCCATGAACTCGCCGCCCAACGCAAGCCACGAATTCACATTCACGAAGGCTGACAGGTCGAACCCGTGGAAATCTTTGATGACGTCGTTTGTTACCCGAATGTAATTGTAACCAAGCGAGACCTCGAAAAGATCGGGCTGGGCGCTCAAATTTTCGCTTGATCGCGTTACTACAGATTTTTGCGCGCGCGTTTCGGGCGTTGCCAGAACTGTAGCCAGCGCAAGGCCTACAGCGATGCTACAAAATAGTCGTGAATGCATGAACGTCGTGTTCGAAACTGTAGTTCGGTTTTGCGCCCGTATTCGGACGTGTTACGAGGCAATCTTTATTCGGTGTGTTCCGGCCCTGTGGGTGCTATTTCGGCGACGCGTGCAGGGCGGCCTGATATTCCGGCTTCTTGTGGTATTCGACGAGCCGGAAGCCCCATTCGATTAAGACAGCTTTATCTTTGTCGCTCGCGCGTTTCTGATTGAGGAACTTGTCGATCTTCGCTTTCAATTCCGGTTGCTGATCGGTCGTGTCCAGAATCTCGAAGATCTCCATCGACAACAACCAATCCTCCGGATGCTCGGCTTGCTGCGTTTCCCAAATTTCGCCGAGCCGCTCGTAACCGGTTTTGCTCTCGCGGATTTTGCGCACCTGTGCGTAAAGGTTTTCGAGGCGCTTTCGCTTCGCATCGGATGGAACTTTGATGGTGCGCTCTTTTGGAACGAGCGCGACCTGATTGTAAGCGTCTTTATCCGCCGCGCCGTTGAACACCGAGGTAATCCGTTCGCCGACGGCCATGTCGTACGTTCCCCAATCCGGATCGAATAAGACGCGGTCTCTGTATTTCGCACGGCAATTCGAGAACGTGATGAGCAACACTTTGCCGTCGTGGCGAAGTATCTTCTCGATCTTGCCTTCCACGGCAACGCCGCTTTCGAATTCGAGCTTCGCCTTCTTGCCTTCGGCGACCTCAGTTTCTTTCCATTTGCCGATCGGCGACCCGAATCCTTCCTTGTGATAATCGATTCCGTGTCCGGGCAGCTCTTTCTCCTTGAACGCGAGCGCAGTCTTGCCGGTAGTCCGCAAATAAATGGGCTGTCCCTTTTTGTCCGTCACCACTTCGGTGAATACACCGCTGACTTGCAGCCCAGATGAGTATTCGCAGGTCGCGGTGTTTTTGCACTCAATCGCCTTGTTGATGCCTTCGAGTCCGCCAACTTGATAGGCCATCTTGCTGGCAAATTCCTCGAGCACGTCCGCGAGATGTTTGAAATCGCGACAGACAAAAAGCTGCGGCTGTTTCGTCGTGATATCGAACGGTGTATTCGCTGCGTCGACGGAGTAGGGGATTTTCTTCACCTTAGGCTCGAGACAACTCACGCTCTCGCCGATCGATGAAAGCAATCCCGCGCCGTAAATTTTAGGGCTCTCCAGCGTGCCGATGAGCCCGTACTCGACCGTCCACCAATGCAAGCGCGAGAGCAGCGCCATCTCGGAAGGTTCACCCAAAGTTTTCTGCCGATGTTCAACCAGCTTGGTGGCCTCTTCGACTTCCTTCGGATCGCTGTTCGGCTGCTCCTTCAAGATCGATAGGTGTCGGATCGCTTGATAGAGTTCAAAATCTTTCTTCGACGACATCGCCTTCGCCCCCACTTCGCCGAAGCGTTGCAGATATTTTGAGTATTCACGATCGACAATGATCGGTGCGTGACCGGCCGCTTCGTGTACGATGTCCGGCGCCGGCGTGTATTCGATGTGATGGATCTGGCGCATGTCGCACGCGATGACGAGGACTTTGTAAGCTTGGAATTCCATGAACGCCGCCGGCGGAATAAATCCATCCACCGCCACCGCGCCCCATTCGATCTTCGCGAGAATGTCGTTCATCTCCTGGATGCGCGGAATGCGTTCGAACGAGATGCCGGTATCGAGCAGCCCCTGGAAATAAACTTTGTGGGCGTACTCGCGGAGAAAGAAAACGTTCTGCCGCATAATGAAGCGCCAGACCGCGTGATCGACCGACGTGTAATCGTCGTAGCGTTGATCGACCGCGAATTGCAGCAGATGTTTGGGAGTAGCGGCGACGGCCGCGTTATTCAGGCTGATACCGCTCTGGGCTTTCATCGACATCCTCCGTCTCTGTTAAAATATGACTCGTTTCCAGAGTGAGCAAGAGTCATTCGCGCGCTATTTTTGCCGTCGCGCGCGAACGATTCTTCGCGTAACCCAAATCACGGCGACCAGCGCCATGACCCACGGCGCGAGAAACGCGATCGCCACGCCGATCATGCGCAAGCTCCACATGATCGCGGCGGCGCTTTGCGCAATGGTGCGTCTGAGCGTGGCGAAGAGACCGGCGTTCGAAGAAACGATGTTGCCCTGGCTGTACACTTGGATCGACAGGTCGGCCGGCGCGTTTGCTTCATCAATCTGCGCGCCGGTTCTGTCTTGCCGCTGCACGCTGACGTTCTCGACTTTGCCCAGCGAATCGAGCGATTGCATCAGCGCGGAATAATTTTTCATCGGCACGCGCAGAGTAACATTGGCGAATTCCCGTCCGTCGGGATCGCGCGAAAACGATGAGCTGCGCACCCGCCCGCTCTGTTTTTCAGCGAGGCTGCGAAGTCCCTTCGCTTTTTCGTCAACTGATGAGGTCCGAATTCGCAGATTCGTTTGCTGGAATGCTTGCTCTTGCTCGTCGCGAGAAATCGTGATGTTCAATTCCACTTTGTCCCGCTTGGTCTTGGCGTTCTCGGACATTCCTTCGCCGCCTTGCGCGACGCGTTCAGTTTGCATCTGGAAATTCTCGACTCGTCCCATCGCCTTCACTTTTCCGATCACGCCGTCGCTTTCTTCAGGCACAATCAACATGCTTATGCGCGCAGAGACGCGTCCTGAGCTGTCGCGATCGAGCTGCGCGTTTGTGATCTGCACTTTGAGTGAGGCCAGAGCTTTGATGTCGTTGTAAACTTTTTCGACTTCGGGCGAATACAGCGCGAGCTGCGCGCGTTCCTTCAATAGAAACTTCGCCGCTTCTTCCATGTCCTTTTCTGCCAGCGAAATCGTCACCGTCGCGAACTGCACCTGTGAATCCCAGAACTTCAGGTCGCCCTGCATCTTCTCAATTTCTTCGCGCACGCGCCCGAGCTCCTTTTCGACCTGGAGCAGATCGTTGATGTCGTCGCTCTTCTTTTTCAACATGTCGATCAAACGCTGCTCCATCACGCGCGCGTTCTTGAGCCGCGATTCGGAATCGAAATATGCCTTAGTGATGTCTTCTGTCCCGAGCGTCTGGTTCTTCAGCTCACCGAGCCTGCGGATCTTTTGCAGAAAGCGATCCAGGTTTTCTGGCAAAACTTTGACAACGATCTCGCCTTTGAGTTTCCCGTTCTCCTGTTTCTCTGAGCTCGTGGTCGCGACATAACCGCGCTCTTCATTCGTAAAAGCGGTGATCTTCTGCACCGCGTCGTCGAAACTAACGATCTCCAAATCGACCGATGCGTTACGGATCAACTTGCGATTGGCCAAAGCAGCCGGAACAGTCGGAGACGTTTTGCTCGCTGGCGCAGCCATCACTGCTAGCGGCTCGTTTCCAGTCTCTGGAGCCGTAGAGCCTTGCGCAGACGGGATCCTTTGAATCCGGTCAGTCGGTGCGCGTACGCCCAACCTTGTGACTTCGTCTCTGCGATAAGTATCGGCAGGGTTTTGGCCAACTTCTTCCGCTGTCGGAATATTTAATCCGGCCACGATCGTTCGTTCGTTGGTAGGGGACGCGTCCTCTGGCGCGCTCCCGCCTTGCGGCATTTTAGTGGGCGCGACTTTAGCCGACGCGAACGCCTGAAGCTCGCGCTCTCTATTCTTAACGTCCGCGATTTTCTCGTCGCGCTCGTTGATCTTCTCTTTTTTCGCATCGGAACTCAGCGCAGGCGCATCAACCTGCTTGTTCAGATTCTCGAGTTCAGCGAGAGCCGCTTTGTACTCCGCGGATCGCGTCTCGTACTCTTGATCTCGTGTTACTGGCGCTTGAGCAAGTTCGAAAGTCTTGCGATGGCGCGGCGAAGTTGCGCCTTCGCCGGTAATCATGCGCCCGACCTGAACGAGCGCGAGCAGAACTGCGGCGACGGCTGTGATCTGCGCCGAACGGAGCCGCAAAAGATCGACAATGAACTTTGCAACGCCTGCGCCTCGCTGCGGGATGCGGTTGCGAAAGCCGGCGAGCATTCGTTGTTCGAAGGCTGTGTCCGGTTTTTCGGCAGCGAATTTTTCTTCCAGAATTTTGTTCATGATCTTGTTCTCCTGATGAGCTCTTCGGCACGTCGCGCACTCGACGAGGTGCATGTGAAGAGCGCTTCGTTCCTCTTCCGAAAGCTCGTCGTGCAAGTCGGCGGCGAGGTAGTTGTCGATTTCGTCGTGAATGGTTGCCATGGCGTTATTCAAGTGAGGCGAGGGCGGGCTTAAGTTGTTTGCGCATCGAGGCCAGCCCGCGGCCGAGGATTCCGCGCAGTGCGCCGTTGCTTAGGCCAAGTAACTTTTCAATGGATTGGTAATCCAGTTCTTCGAAGTAGCGGAGTGCGAGCGCGCTGCGATGAAGTTCTGGCAAAGCGGCAAGCGCAGAATGTAACTGTCGATCTAGTCCACTCGTGTCGGCTGTTTCTGGCTCGATCTGTTCGATCATTTTTTCCGAAAGCGGAACGGTGCGGCGTTTCCTAAAGACATCTCTCGCGCGATGCCGCGCTATCATGCTGAGCCACGCCGGAAATTTCTCGGGGTCGCGGACGCGCCAGCGCGATTTCCAAGCTTTGACAAGCGCATCTTGCACAGCGTCTTCAGCTTCCTCGCGATTTTGCAGAATGCCGTAAGCGATGGCGAAAAGTGCGCGACTATTTGTGCGGATGATCATTTCAAATGCGTCTCGATCGCCGTGAATGGCCGCTCGATAAACTTCGCGATCATTGGCATCCATCATGTCGATCTAAAGCCTAGACGCAGGAGGCCCGGATTCCGCGCGAAAAATTTTAGGAGAACCTTAAAAAATGATCACGGTGTTGCCGACGCTCACGAGGTCTTTGACGCGCACGGCGTCCCAGTTTGCCAGGCGAATGCAACCGTGGCTCGCGGCGCGGCCGATCGTTTCCGGGTTGTTGGTGCCATGGATGCCGATGCCGGTTTTGTTCAAACTCATCCAGAGAACGCCGACGAGGTTGTTCGGCCCGGGCGGAAGGTTGTAATAATTTTCGGTGCGCACGCCGTAGTTGAGCATGCCTTCATCGTAACGAAACCATGGCCAAGTGGCGGCCCCGAGAATTTTCCATGTTCCAACCGGTGCCGGTAACGCTGTCGATCCCGGAGTGATCGGAAAAACGCAAACGAGCTGCTCGTTATCGAAGACTTCAAGAAGGCGCTCTTTTGTGTCGATGAAGATTTTGCGCTCGGCGAAGGCAGGATTTTCCGAACTTTTTCCCTCCTTGATCTTTTCAATCTCGAACGGCAATACATTCGGCACCTTAAGAACTTCGCCGGGCTGCAAGTGCTCCCAATTTTTTCCGGGATTCAGTTTTTGAATATAGGCTTCCGCGGAATGATAACGTTCCGCGACGAACTCGAGGAGTGATGTGTAGGGCAGGAACTTCAGTTTTGCCTGCTCGTCGTGCGCGGTTGGCAGGGCGCCGACAAACGCGAGATCGTCGCCTTTGATCGTGTACGTCGTGAACGTTTGCGGCACCTGATCGAGTAACCACTGATCGACCACGCCAGTGATCGGCATGGCGCGGGCATGCTTGTAAGAGACGAGCGCCTTGCGAAAAAACTCGCCCATCTTGCCATCGATCTTTCCCGGCCCGAAATCGTTGTTATCGAGAAAAATCTGCAACCGCGTCGCCGTCTCTTCGTCGTAATTTGGCAGCGCGATAAAAACTTTTGGTGTCTCTTTCGCTTTGGGCGCCGGCGGGGGCGTAGATATTCTAACCGGGAATGCGCGGACTGGCTTGGGCTGTGCATTCGCGCCGACACAAAACAAGATCGACATCGAGAAGATCGATAACGCAAAGAGCGGCGACTTCATCTGCGGAAGTTATGCGCTGCGAAACGATCGAGCGCAAATATCTAGCACATAAAAGAGTGGAATCTACCGATTCGCTTTCCGCTTGCTGTAGTGGCAGCCGTGTCGGCTGCAGTTCGCGCGATTAAGCGGGCGACACGCCCGCCGCTACAGTTTTTAGCTCACGCCGTCTTGGACCAGGCGCGCAAAACTTCGGCCACACTCCAGGCCTGCGCGATGCAGCCGCCGGCCAGATGCGGCTCGCTCGCGTCAAAAACTTCGCTGATCGTGCCAATGCCATTGTCGCTTAGATGGACCGGAAAAGTTTCAAGAAATTTGCGACCGGCCGCCCGATCAAGAGGATGAACTTTCAGCCAAGAGTCGATGAATGGCCCGATGAGCCAGGCCCAAACCGTGCCCTGATGATATGCGCCGTCGCGCGAACGCAAATCGCCTGAGTAAATCGGTTTGTAATCGGGACTGTCCGGCGAAAGCGTGCGCAGACCGACCGGCGTGACCAATTTCTTTTCCACGACTTCCAGAACAGATTTCCAATGTTTTGCGTCGAGCACCGGATGATCGAGCGAGATGGCGAACAACTGATTTGGCCGGCATGACGAATCATTTTTGTTGCCGCCGTCAACATCGACAACGTCGTAAAGATAGCCGCCCTCAGCGAACCAAAATCGATTATTGAACGAAACGCGCGCCCGTTCGGCATGTTCGTCGTAAGTTTGCGCGGAAGCGTCGTCGCCATTTTCGCGCAACCAATTCGCGAGCAGGCAGAGCGCATTGTACCAAAGGGCGTTGATCTCCACCGCTTTGCCGCGACGCGGTGTGACGACCCAGTCCCCCATCTTCGCATCCATCCAGGTGAGTTGATAACCTTCCTCGCCTTGCACGAGCAGGCCGTCGTTTGGATCGACGTGAATGTTGAACCGTGTGCCGCGCAAATGATGTTCGATGATGTCGATCAAAATAGGCAAAAGAAGTTGCAGCGTGGTGAGATCGGCAGTGCGCTCAAGATAACGGCCGAGAGCGTGAAAGAACCAAAGCGTTGCGTCGGCGGTATTGTATCTGCCTTCCTTCGCGCCATCGGGGAACATGTTTGGAATCAGACCGTCGCGGACGTAATGCGCAAACGTCCGCAGGATGTAACCGGCCTCGAGCAACCGCCCCGTGATCAAAGTGAGGCCTTCGAGGCTGATCATCGTGTCGCGCCCCCAATCGGTGAACCAGTGATATCCGGCGATGACGGTGCGAACCTCGTCGCCGGCGGCATGCGCACGCGCTGCTTCTTCGAACCGCCCCGCGGGTGTGATGACAAATTGGTCGGCTGCAAACACCAGCTCCGCCGGAAAATTTTTACGGACCTTTGGGATCGCGCCGTGAAGTAAGCGGGCGCGGCGCTCGCGCTCGGCCGCGAGAACATCTTCCGGGCCCAGGACGTTGACGATGTCCCACGGCTCGGTTGAACCAACTAGGGTCGCCGTGCTTCGCTCGGTAAGATCGACCCGAAAGAATCCCGGGCTCCAGAGCTCGCCCTCGAAGGAATAACCGCGCTGCTGTTCAATGCGATAAACGACTTGGGGAATTTTCGACGGGGCCATCGTGAACGCGGCTTTACGACCGTGGAGCTGCATGCGGAGCGGCGGCAGCTTTCGACCCGCCGCAGCGATTTCGTAGCGACCATCGACGGCAGTCAGTTTGTATGGCGCCCCCAAATCCGCATCGACCGGCGACTCGTGGTGTCGAAAATGAAACGCAGGACGCAACTCGAGTCGCGGCGGCGTTCCTTTTGAGATCACTTGGTAGCTGACGTGAACAGTATTCTGCAAATGAGGAAGCAACACGCGCTTCTCGACTACGACGTCGCGAACGTGATACGTCCAAACCGGCATCCCGTCCTCGAGCCGAAACTCGGTTAGATAGTCCGCGCTTTTCAAATCAAGTTGTCCACCGGCGCGTTCTTCCGCTCCGAGCGAAATGACGTCGTCGTTACTGAAGCGAAGAAATTCCGATACGTGACTCCACATCACGATCCGCCCAAGCGGCACCGGCAACGCAGCGATGAGCAATCCATGATAGCGACGCGAGACCGCACCGGAGACGGTGCCGGAGGCGTAACCGCCAAGTCCGTTGGTCACGAGCCATTCGCGAGTAAGCAAGATCTCGCGCGACATGTTCGCGCCGTCCCACGGCATCGAACGGACGACGGGCCGGATTGTTTCAAATTGCCTGTTCATCATTTATCGATGCCAGCAGCAAAATTTTGTCAGCCCAATTTTCTTCGTTTCGGTAAACGGCGCGGCTCTTTCTCGGGCACGAGCCGCAGCGCGACCGTTGCTTCCGCCGGCAAAGTCCAACTCTCCTGCGTCGCAACGGTGACGACTCCCGGTCCGCCATAGGAAACCGATTCACTCGACCAAAGGGTCTCCCATTCGAAACCGAGCGGCGGGGCCAGGAGCGGTTCCGGTGCGGGGGTGAGCACCCGATGTTTGCCAAGGTTTACCACGAGTAATCGATCATCGGTGTTTCCTTCGCTGAAATAACGCAGCACAAAGCTGGCCGGCCCAAGCACGGCCCCGTCCACTCCGCCCGATTTCTGTTCGCGAAACCGCGAATCGTTCTGGCGCAGCTGGATAAGATCGACATGCAAATCATACAGCTCTTTGTTTTTCTGGCGTTCGGAAAAGTCCAGCTTGGAGCGCACGAAACCGGTTGGATCGGATGGCGCCGGCAATCGCTTTTGCACTTCATCGGTGGCGAGCGATGGAAATTGCGCGAGAAATCGGAAGCGCCCTTTGCGAATAGCTTCGCGCATCGGGCCGTCGCCCACGTCGGTGAAAAATACGAACGGTGTCGAGGCTCCGAATTCCTGGCCTTGAAAAAGCATCGGTGTCCAGGGCCCGAGTAGCAATAGCCCAGTCATTGCTCGGTAGCGCCCGGGCGAACTCTGGAAACGCAAACGCTCGCCCGCCGCCGTGTTGGCGACCTGATCGTGATTCTCGATGAACGCGACGAACGCTTCCGGCGATGCGTTAAATGTTGGCGTGCCGCGCGGCGCTCCCTGCCAGGAGTATGGTTGCCCTTGAAACAGGTATCCGTACTTCGCCGCGGAAATGAATTCCTGCGGTGAGCCGAGGTAGTCCGTGTAGTAAGCCTCGCGTTTCCCGGTGAGGGCGACCACGGCGCTGTGATGGAAATCGTCGTTTAAGAGTCCGTCGAGATCATCGCCGCCTTCACTGCGCGGCTTTATCAATTTCGTTTCCTGTCGTTCATTTTCCGCGATCAAAATGATTGAGCGCTTTCCCGCAGTTTTGCGCGCGGCGCGTCCGATGGCGCCGATGATATGTTCGTCTGATTTGTCAAAGATGCTCTGCGTCGCATCGAAGCGAAATCCATCGAAATGGAATTCGTCGATCCAGTAGCGACCGTTGGCGATGAAAAATTCACGCACCGGACCGGAGTTTCGTCCGTCGAAATTAATAGAGTCGCCCCAATCATTTTCGATCTCGCGAGTTAGATAATCGTCGGAATAAACGGCGAGATAATTTCCGTCTGGGCCAAAGTGGTTATAAACAACATCGAGAATCACGCCCAGGCCTAACGAATGGGCTTTGTTTATGAAATTGCGCAAATCGTCTGGAGCGCCGTACAAGCGGGTTGGTGCGAAAAGATTTACCCCGTCGTAGCCCCATCCGAAATTTCCCGGGAAATCCGCGATCGGCATCATTTCGATAACGGTGATGCCGATCTTTGCCAGTTCTGCTAGTTGTTCCGTTGCTGCTTTCCATGTGCCTTCGGGCGTGAACGTGCCGATATGCATTTCGTAAATGACCTGGCCTTTCATTTTGACTCCCGGCCATTGCGCATCGGTCCATTCGAATTGCTTTGGATCGACAACGCACGAGGAGCCGTGGGGCCCATACGGTTGAAAGCGCGAGGCCGGATCGGGATGGAAGTGTTCGGCCTTGTTTATGCGAAACCGATAGAGCGCACCTGCGCCGGTATTCGCGCTACCGGAAAAATAACCGCCTTCCTCGGCTTGGAGCGGATGAAATGTTCGCTTGGCATCTTTTTCTGCGCTTTCTTCCAGAACAAGAGCGACATCGTGCGCCTTCGGGGCCCACACCCGAAAGTGCGTCTCGTTCGTGCCAATTAGTTTGGCGCCGATCGGATAACGGCGGGAGGTTGTCGGCGTGGTCATGAAAGTTTTTCGCGCAGGAGCTATTTCGCGGCTCTGCCCTTCAGTGATTTCTCTTTTCCTGCTTAACATCAACAATTAAAACTCGTTGGCGAAAAACGGCGCGAGGCGCAAGTGCTCAATTTTATGCTCGGACTCTTGCAATCTTACACGAAATGGCTGCACGCGCAGTGGCCGGCTGGAACGATCGAAAAACTTCCGGTCTGTGACGAGAACGGCGTCACGACGATTCCCGGCGTTCGCATCGTTGGCGATCTTACCGGCATACCGCTCTTAAAATTTTCTTCGCACACGGGAGCGGAAGCGGTTCGCGCAATCTTGCGCGAGCCCGGTTTCGCATCCGAGCGCAACACCTCAAACGAAGTTGTCGATCTCGCCATCATCGGCGCCGGCGTTTCCGGAATTTCCGCGGCCATCGAAGCGAAAAAAGCGGGATTGCGATTCGTAATTTTCGAGGCGACGGAGATTTTTTCCACGGTCGTTAATTTTCCCAAGGCGAAACCGATCTACACGTACCCGAGCGAGATGAAATTGGAAGGAGGTCTGCAGTTTCGTGCGGACGTGAAAGAAGATCTCCTCGCAGAGATGGAAGCGCAGCGACGCGCGGCTGGCATTGAAGTAACTCGCGCCCGGATCGAGCGAATCGAGCGCAAAGATCGACAATTACTTTTGCACAAAAGCGACCAGGGCGTCATCCGCGCGCGACGTGTGATCATTGCAATCGGACGGAGCGGAAATTTTCGCAAGCTCGGCGTGCCCGGCGAAAATCTCGACAAAGTTTTTAATCGCCTTTTCGACCCGAGAGAGTTCGCCGGCAAGAACGCGCTCGTCGTTGGCGGCGGCGACTCGGCGCTGGAAACGGCGATCGCGCTCGTTACTTCCGGCGCACACGTGACTTTGAGCTACAGAAAAAAAGAATTCGCGCGACCGAAACCGGAAAACATTGCCAAGATCGACATGTTGGTGCGGGATGCCGCGGCCGATGTGCAAATTGAAAATCCAACTTCGGAGCGGATCAACACGGCGATGACGAGCGGCATGCGCCGCGAGAAGAAAACGGGTTCACTCAAGCTCGCTCTCGGCACAGAAATAAACCGTATCGAACCGGACCGCGTCGTTCTAACAAACGGAACTGAGCAACCACTGCCTAACGACGTCGTCTTCACGATGCTGGGACGTGAAGCGCCGTTGGAATTTTTTCGGCGCTCGAAAATTCCGATTGCCGGTGAATCGACCACACGCGGTTGGATTCTGCTCAGTTTGTTTCTCGCTTTTTGCGTCTTTCTTTACGCTTGGAAATCCGGCGGCTTCGCTGAGACGTGGTTGAATCCGTGGCCGGAAAACATGCCGCAACTTGTCAAGTCGTTAGGCGCCTGGTTTCAAACGCAAGCGACTGATAGATCGACAATCATCGGTACGCTCGCGGTTTCACTGAAATCGCGCTCGTTCTATTACACGTTGCTCTACAGCCTGTGCATCGTTGTTTTTGGGATCGTCCGAATCCGGCGACGCAAGACGCCTTACGTCACGCTGCAAACAATTGTCCTGATGTCGATCCAGGTGGTGCCGCTTTTCATTTTGCCGGAAATTATTTTGCCGTGGCTTGGATACAACGGTGTGTTCGATCGCGGTCTCGGCAAAACCATCGCGGACCACCTCTTCGAATCGTACATTTCGCCGGCGCAATATGCCGCCCATCAGTGGCCGGAGTGGGGGCATCCGCGCGCCTATTGGCGCGCCTACGGTTTCATCCTGGCTTGGCCGTTGATGGTCTACAATGTTTTTACCGACGCGCCGGTCGCCTGGTGGCTGGTCATCTCGTTTTTCCAAACCTTCGTCATCATTCCGCTGCTAATCTGGCGATTTGGCAAGGGCGCATACTGCGGCTGGATTTGTTCTTGCGGCGCGCTGGCCGAAACAATGGGCGATCGTCAGCGGCAGAAGATGCCCCATGGCCCGTTCTGGAACCGTTTGAACATGGCCGGCCAGGTTATTCTTGCGATCGCATTCGCTTTGTTGTTCCTGCGCGTCATCGGCTGGATTTGGCCGCAATCGTTTGCTGCGTCTTTTTTTCATCTGGCTGTCGATGGAAAAAATGGAAGCGGCCGACTCGTTAATTACGCGAGCTACAAATGGTTTGTCGACGTCTTCCTCGGCGGCGTAATCGGCGTTGGTTTGTATTTCAAATATTCCGGACGGGTTTGGTGCCGTTTCTTTTGTCCGCTCGCCGCGCTCATGCACATCTACGCGCGCTTCTCCCGATTTCGGATTTTTCCGGAAAAATCGAAATGTATTTCCTGCAATGTTTGCACTTCCGTTTGTCATCAAGGCATCGACGTCATGAATTTTGCGAACAAAGGATTGCCCATGCGCGATCCTGAATGCGTGCGTTGCTCGGCATGCGTGCAGCAATGCCCCACCGGTGTGCTTGCCTTTGGCTATTACGGCAGAGAACGCCGCGTTGTGCTCGACAAACTTCCGGCGTCACCTGTGCGAATGCGGGAAGGCGCCGGTTTCTGAAAGCTTGATTCACGGGAGCGCAACCGATCAAATTGCAAGATGAACGGGGCGGAACCGAAGATCGAGATCTTCAAGCCATTCGGCGAAGCGTTCGAGCTGATGAAGAGAATTCTCTTTCAGCCGTTCGAATTGAAGAAATGGCTGGTGATTGGTTTTGCCGCGTTCCTGGCGCACCTCGGGGCCGGCTTTAATTTCAATTACAATTACGGCGACCGCTCACAGCTTCCCCAGGAACTGAGTGATGCATTCCACCAGATTCCACTCTGGATTATTGTTGTCGGCGCCACATTTGGAATCGTTCTGATTATCACGATCGCGGTTGTGTTTGCGTGGTTGCGGGCGCGCGGCCGCTTCATATTCATCGATTGCATCGTCAAGAATCGCGCAGCAATCGTGCAGCCGTGGCGCGAGTTTCGAGAGCAAGGCAATAGTTACTTTCTTTTCTCGCTTCTGATCGGATGCAGTTTCTTTCTTTTCGCTGCGCTGCTTTCGCTGCCGTTCCTGCTTCCAATCGTGAGAGGCGTCACGTTCCCGCACCTGCACGATGTCTATCTCATATCGGTGATCGTCCTTTGGGCCGTTGTCATCTTTCTTCTAGTTTTCGCGTGGGCGTTGGTCGCGCATTTAATGGTGGCGATCATGTATCGGCGGCGGTGCCGTGTGCGCGAGGCCTTCAGCGTTGTCGTCTCCTTGATTTCGGCCTATCCGGCCGAAATCGTTCTTTACTGTTTGTTTTGGGTCGTGCTCGGACTCGCGAGCATCGTGGTCAGCTGCACCGCAATTTGCGCGACCTGCTGCATCGCGGCGATTCCGTACGTTGGCACTGTGGTTCTGCTCCCAGTCTTTGTGGTGCTTCGTTCGTTTTCATTGCGTTTTTTGCGGCAATTCGGACCGGACTACGACGTCTGGGCGACATTGCCGCAGCCCGAAGCACCGGCAATTCCGCCGCCGTTGCCGGCGTAAGATCGGCAATTACACTTCGGTCGCCGCCCAGAATTTTCGGAAGGCGGTCGGCCAGGTGCGGTCGATTACGCTTTGCCGGGCGCGGTTGCCCATGCGTTCCCGCAATTCCGGGTTTGCAATTAACGTGCGGATGGCGCGAACGAAATCCTCGACATCGTGCGATTTGGTAATGAGACCGTTCTCGTTGTCTTCGACCAATTCTTTTGGCCCACCGGAATCAGACACGATTACGGGAACGCCCGATGCCTGTGCTTCGATGATGACGTTACCGAAGGTGTCGGTCGTGCTCGGGAAAACAAAAATATCGGCGGAAGCGTAAGCAGTGGCCAATTCCTTGCCAGTCAGATAGCCGGTGAAAACCGCATCGGGCAAGGTTTCGCCGAGTGCTTCCGAGTATGGGCCGTGCCCAACGATGAAAAGTTGGATCGACAATCCCTCGTCGCGCAGACGCAGGTAAGCTTCTGCTAACACATCCAGGTCTTTCTCCTTCGAAATGCGGCCGACATAGAGCAACCGCACCTGGCCGTTTTTAGACGCGCCGTATTTTTCCCAAAAGCCGGGATCGCGTTGGGCAGGATTAAAAAGCTGATGATCGAGGCCGCGCGGGAAAATTTTCAGCTTTTCCGGATCGAGCCCGCGTTTGATCCAGCTCTGCCGATATTCGTCTGAATTAACGAAGACGGTGTCGAGCTGGCCGTAGAACCAGTGCATGTAATGCCAGGCCACGCTTTCGAGGAAACCGTCCTCGGTAAGGATGCGCACGTATTGCGGAAAGTCGGTGTGATAAATGCCGCTGGTCTGCAGGTTGAGCATCTTTGCGGCAAGCAGCGCAGTCAGCCCGAGCGGTCCGGGCGTGCTGATGATGATTTCGGTGAATCTTTCCCGCTGAATGTAATCGAGCATTTGCAGAATCGGCGGGAAGCTCAGTTTTTGCAGCTCGTACTCGGGCAACTCGAATTCGCCGATCGGCTTAAAGTTTTTGATCGGGATATCGTCGATTTGCAACTCGTTGCGCGACGTGATGACGATTAATTCTTTGCCGGCGGCGGCCCCGGCCGCGGTCATTTTACGAATAGTGGTCGCGACGCCATTCACATCTTCAAGCGTGTCAGTGAACCAGGCGCGTTTTCGATTTTGTAAAGCCTCTGGAATTTCGCCCGTCAGCTCGTTGAAAATATTTCGCAGCCATTTCCGTGACGGCGCCTGGCTATGAAAACCGTAAATGTATGGCGTGAGGATGACCAGAATGGGCGCGATCGCGCTCAATGCCTGCATGCTCTCGATCATGTTGCCGCCGCTGATCTGCTGGACGAATTTTTTGAAAAGCCGAAACGCGAGTTGTTCGGCCACCATGTTCGCCATTAGAAATGTGCGGCGCTCGGGTTCGGCCACGGCATCGACCTGCTCGGCCAGTTTCGCTTTTACGTCCGGCCGCGCGAAATAACCGGAAAGCTCTTTCCAAAGCGATGTGTTCGCCTGTTTGACCAGATCGAAAACCTTTCCCGACAAAACTCCTTGGGCAAAAACAGTCGCTTTCTCGGTGAGCGTAAATTCAGTCGGGTCGCGCCCTTCCATAAAGCGCGAGAACATTTGTTCAATCAGAGCCGCGCTCGGTCCGAGCTTCTCGTGGAAACGATCCTGAATGAAACAAGAGAGCGTGTTGTAAAAACCATGTGACAAGGCTAGGGGAGTGCCGCCGTGGCCTCGTGCAGTACAACGGCCATCGCGGATGTGTAGCAAAAATTTCGCGGCCGAGTCAGCTGCCGGCGTTTCGGTGTAAGCCGAAGCGATGAATTTGCCGCCGTGATCGTCAGAGCCACCGACGAATATTTTCTTCCACGGTTCGGCGTGGGTCGGCGCGAGATTATGGCGCTTGGCCAGTGTGTCGATCTTGTCCGGCGTGAGCGAGGCGAAAAGGCTTTGGGCGAGCTCGCTCAGGAGCGCGTCCCGCAAACCGTTGACGCCCTCGAAATGTTTGAAGAGCAGGATCAGCCGCTCGAGATGTGACGCTTCCAGCTTGCCGTTGATACTATAGAGGGGATGCGCGACGGCGTGGGCGATGTTTCCGGCCTGGAGATAACGTTGGAGGGCCAAGATGTTGTCGCGAATGATGACAATGTCGGCATGCTGGGCCTCGCTGATTCCCCAGACCAGGATGTGAATCTTGCAGGGATCTTGCGGAAAATATGTCGTAACCTGCTCGCTGACGAATGTATTGGGTAGGTCACTAATTTGGAGACAACCTTCGATCGTATCGTGATCGGTAATTGTGACGTAATCCATCCCGCGCTCAGTGAGTTCCCGATATAAGTCGCGCGGATCGGAATAACTGTCCGGGAAGTCGAAGCGGCGGAAGAGCCATTCCTCCGAGCGCGCGCTGTAGCGCGAATGAATGTGAAGATCACATTTGCTCATAATTTACAGGCCTCGCTGCAATCGTTGGTCGGCGATCCATTCCTGATAGGTCGTCGGCGTTCTCACTCCATTCGTCGCACTGACAAGATCGACAATCTGCCGCCAAATTGCCGGATGAGAATAATCGGGCGGATGAACGCTCAGGCGCAAGAGCGGATTGCTTTCCAAAAACCGGCTAAGGGTGGCGTTCCAAGCCAGACTCGCGGTGCGCCGCCAATGATTGCGGACGCTGTAAACCAGCGATCGTGCGGCAAAATTTTGGCCGGAACGAAGATCGCGCACGCTGCGCAGTCGGGTGGTGTATTCGATTTCAGCATCGCGCGCTGCGCGCTCCGCTTCCTTGCTGAGTAGCCAGGCCGGCGCGACGAAACCGCGCGGCTTTAGACCACATTCACCGAATTCATCGTGCGCGGTTTTGATCTGCCGGAACGCATCGTCGTAACCGAGATCGTAAAATTCGCCTTCGTTTTGGGTGTAGAACCGCGTGATGAATTTGTCGCGCAAAGTTTCATGCGCCCGGCGTGGACGTTCGTGAAAATATCCGTGGATCACAATTTCGTGTCCGGCCGATTCCAGGTCCCGCAGCCAGGAAACGAATTGTCGATCTTTCATGGCCGCACCTTGATGATGATAATCGGGCACGACAAGGAGTGAACAGACTCGAATCCCGCGCTGCGATAGTTCCGAAATTATTTTGTTTGCGATCGCCTGAGTGGAAGGAGCGACGTCGTGGATGGAAACAACCAGAAAATCTTTGGCGGCACGCGCCGTCGCGACAACCGGCAGGAATTGTGTAGCCGCAAGCGAAGTCATCCTGGCAAATTTTCGATCCGGTTCTGGATCGGAACAAGCGCAAATTCTTTGTAGCCGTTTCGCTGCTCGCCGCGCCGTAGCGCCGCGAAGGCGGGTGCGAAGCGAAACGCGGCCCGCAGGGCCGCGGCTACAGCGCTCCCATTTTTAGAATGAGCTGAAATTCCGCCGTCGTCACCGGCATCACCGATAAACGCGATAGCCGGACGAGCTGCATTTTTTTCAGGCGCGGACTCTTTTTGATCTCGCGAAGCGTAACGGGTCGTTTCAAAGGTTTGATCGGAACAAGATCGACAGTGCTCCAGTCCTCTTCTTTCGCGGTCGGATCGGCGTAAGCTGTTTTTGCAACCTTTGCGATGCCAACGACCGCTTTGTCCTCGCCGCTATGATAGAAGAGCGCTTCGTCGCCTTTGCCCATTCGGCGGAGATTATTTCGCGCAGCGTAATTACGAACTCCCGTCCAACTCGTTCCGCCGTCTTTGGTAAAGTCCGACCATGAGTAAGAGGACGGCTCCTGTTTCACGAGCCAGAAATTTTTCATGTCCTATTAGTTACGCGCTGGCAGTTGATTCGACAACCGCGCCGCTTTGTTTCACAGTCGAGCTGATGTCGCGCGGGCCATTTATCACGTTCGAAGGGTCGGAGGGTTGTGGGAAATCAACGCAAGTGCGGCAACTTGCCGCGCATCTGGAGCGGCTAGAGATTCCGTTTCTGGTAACGCGCGAGCCAGGCGGGACGCCAATCGGCGAAACGATTCGGGAGCTTCTGCAATTTGCGCCACATAGCGCGGGCATGACTGCGGAGACGGAGTTACTCCTGTTCGAGGCCAGTCGAAGCCAACTGGTGCGCGAGATAATCAAGCCGGCGCTGGAGGGGGGTCAGTGCGTAATTGCAGACCGTTTTTTTGATTCGACCACCGTTTACCAGGGCGCAGCGCGAAAGCTGGATCCAAAAGTCGTCGAACAGCTGAATACATTCGCCGCCGGCGATTGCATTCCGGATATTACTTTTGTTCTCGATGTCGATGCAGCAACGGCGCGCGAGCGGATGAAATCGCCGCGCCGACCCGATCGCATGGAGCAGGAGTCGGTTGAATTTTACCAGCGCGTTTGCGAAGCCTATCAAGAACTGGCCCGTCGCGAACCGAAGCGAGTCGTCTTGATCGACGGTTCGCGGGCCGCGGATAAGATCGACAATCAAATCTGGGAGACGCTGCTCGAACGCGTGCCTTCATTTTCAAAACAAGTCGAAAGTCGAAGATCGAAGATCTAAAATCTCGCGATGGCCTTTTCCCGTAAAGCAGCGCTCGGATATTTGCGCCGCGCCCACGACCAGAACCGGTTGGCCCACGCTTATTTGATTTCCGGTCCGCCCGGTAGCGGGAAGCGGGACGTGGCAGCGGAGCTGGCCAGCACTGTGAATGGCGCTAATCCAAGCGACGTCTTTTCGGCCAAGGCGCGAGAGATTCTTGTGGCCGAGCCCGAATCGAAATCTCGCCGCATCGTGATCGAGCAGATTCGTGAACTGGAACACGCGCTGCAAATGCGCTCGACGAATGGCCGGCGCAAAGTTGTGATCATTTCGGAGGCCGATCGTTTGCAACCGCAGGCGGCGAACGCGTTTCTCAAAACCTTGGAAGAACCGCCCAAGAATTCGCTTCTGCTTCTTTTGACCGCGCTGCCGGAAGCTTTGCCCGACACGATCGTGTCCCGTTGCATCTCCATCCCGCTGGCGGCGGGTGAGGAGGAGGCGGTGATCCCTCAGAAAACTGAGCTAATAGAATTGCTCGGCAATGCGGCGGCCGAGAAAACATGGAATGTTCAGAATGCCTATCGGATCGCGCAAGGCATGCAGCGGTTGCTCAGTGCGATTCGCGAAGAAATCAAAGAGCAGAGCGCGGATGCGCTGGAGATCGAGGAAGCGCGGTATCGAAATTCTACAGATGGCGCCTGGCTCGATGAACGCGAAGACTATTACAAGGCGTTGACCGAGAGTCTTTACATTCAGCGGCGTGGCGGGCTCATCGAAATCCTGTTCGAATGGTGGTCGGACGTTTTACGTGCGTGTAGCGATGTGAAGCATCGCGATCTGCCGGCCGCGAAAAAGGAAACGGCGGCGGTCGCGAAGCGTTTCAGCACCCCGGAAGTTCTGCGTCGAATTCGGCGGTTGGAAGAGTTACGCGATGATCTTGGCCGCAACATTCAGGAAGCGCTTGCCATCGAAGTTGCCTTCCTGCGAATTTTCGGATCCTGACTCAATTATGCCCGCGAAGCGTAGCCTCGCTGTCGGTTTAATCGGCTACAACTTCATGGGCAAAGCGCACTCGAATGCGTGGCGACAAATTTCTCACTTCTTCAATTTGCCGGCAACGGTACAGCTGAAAACGATCTGCGGCCGCAATCGCGCCGAAGTGAAAAAGGCCGCGGCAAAACTTGGCTGGGAAAATTTTGCGACCGATTGGCGTCGGGTGATCGACGATCCCAAGATCGACATCGTCGATGTCTGCACGCCTAACGACTCCCACTGCGAGATCGCGGTGGCCGCTGCGAAGGCGGGCAAAGCGATTCTGTGCGAGAAGCCGCTCGCGCGAAACGTCGATGAAGCGGAGAAAATGGTCCGCGCGATAAAGAAGGCGCGCGTTGTGAACATGGTCTGTCATAACTACCGGCGCGTTCCCGCAATCGCGCTCGCAAAAGAGATGATCAAGCGCGGCGAACTTGGAGATCGCATTTTTCATTTCCGCGCGCGGTATGCGCAGGATTGGATTGTCGATCCAAACTTTCCGCTCGTCTGGCGTTTGCGGTCCAACGTCGCGGGCTCAGGCGCGCTTGGCGACATTTTCTCGCACATTGTCGATCTTGCGCGGTATCTCGTCGGCGAATTCAGCGAAGTTTGCGCGGCGACGGAAACTTTCGTGAAGCAACGGCCGCTGGAAGTTGGAAGCCGGAAAAAAGGCAAAGTCACAGTTGATGACGCGGTCACAATGATCGGCCGATTCAAAAACGGCACACTCGCTAGTCTGGAAGCGACGCGTTTCGCGCCTGGTCGTAAGAACTCATTGACGCTCGAGATCAACGGCAGCGCCGGCTCGCTGTTCTTTGATCTCGAAGAAATGAACCGGTTGAAATTTTTCAACGCGCGCGATCCGAAAGATCGACAAGGTTTCCACGACATCCTCGTGACCGAACCAACTCACCCGTACATCGACAAGTGGTGGCCCCCCGGCCACATCATCGGCTACGAGCACACATTCACCCACACCATCGCCGATTTCGTCAAAGCTGTGGTCGAAAGCAAAAAGCTCCAGCCAAGTTTCGAAGACGGTCTGCAAAATCAACGTGTGCTGGACGGCGTCGTTCGCAGCGCGAGATCACGTTCCTGGTCGCAGGTCTAAGTAGTGCGCGCGGCGGCGTTTTCTTCGAGAACCTCGTCGACGACGGCGAGGAATGGCTCAACGCTGAAAGGTTTGGTCAGGTAATTTCGTGCGCCGAGAACGAGCAACCGTTCGATTTGACTTGGCGTTGCATCGCCGCTGATCACAACGACAGGGATGCGTGCGGTCGCCGGATCTTTTTGTAACTCTTGGAGGACTTCCGACCCGTGTATGTCCGGCAGGTCGAGGTCGAGCAGAATTAATTTCGGATCGTGCGTCTGCGCGAGGGCAATTCCCGGTTTGCCGCTGGTCGCCTGCAACACTTTGAGCGCGCGTTTGCTCCTGAGAAGCAGGTTGACGGACGCAAAGTTTATCGAGTCGTCTTCGATGTAGAGCACATCGCATTGCTCGCTCGCCTTCGGTCGTGCCGCGCAGTCGCCGTCGCGCGGTTCAGCCGATTCTCGATTAATGACATCGAGCAATCCGCGCGCGGCTGTAAGAATCTCCTGAACGTTTTGATCGCTTTCAGCTTTCATTTTGAGAAGTTCGGCAATTTCGACAATTGCATTGAGTCGCGGACGCAGCTCCTCACTCAATTGGTCCTCGTGCACCGACGCTCGCTCGGACCTTACTTCAATTGTTTCCTGGCGGTGAGATTCTGAGTCTGTTTTCATTTCGCAGGTTAAGAAATCGAAGACGCACGTACTTGTATCGCGTCTTTCATTTGCAGACCGGATGGCGCTTCAAACGTCTTTGCTCTGAGCTTCTTCAGCATGTCGACGTCTCTGCGCATTTTATTTTTGTGAGCGCAAAAAATGATGGCGCTGTCCTCGGTGATGAGATCGGCTTCGTAAGCCTTGAGCAACGATTGATCGAAGCTATGCCAGCCTAACGTGCTGCCCGCCTCAATGATCTCTTGAAAAGTGCGGTTTTCGCTTTCGCCGTAAAGAAGCGTCTCGCGCGTGCGCAGACTGCTGCCCATAATCTCGGTGAGGAGTAAGCGCCCGCCGCTCGTTTTGCTTACGAGCCGCTGGCTAACAACGTATCGCAACGTATCGGCCAATCGTTGCCGCAGTTGTTGTTCTTCATCTTTGCTAAACATTCCGAGAATACGATTAATTGTCTGGCCCGCGTTGATGGTATGAAGTGTGGTAAAGACCAGATGACCGGTTTCCGACGCCGTCATCGCGATCTCCATCGTCGCGCGATCACGAATTTCGCCCACGAATATGACCTTGGGCGCCTGGCGCAGCGCGGCCCGAAGGCCATGCGCGAAATCGGGAAAATCTTTCCCGAGTTCGCGTTGATGAAACACGGCGCGCCGGTGCGGATGCAAGAATTCAATGGGATCTTCGAGCGTCACGATATGGATTTGTTGCGTTTGATTTATTTCGTTGAGCATGGCGGCGAGCGTGGTCGTCTTGCCACTGCCGGTGCCGCCGGTGACGAAGACGATGCCGGTTCGTTCCTTGATGATTTCGCGAAAGACCGGTGACAATCCAAGCTTTTCAAGCGTCGGGATTTCCGATTGCAACCGTCGCATCACAATCGCATGCCGGCCGTTCTGCTTGAAAATGTTGACGCGAAATCTGGCGACATCTTTGAGCGCATAACTGCAATCGCATGAACCCAAATTGGCGAGATCTTGCCTGAGCCGCTCGTCGCCATCGATAATGTGATCGGCGAGCCGATCGATTTCTTGCGACCCGAAAACAGGCGTCGGTGTTTTGATCGGGAATTCGCTGAGGCAGCCGTGCGCCTCGATTAATGGGGGCTTGCCCACAGTAAAAAGCAAATCGGAAATGCCCTCTCCGCTGTCGATCATGGCGGAAAGAAGCTCGTCGATAATTTGTTTATTCATGAGAGAGAACCGGCACTGCTCAAGTGCTAGGAGGTAGTGAAGCAGCTTGGAATGTGCCGCCGGCCGCGCTCCGCTACGAACCACGTTTGTGCAGACGAGCGCCGATTTCGTGAACGTGATTGTCGGTGAAATGGAGGGACGAGCTCTGTCTCGCCCTAACAAAAGTCGGACGCCACCCATTCGACAAGCTCAGGGCAGGCTCGGGGCGTCCCTCCACCCACCTTCGAAGATGGCTTAAGGAATCAACGTGCGCTCGACGCGGTTGGGAATAAGCGCGAAGACGAGGAAGCGAGTTCGTCTCCCAGGGATGGAATTTCCTTGAAAGTATTGAAATTCTAAACTTCGGTTCCGGCGGCTGACGCAAAGCGCGAAAAGACGGCAACTGCGGGAACAACGGCGGGAAACATGCTTCTGCTCAGGTTCGTCTCATGACGGAACTCCCAGAATTCTGCGTCGATAAATCAAACTGAAAGGGAACGATTGCCAACCCAACAAAACGTAGCCCGCGATGATGCGATAACTGCCATCCGTTTTCCGATCAGGCTTCTCACCCTCGTTTGTCTCCTGACGATCATGGCTTTCGCCTGGTTTGGCTGGATTATTTTCGAGGCGCGTCGCGATGCGAAAATGTTCACAGACCGGCTGTCGCGAATCGAGGAACGCCGAGGCGTCATCGTCCATCTGGACGAGGTGTTGACCATGTCTGCGCGCATGGCAGCGACAACGGGAGATTCGCGGTGGGAAGAGCGCTATCATCATTTCGAACCGCAATTAAATGCCGCGATCAAGGAAACAATAAAAATTGGAGCCAGCTCCTCCAACATCAAAGCCGCGACCAAGACGGATGCGGCGAACATCAAGTTGGTGGAAATGGAAAACCGCGCCTTTGCTTTGGTTCGCGCCGGCCGCAAGGAGGAGGCGCAGTCTGTATTGTTCAATCCCGAATATGAAACCCAGAAACAGATTTACGCTGAAGGAATAATGTCGTTCGCCAACCAAATCAGGCGCGAATTTGATGAAAGTTTCCGACACGGCCAACGCACTGATTTGCTCTCAATAATCGCTGCGATGGTTGTCGGTGGGACATCGTTTGTGGCCTGGTTGTCGGCAGCGCGCGGCGTGCGGCGATGGCGCGCCCAATTGTTGGATAGCTTCCACCGACGCGCAGAGGCGGAGGAAAATCTGCGCAAGGCCCATGCGGAACTGGAAGTGCGAGTCAAAGAACGCACCGCTGAACTGGCAAACGCCAATGAAGCATTGCAGGCGGAAAATACCGAGCGCAAGCGGGGAGAGAAAGCGCTTCGGCAGGCTGAAGAGAAATATCGCGGCATTTTTGAAAATGCCGTTGAGGGCATTTTTCAAACAACGTCCGATGGCAGATTCATTGCCGCTAATTCTGCGTTGGCTCGTATCCTGGGCTTCGACTCGCCGGAAGAGCTGATTGCCGCACGCACCGACATCGCGCAGGAAAACTACGTCGATCCGAAAAGTCGCGAAGAGTTTAAGCGGCTGCTGGATGAAAATGGATCTGTGCTCGACTTCGAGCTGGAAGCGTATCGAAGAGATGGAAGCAGGATCTGGATCTCCGAGAATGTCCTCGCCGTGCGGGATGCGAAAGGAACGGTTGTCCATTACGAAGGCACCGCCCAGGACATCACCAAGCGCAAGCGGGCAGAGGATGCGTTACGCACCAGTGAAGCTCATCTGCAAACGGTCGTCGAAAATCTCGAGGAGGGCGTCGTCGTTTCCGATCTCAAGGGTGGATTGCTGCATTGGAATCGCGCCGCACTAAAACTACATGGCTATTCCGATTCAGAGCAAGATCGCAGGCGCTTCACCGAATTAGTCGATACCTTCGAACTCTCAACTCTGGACGGCGCTCTGCTGCCAGTCGAACAATGGCCACTCGCGCGCATTCTGCGCAGAGAAAAAGTGCACGACCTCGAGCTGCGTGTGCGGCGGGTAGGAAGCGACGGGCAGCGGATCCTTAATTACGGCGGCACCCTCGTTCGCGACACGAACAACCAACCGCTGATGGCGATCGTTACCATAAACGACATCACCGAGCGCAAACAGGCGGAAAACCTGGTACGAGCAAGTGAAGAGCGATATCGAGCACTATTTGAAAGCAATCCCAACCCGATGTGGGTTTTCGATTCAGAGACACTTTCGTTTCTGGCAGTGAACGCTGCCGCCGTCAGACACTATGGATATTCGCAAGACGAATTTCTGGCGATGACCATTAAAGACATCCGACCGTCTGAAGATATCCCAGCCTTGATGGATAATCTGTCTCAAGGAACTGACGACGTGAACAAGTCGACCCAATGGCGACACTGCACGAAAGATAGGACGCTGATTGACGTGGAAATCACTTCACACGAGCTGACTTGGCTCGGACGACGCGCGAAAGTGGCGCTGATCAACGACATCACGGAGCGCAAAAGAGCAGAGGAAA
>DASYVQ010000006.1:0-4952 GCA_035936875.1 Chthoniobacterales bacterium
ATTTCACAAACAAATTTACCATCTTTGCCGGCGGTGGCCGGGAATAGTTGTGCTGCACGATCTGGACCTCGGTGGGCTCTTGCGCAGTGTTTCTCGTCAAGATCGACAATTGCGACGGGCACTTCGTCAGCGGTCAAAAGATCGACATCTACGGCCCGATCTGAAACTCGTGTTGGAAAATGCACAAGGCGTGATTGTTCATACTCGAGAAGCCTACAATGCATTGCATTCCGACAAGAGTTCTCCGGTTATTTTTCGATCATTGCCTTTTCCGGCGAGCGAATTGAAGCAATCGCGCCAAACGGACAGTCGCCTACCCAAACGCCTGGTGATGTTCGGATTCTTTGGCGCCAATCGCCGGCTGGAATCTGTTTTGCGCGCGCTCGCTTCTTATCCTGGCAGGGATGAATTGCAGCTCGATATTTTTGGCGAGGTTAAAAAGCGCCGTGAGCTCGAGCGACTGATTCGCAAATTGTCGCTCCGGAATCTTGTCAAGCTCCACGGATTTGTTTCCGAGGAAGAATTGGACGACGCGCTGGCGCAAGCGGATCTCGCGATAAACCTGCGCTATCCAACAATGGGTGAGGCTTCCGGCAGTCAGCTTCGAATTTGGAACCAGGCAGTGCCGTCGCTTGTGACGCGCATCGGTTGGTACGCCGATCTTCCGCTGGACACGGTCGCTTACGTAGATACGGAAAATGAAATTTTCGATCTTCACGCGCACTTCGATGGATTGCGGCACAATCCGGAAAAATATCGGCAGATAGGCCAGCGCGGACGCGCCGCGCTGATTGCCGGCCACAGTCCGGAAAGTTATGTTAAAGCAATCGCAGAATTGCTAGGCGAAGTGTCTGCAGATCGCGCGGCCTTTTCGGGAGCAACCAGTGGACGCTGAAACATCGACGGCGGACCGCCTCGATACGTCATCTCTGATCAAGGCCGCTTTCCTGTTCCTCGCTACGTTCGCGCTCTACTTCGTCTCGAGATCTCCGGGCCTCGACGAATACGACTCGGTGCAATTCGCGATGGGTGTCCGCGAGTTCAATATTTGGAAGCACCAGCCGCATCCCCCTGGCTATCCGCTCTATATTGTTTTCGGATGGCTCGGCGACAAACTCTTCGGCGCGGACCCGAATCTTTCTTTGCATGTTGCTTCCTGCGTAGGCGGCGCTCTTTTCGTGGCCGCGTGGTTCCTCATTATTCGCCTTCAGTTCAACGAAAAGCTGGCATGGTGGGTCGCAACCTGCCTCGCCATCACGCCGATCGTATGGATGACATCGACCAAAGTTCTCACCGACGCTCTTGCCGCTGGCTTCTTCAGTGCCGAGATTCTCGCCGCAATTTGCTTTGTAAAACGCGGACGCCTGTCTGCGTTGCTCGCTACATCTCTTTTCGGCGCCGCCGCAACGGGAACGCGCCCGCAATTCATCCTAGTAGTGATTATTGTGCTGGCCCTGGCTCTCAAACAACGGCGTTCGCAAATGAAGATATCAATCTTAGCCGCGGCCGCCCTCGTGTTTGGTTGTCTCCTTTGGCTTCTGCCCATGTGGTATTCGCAGGCTCGATTAAGGCCCGATCTGCCGGCGTGGTCGGTTTATCCGAACCTTCTCTACAGCCAATGGGTTTGGCGGTTGAGCCGCCCGCAAACCTACCTGGTGGCCGGCGATTGGAGTCCGCCCTATCTCGGAATGCGAATTGTGAACCATTTTGGCGGATGGTTTGGCGTGGGCTTTGGATTTCTTCGATCCATCGTCGCGCTGATTGCGGGAATCGTCATTGTTACCTTTGGATTCGCCGCATATTTATTTTGGCGTCGCGAGCCTGCGGACGCCGTCTTTTGGAAATTTCACGCGCCCTGGGCGCTGGCCCACATCGTGATCATTTTCGTTTGTCTCGGTTCCGCGCAGCGATACTACGTGATCATTTATCCCTTGCTGTTGGCGGCATTGCTGCGCGGATTTTTGCGAATGCGCATGCCTTGGAGACTCGGCGCGGCGACCGTACCAATTCTGCTGATCTGCATCGCAATTCCGACAGCGATCGAGAATCATCGCGAGGAAGCGCCGCCTATCCAAATCGTGCGTTACCTGCAAAATCTTTATCCGGCTTCTGCTCGTAAGAACGTTACGCTTCTCTTTAATCACGCGCGGCGGCACGTCGAATGGTACGCTCCCGAATTCGTAACGGTGCGCGAGATCCCGGGGCCGGAGGCTCTGCCGGAGCTGACGAAAAATGCCGCGGCTGTTTACACGGACGATCCGGAGTTGCCATTGCCTCCTGGCTGGCGGCGCGTGCTCCTGACAAAATTTAGCCGATCGATAATTGTCTACCAGAAGCATCACGTCGTGCCATTATTTTTCATCGATCGTGGTGATCACTCATGAGCCGTGTTTTTCTCACAGGAGCCAGTTCAGGAATCGGATCTGCCATCGCAAAGACGCTCACCGCAGCCGGTCACGAAGTTTGGGGAACATCGCGCGATCCGAGTCGCATTCCGGAATTGCCAAAGTTACATCCTGTGAAATTGGATTTACTAAGTCCACAATCGATCGAGGAGGCCTTTAACGCCGCGCTAGCCGAGGCCGGACACATTGACGTGTTGATCAACAACGCCGGGGCCGGTCATTTTGGCCCTGCTGAATCGCTACCCATCGACGTGATCGAAAATCAATTTCAGCTGCTCGTCCTTGCTCACATCCGATTGATGCAGCGCGCAATTTCGGCAATGCGCGCTGGCGGAGGCGGTTTGATAATCAATGTCACTTCGCTCGCTTCGCGACTGCCGGTCCCTTTCATGGGTGCTTACAACGCGGCTAAGGCCGCCATGGCCGCATATTCGATGTCGATCCAATTGGAATTCCCAAACACGCAAGTGCACGTTGTCGATCTTCAGCCGGCGGATATTTGCACGGAGTTCAATGAGGCTGTGATCAAAAGCGCAAAAAATGATCCCCGCTACGAAGCGAAACTTGAAACAACCTGGAACACAGTCGCAGCGAACATGAGCGCCGCGCCCAAGCCCGAGCTGGTGGCCCGCCGCGTTCTCGCCTTGATCGAACAAAAAAATCCTCCGCCGCGTGTGACAGTTGGAGATGCACTTCAATCGAAAATCGCGCCGCTCATTTTTCGCTTTCTCCCGCAGCGCGTTCGCATCTGGGGTTTGAAGCGATACTACAAAATATGAAGCGGCTTGCCTCCGAAGCGGTCATCCTCATGGCTGGATCGGGCTCGCGGCTGCGCCGCAGCGGCGAGAATTCACGAAAACCATTAGTCGCCTTGGCCGGGCGGCCACTGATTTCCTACACATTCGATGCGCTCGCCAAGGCCGGCATCGAGAAGATTCACGCGGTGGTTGGATTCGAACGCGACTCCTTGCGGGCCGCAATCGAGCCGCTGATTCCTGCGGGCATCAAATTTTCCTGGATCGATAATCCCAAGTGGCAAAAGCAGAACGGAATCTCAGTCCTCGCCGCGGCGACACACGTCAGCGCCCCGTTTCTATTAACAATGGGCGACCATATTTTTGAAGAATCGATTCTCGATCTCATGCTGCGAAATGCGGACCTCGATGAATTGAATCTCGCCGTCGACCGCAAGGTCGATCGAATTTTCGATTTAGACGATGCGATGAAAGTGCAGACGCGCGGTGATCGGATCGTCGCGATTGGAAAAAATCTTACCAGTTACGACGCAATCGACACCGGCCTGTTCCTTTGTCCGCAGGCGATTTTCGATTATCTCAGCAAAGCGAAACGGGACGGCGATTGCCACCTCGCTGACGGCGTGCGTTTGATGGCCGCGGATGGCAAAGCTGGGGCGATCGATATCGGCGACGCGTGGTGGCAGGATGTCGATTCTGCCGAGATGCTGGAACACGCGAGGAAACTGATTGCGACTCGAGCGCGCTCTAGTTCGACAAAAGCTGGTCCGGCCGCTGAGAAGAATTCGAAAGGCTGAGCGCAGTCACAGTCAAGACGAAGCCGAACAGGGCATAGGCAAACAAGAAATGAAGGATCCACGCGGTTGCTCCAGCGATCGCGAGCAGCACGAAAAATAATTGCGCGACGTCGCGCTTTGTAGCTTCGATAAGAAGCCATCTTGCTCCGGCAAAGACGGATTTTGGAGAAGCGCGGAGCGATCCTGTCTCCGACTTCGTTTCGGTTATTCCCAAAGCGCGTCGGCTCAGATGTCCAAACGACGTGTTGCTGCGGTGACTGATCCACCATTGTAACGACACCAGCAAAGCTGAAACAATACCTTCCAGCAAATACAGCCAAGGCGCGGAATTTAAGGCTGCCCCTTGGCGATAAAGCCCCACGCCAAGACTCAAGGCTAGGAGAATTGTGACTCCCAAGTCACAAAATGCATCCACCCGCCGGCCGCGCTCAGAATCGAGATATTTAGCCCGTGCAATTTCGCCGTCGCAACCGTCGAGAGCGCTGTGAAGGTGGTAGCAAGCGGTCCCGAGCACGAATCCCCAATAGCTGCCTCGCACAAGGAACAGACAGCCGATAAATGGAATGATCATAGTTCCAACCGACCATCCGTTGGGCGTGATCTTTGTTTTCAAAAGGATCCGGCTCACAGATCGTGAAATCGGACGATTAAGAAATCGCGCGACAATTCCGTCGTTAGATTTTCCAGCTTCACGGAGGAGTCGCCTTTCGCAGGTCGCGGTTTCGCTCGGCTGAACCAAGTAATGGCAGACAAAAGAGCCTCGTTGATTCGCACAATATTGGCGCAGCACGTTTTGGACGTTGGACGCCAACTTGTTCCAGAGTTCCGTTTCATCGCCAATCTTTGCTTCATCAGTAACCCTTGGTGCCGCCGCAATAATTTGATCGAGCCGATTTCGTCCGACAAACAGATGTGTGCTTAGAATGCGGGCACCGGGCTCAAGAGTATCGGACTGAGTTTTTAATCGGATTCGCGTGTGGAGCGAATCAGGCGGC
>DASYVQ010000007.1:0-2805 GCA_035936875.1 Chthoniobacterales bacterium
CTCGGCCTATGTAAAAATCGCCGAAGGTTGTAATCATCCGTGCAGTTTTTGCGTGATCCCGCAAATGCGCGGAAAACATCGCAGCCGAACGATCGATTCGGTGCTTGCCGAAATTCGCGGCCTTGTCGCGGAAGGAGTGCGCGAAATCAATTTGATCAGCCAGGATACGACCTATTACGGAATGGATTTGTGGGTGGAAAAAGCAGGCCCGCGCCAGCCGGTTGATACGTCGCGTGGTCCAACGCTGACTGCCCTCCTCCGCGAGATTCAAAAAATCGACGGCGAATTTTGGGTGCGACTGCTTTACACGCATCCGGCGCACTGGAGCGAAGAATTAGTCGGGACAATCGCGCAATGCGACAAGGTCGCGCGCTACATCGACATGCCACTCCAGCATATCGACGAATCGATGCTGGGCCGGATGCGGCGCGAAACTTCGAGAAACCACATTGAAACCTTGATCGACAAATTGCGCGGCGGAATCCCAGGCGTGGCTTTGCGCACAACATTCATCGTCGGTTTTCCCGGAGAAACGGAACACGAATTTACAACGTTGCTCGATTTTATTGAGCGCACTCGGTTCGAGCGGCTTGGTATTTTCAAATACTCGCGGGAGGAAGGTTCACGTGCGGCAAAAATGCCCGATCAGATCCCGGGGAAAGTCAAAAACGCGCGCTACCGGGCCGCGATGTCGATCCAGCAAAAGATTGCCCATGAAATTGGCCGCGACAAAATTGGACGCGAACTGAAATTGCTGGTGGACCAGCCTCTCATCGCCCGGACGGAAGCGGACGCGCCCGACGTCGATGCGCGCGTTATTTTGTCGAAGCCCGCGCCCGTTGGCGAATTCGTCCGGCGAAAGATTGTTGCCAGTCGCGGTTACGACCTGGTGGCATAACGCGCGGGGCGTTACTGGCGCAAATTTTTGCGTCATTGTTGAAGTTAGTGAGTGACAAAATACGAGCTGTCAGGCAGCATCTCACACTGACCTAAGGCGTCGTATGGCCGACTCAGCCGAACCAAAAAAAGAAACAGTTCGCATCACACTTCCATCGCAGCCGACGGCCGCGCCTCCCGACGCGCCATCGGAAAAGCGCGATACGGTGCGCATTAATCTGCCCACGCGACCGCCTGTTTCGCCCTCAACGAATCCGGCGCAGAACGCGCCCAAACCCGAGCCTCCAGCTGCGCGTCCACCGGCTACGACCGCGGGGTCTACTGCTGCCGCTGCAATGCCCTTACCTGTAATTCCGCCGCCGGATGAACGCGGCCCGAAAAAAGAGACGGCCCGAATCACGGTTCTGCCAGATCCGCCGGCAAGACCGGGCGTGCAGATGAAAAAGACGCAGCCGCTGATCGATATGCCTGTAGCCAGTGCGCCAGAAACGCCGGTGACCGTCGCGCCACAGCCGCGCGTGACGATCGATCAAATCCCAAAACCTCTCTGCTGGGCGTTACTCGGCGTCTCCGCCGCGATTTTGATTATTCAAATTTGGAGCTATTTTTCCTGATGGATAATTCAGGAGCGATTAATCTCGACGAATCGAATTTTGACCGTGAAGTGACCCACAGCGACAAGCCGGTGCTTGTCGATTTCTGGGCGGAATGGTGCGGCCCGTGCAAATTGATCGCACCGTTGCTGGACGAGGTTGCTCGCGAAAAAGCTGGTGCAATCAAAGTTGCAAAAGTGAACGTGGACGAAAACCAGAGCCTCTCTTTCAAGTACAACATTCGCGCCATCCCGGCGCTGCTCTTTTTCAAAAACGGCCAGCTTCGCGATCAAGTCACCGGCATGACGAGCAAGAAAGATTTGCTCAACCGGATCGACGCGTTGGCATAAGGAATTTTCGCGACACGAAAATTTCGAGTCAAGCTAGAGCCTCACTTATTTCCCTTATGCCACGCGGCCAGCGCTTCGGCTTCGCGCTCCGGCGTTAGGCCCGCGCGCAACTTCGATTGTCGATCTTGCGGTTGGGATTCGAACCAGGCGAGCGTGTCTCGCGCCGTCTCGGCGAGAGGGCGAAACATCAAACCTTTGCCAAGCGCGCGACTGATGTTTGTTCGCGCCATTCCAAGTTCGTCCCCCGCCCAGACCGGCATGTCCGACCAGGCTTCGACTTTTTGCTGCTTGAGAAAATCAGCCGGCGCCCAAGTGAACTTCGCGTTGGAATTCAAAGCGCTCTTAATTCCATCGAGCATGCCGCCGATCCCGAGCGCCTTCGCTGGTCCGGTCGCATTGTAAGTTCCGATCTCGCGATTCTCGACCATGCGGATCGTCCACTCCGCCAGATCGCGCGCGTCGATAAACTGCACAGGATCGTTCGGATCGCCGGGTGCGAGCACTTCGCCACCGCGATCGATCCGCACTGGCCAATAAGTGAACCTATCGGTCTCATCGCGCGGTCCGACAATTAATCCCGGCCGAATGATCAGCGTTTTTCCGGGAAACCATTTCTCCGCTTCCTGTTCTGAAAGCGCTTTGAGCGGGCCGTAAGTCTTGTAACCGGACGCCTTCATCGCCTCGAGGGTCTCTTTGAATGCGTCGGGCCCTTCGTACTTCGCGAGCGTCGCATTTTCATCCACGCCTTTACTTGTGTCGGCGTAAACGGAAATGGTCGAAATGAATACGTAACGCTCGACATTTCCCTTCAAAATTTGCGCGGCATCGCGCACCCAAACCGGCAGTGTGGTCGGGTTGTCGATCGCCACATCCCATTGTCGATCTTTCAACGCGTCGAGCTTGCCATTGCGGTCGCCCATCAGTTGCTCGACACCTGCCGGCAATTCGCCGGGATGCGTTTTGCC
>DASYVQ010000008.1:0-3975 GCA_035936875.1 Chthoniobacterales bacterium
GCAATTCCCCGGCCATCTGCGCCGCGCCGCCGCCTAACATCGCCAATTTTCTTCCGCTCAATTCTTCGATCGCGTCAGCCAAGGCTTCCGGCGTGTTCTCGCGCGCCCAATTTTCCTGATCGTGGAAAATGATCCGGTCCATGTAACTGCCGTGAATGCCCACCACCGGCGTGCCGCAGGCCTGGCTTTCTAACGCGACCAGCCCAAACGTTTCCTGAACGCCGGGGTGAACGAATAGATCGGCCGCGCGATAATAGCGCGCCAGATCGGCCGAGTCGGTGCAATACCGAATCCAGGAAACATTGCCGTAGCGCGCCTGCAATTCGCGCAGTTGCTCGCCCTGCGGGCCATCGCCGATCACGAGCAAATGAAAATCGTGCGGGCGACGGCGCTGCAAAGTTTCAAAACTTCGAAGTAGCGTCGCGGTATTTTTTTCCTTTGCCAATCGACCAACGTACAAAAGCAATTTCCGGTCGTGGCCGACGCCCAATGAGTCGCGCGTCACGATCGTCTCGTCCGTGGCCGGATTGAAGATGTCGATGTTAACGCCAAGATTGACCGCGCGAACGTTACTCACGCCCCAATCGGAAAGCACGGCCGCCAAACGCTCGGAAGGAACCAGCGTCGCCTCCAATCGATTGTAGAGCTTGCGCACGTAATCGCGCGCCAGCTTCATCACTTGTCGCGTCGCTGGTTTGCCCAGGAACCTGGCGCTGCTCCGCAAATACGCTTCCGGAAAATGCGAATGATAGAAACCGACGACTGGAATCTGCAATGAATGGCCGGCGGCGATTGCTTTCCAACCGACTTGATACGGGTCGCTCGATTCAATGATGTCCGGCCGCTCGCGCTCCAAAATTTCTTCGACCGCGCGCAAGTTCAGCAGTGCGCGATAACGCGATGTGCGCGAGAGCAGCGGCGAGTGGATCGAATAGATTCGTGATCGTCCGTTCGATTCGACCGCAGTTTGCCTGCCCGGAACAATCAGCACGTGCTCGTCCTCTGGCGCATACCTTTCGATGTACGCGATCTTCTCGTGCACGTAGCGCTTCACGCCGCCGCTCAGCGGCGAGTAAAACTGGGTGAGATCGCAGATCTTCAAGAGATTGCCGACTTCCGATTACTTCTCGAGCTCGCCCAGATATTTCTCGGCGTCCATCGCTGCCGCGCAGCCGGAACCGGCGGCGGTCACCGCCTGCTTGTAAACGCGATCGGCCACGTCGCCGGCGATAAACACGCCGGGATGTTTGCTCTCCACCAGATTTTTCGCGATCAAATAACCATCCGGATCGGTCTCGAGTTTCCCGGCGTAAGCCTTTGTGTTCGGATCGTGACCGATCGCCACAAACACTGCCGCCACCGCCAACTCGCGTTCCTCATTCGTTTTCACGTTGCGCAAGTGCACCGCCCGCATCTCGCCTTTTTCGTCTGGGATGTATTTGGTCACGACTGTGTTCCAGATCGGTTCGATCTTTTTATTCGCAAAAACCCGGTCGGCCATGATTTTCGACGCGCGCATTTTGTCGCGCCGATGAATCAAATAAACTTTCGAGGCGAAGCGGGTCAGAAAAAGCGATTCTTCGGCTGCCGAATCGCCGCCACCAATCACGCAGACTGGAGCATTTTTGTAAAAGGCGCCGTCGCAAGTCGCGCACGAGGTCAAACCGTGGCCGATCAACTTCTCTTCATTTTCAAGTCCGAGATAGCGCGCCGAAGCGCCGCTCGCGATGATGAGCGCCTGCGTTTCCAGCCATTCGTCATCGGCTTTGATGCGAACGTGGCTGTTGCGCGGCTCGAAATCGGTCACTTCCGCGTAAGAAAAACGGGCACCGAATTTTTCGGCCTGGTTGTGCATTTTGATGATGAGTTCCGGGCCATCAATCCCGTCGGGAAAGCCGGGAAAATTCTCCACCAAGGTGGTGGTCGAAAGCTGTCCGCCCGGCTGACGGCCTTCCAAAACGAGCGGGTTCAGGTTCGCGCGGGCGGCGTAAATGGCCGCGGTCAACCCCGCGCAGCCGCTCCCTACGATGATCACTTTCTCCATGTGTAAATCTAGCACACGACGCAAGTGGAACACACTCCTCTCCGCAGGTAATCTGCGCGATGCCGGAGCTGGCTGAGGTCGAATGGTATCACAAACAGTGGGACGCCGGCGTCGGCGACGAGATTGTCGATCTTAGCCTGCACCCGCGGAAATACGTTTTTCGCGGAACGAACACGGTCGCGCTTCGCGAGAATCTCGTCGGCCAGAAATTGCTAAGATCGACAAGGCGCGGAAAGCAGATGCTCTTCAACCTTTCCGGCGACAATTGGCTTGGCATTCATCTCGGCATGACCGGAAGGACAAGACTCGAATCGGCAGATTTTCGTGCGGGTAAATATGATCATCTCGTTTTGCATCAGCGAAAACGCGCGCTCGTGTTCAGCGATCCGCGTCAACTTGGCCGCGTTCGATTTCATCATGGCGATAAAGAGCCCAATTGGTGGAGGAGCAAAATTCCTGAAATCGAGTCGCGCAAATTCGACCAGAATTTTGTCGATCACCTGCTGGATCGACATCGTAAAGCGCCAATCAAATCCGTGCTGCTCATGCAAAGCGGTTTTCCCGGAATCGGCAACTGGATGGCGGACGAAATTCTGTGGCGCGCAAGAGTTCTGCCATCGAAGCGGACTGGAAAATTAAGTCCACGCGAACGCGCGGCTATTTTCCGCGAGACAAAATTCGTTGTCCGTCGATCGCTGGAAACTCTCGGCAAAGATTTTTCCGATCCGCCGAAGAACTGGCTGATCCATCAAAAATGGAAGCGCGATGGCGTTTGTCCGCGTCATCGCACACCGTTGCGCCATGCCACAATCGGCGGCCGCACGACCGCCTGGTGCACACGCTGTCAGACGTAACTGCCGATCCTAGCCTACGACGTGAACGACGATCTTATGGAAACCGGTCGCGCCGGAGAACGGGCTGCGATCTTCTTCCCATTCCTGCACTGCGCCTTCGCCATCGGTCGCGCGCACGACGAGTGCGTAATCGTCCGCGTCTTCCGGCCGCCAATCGTAACTCCAGAGCGCCCAGGTTAATTTTGTGCCGGGATAATCGATCTTTGCGTCATCCCAGGTTTCGCCGTCATCGAAACTCAATTCCACGCGCGAGATGCCGCGGTCGCCGCCATAAGCCATGCCTTTCACTTCGATCGGCCCGTTCAATTTACCCAACGAAAACGACGATTCGTGATCGGGCACATCGATTCGCGACCGCGTCGGCGTCATGAAATCCGGTCCCCAACCTTGCGTTTCGTAAAATCCTTTCGCGTCATCGGTCGTCAGCTCAATGCGAGTGAGCCACTTCACATGTTTCTCGCCGAAATAGCCCGGCACGACGACGCGCACGGGATAACCGTGCCGATGCGGCAACTCGACGCCGTTCATTTCGTAGGCGAGCAGCGTCGTCGGGTCGAGTGCTTTCTCCAGCGGGATGGTGTCGGTGTAATTATCGACGCCGCAGAGTCGCACTCGCATTGCGTTTGCAAGCGGCGCAGCTGTGTCGAGCAGATCGCGCAGCGGCACACCTTTCCAAACGGCGTTGCTGATCAAGCCGGCGTCGAGACCATTGCTGATGCACATGAGCGTGGTCTGCTGCTCGACTGATGGAAACCCTTTCAAATCCTGGAAGCGATATGTGGCCCGATTTTGCACCAGCCCGTTTACTTCCAAATGCCAAAGGCGAACGTCCACTCGCGGATCGACCACGTTTTTGGTCACACAATAAAACAAATCGTTCGGCGTGATCGGTTGGACGATGCGGCCTTTGTATTGGGTGCCGTCGTAACTGAACGTCGCGGTGCGATACAGTTTGCGCATCACGGCGGCGGCGGCGCCAGCCAGGAGCACACCCATTCCACCCAGAATGAGCGCGCGGCGTCCGATTGCCGGACTAAATTCCGAGCCGCCGGGGTTAATCTTCGGTTGAGCGAGAAA
>DASYVQ010000009.1:0-6868 GCA_035936875.1 Chthoniobacterales bacterium
CGGGCGAACGTTCCGGCTGCTGCCGTTAGCCGTCGACTCCGCCGCGCGCGAGCTTCGTTTTCGTCTCGAAATAATTACGCCGAAAGCTTCTCCCGAGCTTACCCGGGTCGAGTTCGATGTTGGATTTTATGATTTTCCGATGATTGACAACACCCGTTTGTCACACGACCAGCGCTGTGCTGTCGTCTTGCAAACCCTTGAAGAAAACCGCGCGGAGGTCACGCTGGTTTACTTCCCCGGCTCCCGCGCCAGTCTCAAGGAAAAGCCTTTCTACGAAGATGTAATCAACAAATTGCAAACGCGTCCGCAATCGCAACCAGCCAAAAGGTAGACGCCGCTTCATGTCGATCTTGCGGCAGGAACGAAAACGCGCAGCCTGTTTTTATTTCGAATTGGCGCCGTGCGAGAAGTAGCGGTAAACAATCTTTTGGTCGGCGGTGGCGCGAGCCTCGTTCAGTTTAGCGAAAGCCTTCTTGTCAGCCTCCGCCTGCAACTTCCCGTAGCCGACAACGTTCGTTTCTGCGCCCGACTCAGCCTTGCCGCGACCAACTGCAACGTAACCGGTCAAATCCGAAGAGGCGAGGATCGTCGCCTTGGCCAGATTTTCTGGCGCCCGTCTTCGGAGGTCGCGCAATGCAGCTTCCCGGGCTTGCTTCGAGTCTTTGTAATCGCGGCCTCCTTTTGGATTAGAAGAACAATGATATGTCACCGCCGTCCAAATCCCTTCGGAATTATATCCGACCGCGACCGCGTCGCCGGCGAATATCCGCGAAGCGGTGCACAGCGCCGAGAAAACTGGAATAACGATCAGGAAACCAGGAATCCAGGAAGTGGATTTGTTCAAAAATGCAGGATTCTGTTTTCCTGCTTTCATGGCTTCCTGATTCATCTGCGAAATCCGCGTAATCCGCGGTTATGTCTTCCGCCCTTCGTCGAAATCGATCAGGTCCGGAATGGTAACGATGTCGGTGCGATCGGCAATTCCGTATTTCTTTTTTGCTTCCTCCAGAATCGGCGTCGCGGAATCGCGCCAGCCGAGTTTCGAAGCGAACCCGTTCCAGACAAACAAATCTCCTTCGTTGGGACGCCGACCTTTTTCGAAACACCATTCCAGAATTTCTTCGTCGGTCCCGCCTTGCAGCACGCGCTCGCGCAGATCGCGATAATGGACGCGCAGAAAATTGCAGCAGACACCGTCGGCGGCCTTGGACGCTCCGAGATTCTTATGATAATCCTCGTGCAGTTCGCCACGCGCGTGCATACGAATCTTGTCCAGCATTCGTGGGAAAAGCATCATTCCCTTCGTCATCTCTTTCGGACTCTTCGGATACGTGCTCATATGCTGACAAATTAACTCTGCTCCTCTCGGCTCGTCACTGGTCACTTGTCACTCATCACTTCTTCATCACACCAGGCCCTGGTCCATCATCGCGTTGGCGACCTTCACAAAGCCGGCGATGTTTGCGCCGTTCACGTAGTTGCCGGGAGTGCCGTACTTCTCCGCCGTCCGCTGGCAAACTTCGTGGATCGTCTTCATGATGTTGTAGAGGCGGTTGTCCACTTCCTCGCGCGTCCACGAAATACGCATGCTATTCTGCGCCATCTCGAGCCCTGAAGTGGCGACGCCGCCCGCGTTCGCGGCTTTGCCGGGACCGAACAGAATCTTTGCATCAAGAAACTGATTGATGCCGTCGATCGTCGTCGGCATGTTCGCGCCCTCGGAGACGACGTAAACGCCGTTCTTCAAGAGATTGGCCGCGTCTTTCCCGTTGATCTCATTCTGCGTCGCACTCGGGAACGCGCACTGCGCCTTGTGATTCCAAAGCGGATTGTGATCGAGCTTCGGATTGGCGGGCGTGAAGATCACGCCTTTAAACTTCTCCGCGTACTCCGATATCCGGCCGCGACGAACATTCTTGAGCTCCATCACAAACGCGAGCTTCTCGCGCGTAATTCCGGCTTCGTCGTAGATGTAACCGGTCGAATCGGAGAGCGTGACTGCTTTCGCGCCTAACGAGATGAGTTTCTCGACCGTATACTGCGCGACGTTCCCGCTGCCCGACACCAGCGCCGTCTTGCCCTTGAGATCTTCTTTGCGCGTCTTGAGCATCTCTTCCGCGAAATAAACCGAACCGTATCCGGTCGCTTCCGGACGAATGACCGAGCCGCCCCAGGTTGGCCCTTTGCCAGTCATCACGCCGGTGAATTCATTCTTCAATCGCTTATACATCCCGAACATGAATCCGATCTCGCGCGCACCTACGCCGATGTCGCCCGCGGGAATGTCCGTGTTCGGTCCGATATGTCGCGAAAGCTCGGACATGAACGCCTGACAAAAGCGCATCACTTCAAAATCACTTTTGCCTTTTGGATCGAAATCCGAGCCGCCTTTGGCTCCGCCCATCGGCAACGTTGTTAGCGCGTTTTTGAACACCTGTTCGAAAGCGAGAAACTTGAGAATGCTCAAGTTGACCGTCGGATGAAATCGCAACCCGCCTTTGTACGGGCCGATCGCGCTGTTCATCTGAATACGGAATCCGCGATTGACGTGGAAATTGCCCGCATCGTCCCGCCACGGCACGCGGAACATGATCACGCGCTCGGGCTCGATGATTCGCTCAAGGATGTTGTGCTCGCGATACTCAGGATGTCGATCGAGCACGATCGACAGCGACTCCAGAACTTCCTGCACCGCCTGGTGAAACTCGGTCTCGGCCGGGTTTTTGGCCTTCACCTCGGCCATCAAATTCGAAACGTAATTTTCCATGAAATTCTTAACGCGAATGGACGCGAAACCTAGCCGCATGTCTTACGCGAAACAAGGTGGTTGTCTGTGTTCCAACAGTCTCAGTGTTATTGAGCGTCAATCGGCTGTCGCTCGCCATAACAATACCTTCTTTGCCGTGGAGCGTAATTATTAGTGACATACTTGGTAAGGCTCTCTTCGTTCAAACAAAACAGCCGGGCTTCTTTCGAAACCCGGCTGCTGTAATTCATTTGTTGTTTTGGCTTTTTAATAATCCATGCCGCCCATGCCGCCCATTCCGCCTCCGGGCATCGGAGGAGTTTTTTCCTTCTCAGGTATCTCCGTCACGATGGCTTCGGTGGTGAGCAACAGACCGGAGATCGACGCGGCGTTTTGCAACGCGCTCCGTGTGACCTTGGTTGGATCGACAATCCCCGCCTTCACCAGGTCTTTGTATTCGCCGGCGGAGACGTCGTAGCCTTCGTTGCCTTTGCGCTTCTTGATCTCCTCGACAATGAGCGCGCCTTCCTCGCCCGCGTTATCCGCGAGCTGACGCGTCGGCTCTTCGATGGCGCGGCGCACAATCGCTACGCCGACTTTCTCATCGGCTTCGAGGCCCCTCAGGTTATCGAGCGCTTTTTGCGCACGGATGAATGCGACACCGCCTCCAGGGACGATGCCTTCTTCAACCGCTGCGCGAGTGGCGTGCAACGCGTCTTCGACGCGCGCTTTCTTCTCTTTCATCTCGGTCTCAGTGGCTGCGCCAACGTTGATGACGGCAACACCGCCCGCCAGTTTGGCGAGACGCTCCTGCAGTTTTTCACGATCGTAATCCGAAGTCGTCTCTTCAATCTGACGACGGATTTGCGCAACGCGGCCCTTAATATCCACCTGTTTGCCTTCACCTTCGACGATGGTGGTGTTTTCCTTGTCGACGGTGACGCGTTTGGTGCGGCCGAGGTCTTCCAGCTTGATGTTCTCGAGCTTGATGCCGAGATCTTCGCTGATGAGACGTCCGCCGGTGAGCACCGCGAGGTCTTCGAGCATCGCCTTACGACGATCGCCGAAGCCCGGCGCTTTTACCGCGCACACTTGCAACGTGCCGCGCAATTTGTTCACGACCAAAGTGGCGAGCGCTTCGCCTTCCACGTCTTCCGAGATGATGAGCAACGGACGACCGGCTTTCGCCACTTTCTCGAGCAACGGAAGCATGTCCTTCAAGCTCGAGATTTTCTTCTCGTAAATAAGGATGTACGGATTTTCGAGGATCGCTTCCATGTCTTCTGCGTTGGTGACGAAGTAGGGCGACAGATAACCTTTGTCGAACTGCATGCCCTCAACGACTTCCAGCGTGGTCTCGATCGATTTCGCTTCCTCAACCGTGATCGTGCCGTCCTTGCCGACCTTGTCCATGGCGTCGGCAATGATCTCGCCGATCGTCTTGTCCCAGTTGGCCGAAACGGTCGCGACCTGCGCGATCTCGGTGCGATCGCTGACTTTCTTCGAGATTTTCTTCAGCTCCTCGACGATCGCTTCGACGGCTTTGTTGATGCCGCGCTGAAGCGAAGTTGGATTGGCACCGGCGGTGACGTTGCGCAGTCCCTCTTTATAAATGGACTCCGCCAAAACGGTCGCCGTAGTGGTGCCGTCACCCGCGATGTCGGAAGTTTTGGAAGCGACTTCGCGAACGAGCTGCGCACCCATATTTTCATACGGATCTTCCAGCTCGATCTCTTTCGCGACCGTCACCCCGTCCTTCGTGATCGTGGGGCTGCCGAATTTCTTGTCGAGAATCACGTTGCGACCGCTCGGGCCGAGCGTGGCCTTGACGGCCTTCGCCAGTTTCTCGATGCCGCGCAGCAACGCGTGCCGCGCATTTTCATTAAATTGTAATTGTTTAGCTGCCATATTTTTAGTTCTTAGTTGTTAGTTAATTGTTGAGAGTTCATTCAACCGATGATGCCGAGGATGTCGTCCTCGCGCATGATCAGGTAGGTTTCGCCGTCGATCTTGATTTCGGTGCCGCCGTATTTGGAGATCAGCACCTTGTCGCCCTTCTTCACGGTGAAATCGACCTTCTTGCCCTCTTCGTTCACCTTGCCCGTGCCGAGAGCGACGACTTTGCCCTCTTGCGGTTTTTCCTTGGCGGTATCGGGAATAATGATCCCGCCTTTTTTTGTTTCCTGCTCCTCAATCGGCTGCACCAGCACCCGATCTCCGAGCGGTTTTACATTAACTGCTGCCATAAGTTATCTCTTTCTTTGTTTTTGTTTTTGGGTTGAGCCGGCGATCCCGCCTCGCGGGACCGTCAGCAAATTGTTTCGGTTAAATCTTCAATTCATCCAAGGCATCTCGTCACTGACCTCGCTGGTTTCCTCGAACTTTACCGCCGATGCTTTCACGGCTTCTTTGACTTGGGTTTCCGACGCCTTGTTTAGCTCGGCGACGAATTCATTCGCTACTCGAACGGCACGCCGCATGGCGAGCGACTCTTCAACGCCAGCCGCTAAGAGGCCCTGAAGCGCACGAGCAGCAAAGTATTCGCGTTTTGTTAAGCCGATAAGATTCGGATTGTCCGTTGCTCTAGCAAACGCTGGAGCGTTGGGATCTGTTTTTCTCATAATTTTTTGTCCCTTGGCTGAGCCTGGCTGTCGATCTTGGGACCGCCGCCAGTAAATTGTTTCGATCTCATCGCTGGTTGTATGTCTTGCGAAGCTCCACAATCATCTGTCCGAGGTAGTCACTCGTGCCGCCCTTCATCTTTTCTAACGAGTACTTATATGCCTCTATGATCGGAATTTTGATGTTCGCACTGTCGGCATAGAAAGCGTTCACTTGCTTCGCAATGTCTGAGAAGTGGAAGCCTTTCACCATAGTAGCATTCAAGGCACGCTGGATTCGGGCGACATCGGGGTCGGCGGACAGCGGATCACCGGACAGTTCCCGTGAGGCCAGTATGATTCCGTCTTGGAGCCCATTCAGAAAGAGGATTCGCTCCTGCTCGCTCATTTGATGCCATGTTCGGCCGTTCTGCGTCACCATGCCGACGTGGCCGAAAACGCGTACGATCGTTTCGCTCTCGTCTTGCGCTAACAGCGTCGTTCCAACGCAAATCAGGCAGACGAAAAATGCGACGCATCTTAGCATCATCCGTCTTGGAGCGGCCTCATGCTTCGACTGGTGGAGCTTACCGATTAGTCCGCTGCTATTCATTGTTCCTTCTGCAGTACTGGATGCCGCGAATGCACAACAATCGTGACCGGCTCGTCAGCAGACCTTCCAAAACAACCCCGGGTCCGAAAAACCTGCGGCGTTAAACCGAAATGCGGATTCAATGCTCGCGGAATTCTTTGTTCGGTTTCGCCGAGAGCGTTCGCCAACTCGCTGTCTTCCAGAATTTCGCGCACTTCTACTTTGCCGATCGGGACGTCAAACAGCTCAGGACCTACATTGGTCGGGTCGCAAAGAAAGACGTACTCATCGCGCACGCGTCGTGGCTCTCTTACAAGATTGGGATTGAGAAAATAAGGCATCAGTTACTTCTTCTTGTCTTCGTCCACGACTTCGAACTCCGCGTCGACAACGTCGCCGTCACCGCCGCCCCGCTTAGCGGGGCCGCCTTGTTCTGGGCCAGGGCGAGCGCCAGCTTCCGGACCGGGTTGCGGACCCCCGCCTGGGGCGGGACCGGCTTGCGCTGAAGCCTGTTTGTAAAGCTCGGCGCTAATGTCCTGGAACTTGTTCTGCAACTCGTCGTAGGTCCGTTTCATCGCGTCGGTGTCGTTTTTGTTGATTGCTTCACGCACGGCGGCAATGGCGTCTTCCACGCCTTTCTTTTTGTCGGCCGGAACTTTGTCGCCGAGTTCTTTCAACTGTTTCTCAGACTGATAGGCCAGCGTGTCGGCGTTGTTCTTGATCTCGATCGCTTCCTTCGCCTTCTTGTCTTCTTCGGCGTGCACCTCGGCTTCGCTGCGCATCTTCTCCACTTCGTCCTTGCTCAATCCGCTCGAACCGGTGATGGAGATTTTTTGCTCCTTGCCGGTGCCGAGATCTTTGGCCGAGACGTGCAGAATGCCGTTGGCGTCGATGTCGAATGTGACTTCGATCTGCGGAACGCCGCGCGGG
>DASYVQ010000010.1:0-24824 GCA_035936875.1 Chthoniobacterales bacterium
AAGCTTTGTTCTGTCGAGCGTAAGTGCCCAGGGTTTCGTTCAACGCCTGTGCTACCCATGGCTCATCGTTTTCATCGCAGGCGCCGAGATGTCCTTCGCCCGCGGCGCATCCCACCATCAATACGCGCATGGTTAAGAAGCGCGGAAATTTTCTCCGAACAAGATCGACAATCGTCCGCAGTTTGCCGGGCACGCCTTCGACCAGATTTTGGCGAACGAAAAGGATCGGTTGAATCGCGCGAACGTGTCCGGCCTGATCTTCCAGCAGCATGTAGCGATACTCGAAATCGTTCGCCAGCGTTTGCTCGATGATCTCGTAGTAGCGATGGTCCTTGCACTTCTCTTGGAAGGCGCGCTTCCAAGCTTCGCAGCCTTGCAAGTCCGCAAGCGTGGCGATTTTGGCGACGCCCTGCGGAAATGAAATTGTGCCGCCGGCTTGCATCGAGAGAACTGAGAACGGCTGCTCAGCTGTTGCGCGATCCTACATGTCGACCTTGCGCCGGGACAGTCTCTACCTTGAGCACGCCGCCACGGAAGTGAAGGTCGCGCTGCGGATTTGGGATTTCGATCCCGGCTTCGCGCAACTTTTCCTCGATCGCGAAGTTCAAATCGCTTCGATAACGTCGTGGCCGATAGCTCATCTCGCTGCTCCAAACCACCAGCTCAAAGTCGATTGAGTTCTCGCCGAACTTGTCCAGGAAAACATTTGGCGCAGGATCTTTGAGCGTATTCGGATTTTCGCGGCCAGCAGCGAGTAACGCCTCGCGCACTTTGTTCACGTCAGTGCCGTAAGCCACGCCTACTGGCAAACGAAAACGCACTCGCGGATCGCCGTAAGTCCAGTTGGTTACCGGCGAATCGATGAACTTAGTGTTCGGCACAATCATGGTGATGTTGTCGTTGGTCAGAACGACGGTGCTTCGCGCTCTAATCTGTTGCACCTGGCCGGCCACGCCCGCGACCTCGATGCGATCGCCGATGGTGATGGGGCGCTCGGCCAAAATAACCAGGCCGCTGATGAAGTTGCTCGCGATGTTCTGCAAACCAAATCCGACGCCGACACCGACTGCGCCGGCAAAAACGGTCAGCGCGCCGAGATGAATGCCGGTGTTTTCCAGGACAATGAAAATTCCGACCACGAGCACGACGTTGCTCGCGACCTGGGAGATGGCGTATTGCAACGAGCGATCGAGTCCGCTGTTGGTCAGGAACCGGTTAAAGAGAAAACGCTTGGTGCGGGAGGAGATCCAGAAAACCACGATCAGCAGCGCGATGAGCAGAAAGATTTGAAAAAGGCTCAGTGCCACGCCTGGCAACGGCTTGTCCCAGGACAGTGGAATCCCGGCCGCGTTGACCGCCGTGATCGTAAAAAATACGAGAGCGCCGAGACTCAGGATCGTTGTAACAATCGCGATGAATTTGTTGTCGATCTTGAAGCGGGTGAAGACGCGCCGTACGAAATCGCTTTGCAATGTCCTGGCCATGAGTAAACCCACGGAAAACCAGGCGATGAATGCGATGAGACCGAGAAACGAGATGTCGTGGCCGGCAACGTGCAGCAATGGTTTTTCCAAAATCGTCAAATCCATCGCTTTTTAGTCTGGTCGTGTTGCGCCCGTTCGCAACCGCTAAACGAGAAACTGTAGGGGACGCTGTTAGCGTCCCTCATCTGCGGGAGACGAGCTGTTTCCCGTGCAAAAAATGGCAACCGAGAAGGTCGCCGACAATCTCAGCCGCGGAGCTAAGCGCTGCTGCTGCTGCTGCCGCCCTGCGTCTTGGCGCGCTCTTCGATGTATTTGATCACGTCGCCGACGGTTTGCAGTTTCTCCGCGTCTTCGTCCGGCACTTCCACCGAAAATTCTTCTTCGAAAGCCATCACCAATTCCACGATATCGAGCGAATCTGCGCCCAAGTCTTCAATGAACGACGCCGTTGGCGTCACCTGTTCGGGGTTGACCCCAAGTTGTTCGACGATGATGTCCTTGACCTTTTCCTCGATTGGTTTGTCTGCCATAAAATTTTTGGGTTGGAGCGCAACGCTTACCCCACGCGCTGCCGCATCGCAAGTAAAACAATTACCAATATTGTGCAATCAAATTTGGGTGGCAACTACAACGGCTTAGTTTACTTCCGCTGCCCTTGGGGTAGAAGAGAATCGTGCCCGATTCCTCCGTAGATCTGGTCGATTTGGTCGATCTAAAAATGCTGCCCGCGTGGGTGAAAGAGCCCGCCGCTCCGGCGGATCGCTATGCTCATCACGAAGGCGAAAGCGATGGCGAACGGCGACGACCTGGGCGCGACCGCCGCTCTAGCGACAGGCGAGGGCCTGACAGAAAACGTCCAGCTCCGAAGACATTTGCGAGTCGAGCGCCCAACGAACGCCAGTCCGGCTCGGACCAGCGCGCAACGTCGAAGGAAGAAAAGCCGAACCGAAAGCATGAGCGCGGCGGCCGCATCGCTCGCCCGCAAGATCGACATCGTGAAGATCGGCAAAAAGTTGCCGCGCCAGTCGCGCCCCCGATCGCGGTGAAATTTTTGCCGCAGCCGCCGGCCTTTGAGAACGTCGTCGCCCAGATCAAGTCGGACGCGCTCACCTATTCGCTCTTCGCTCTGGCCCGCCTTTTTTTGGAAAAACCGACGCGCTACGACGTTCGCCTCACCGCGCCGGCCGACTCGCCGCTTTTGCAACTGGGCGAAGACGGCGCGCTCTCGGTGGATCGACAATTTCTGGAGCACGGCGCCTTTCGCTTCGCTCAGTCTGATTTTTACAAGACCGACATCACCGAGACTGAACCGATCAAAGGAAATTTTACTAACGTCGCGCGCTGCAAACTGAGCAGCACCGTCCTCGGGCCCACCAATCACCACGATTACCAAAAACGGCTGCGCCAATTGTACGAGCAACGCTTCAGCCGGCGAATGAGCTTCACCGATTATCAGAGAAGCATCGAAATCGTGAGCGACCCTCAGCTCGTCGAGAAATGGAAGGACGAGGCGCGCAAAATCACCACATTCACGACGTTGCGCGAAGAAACTCCGGCGACTTTTTCGTCAGCGACCGAAGCAGAGCGCCATTTTCGGCAAACTTATTTGCCGAATTTGATTCGCACTGTTTCGGAATTGACCATTGGCGGCGTCGCCAGCCGGCAACTTGCCGATCGCGTGCTCAATCGCCTGGTGGAAGATGCGTGGTCGGCCCAAAATCGGTCGCCATCGCTGATGATGCAGGAGTTGGCCGCGCAATTTCGACAAGCTGCATTGCACGTTTTCCGGCATCGACGCGGAATGCTCTTTGTCTCGCCCATCCGGGTGCGGCCGTTCGTTCAAGATGGCGCCGCGATCTCGCCATTGGTTAAAACGATTCTCGATAATTTGAGCTCCGCGCCGCGGATCGGTCGCAAGGAACTTGCTGAAAAGTTGATTGTCGATCTTACCGGCGAAGAACAGGAACGCGCTAAACTGGCGCTCGCATCCGATCTGCGCTGGCTGATCAGCGAAGGGTACGTGATCGAATTCAACGACGGTTCGCTCGATTTGCCGCGCGTGAAAGCGAAAGCGGAAGCAAAAAAAACTGTAGTGGCGGCCGTGTCGGCCGCAGAAGAACTGCCAAAGCAAAATCCCAAAGAAGAAGTTGTAGCGGCGAGCGCCTCTACAACGTCGCCCGACGAAGCCGAAATCGGCGGCAGTTAAATGCCAGTCCGGCTCGGACTAAATCGCGCCGGCTTTTTTCAGCGCCGCGTAAGCGCCGTTCTTGTTGATCGTTTTTAGACCGCGCGCGGTGACGCGAATCCGGATAAACTTCTTCAGCTCCGGCACCCAAATGCGATGCGCGTGCAGATTTGGCCCGAAGATGCGCGGGACATTCTTAGTGACGTGACGTCCGACGCCGCCTTTTTTCTTGGCCATACCGCGGCGATGAATGATGCTGCCGCGAGTGGCGCGTGATCCGGTGATGATACAAACTTTGGACATGGGTTGTGGGAGCGGGGCGCAAAAGGTGCTGCGCGAGTGGTGATTGTCAAGCGATTTACTCGCGAAAGCTTTCGGAGTTTACTCGCGAAGACTTTCGGAGTTGTTGAACAGAGATTACCTACGATGGTCAAAATGTAACTCGCGCAATTTGTTGCGCGTGTGCAAGATCGACATCTGTATTTGAATCATGGCGGAAAAAAATAATCACAAATTGCGCATCGGAATCGTCGGCGCGGGCAACATCGTCCGCGAACGTCATCTGCCGGCGCTGAAAAAGCATCCCGAGGTCGAGATTGTCGCCGTTTCCAATTCGACCTACGAAAGCGGCGAGAAATTTTGCCAGGAACATTTGCCGCAGGCGACGCCGATGCAGAACTGGGCGGACCTGCTCGCCGTTCCCGATTTGGACATCATCTGGATCGGCGCGCAGCCTTACATGCATTCGGCGGTAACGATTTCCGCGCTGGAAGCGGGCAAACACGTTTTTTGTCAGGCGCGCATGTCGATGGACCTGGCCGAAGCCGAAGAAATGCTCGCCGCCTCGAAACGTTTTCCGGAATTGGTCACGATGCTGTGCCCGCCGCCGTACGGAATGCGCGGCGATCTGCTCGTTAAAAAATTGCTCGCCGAGAGTTACATCGGCTCTCCGCATGACGTGCGGCTGCAAAGTTTCATGGGCAATTATTTGAATCCGGAAGCGCCGGCCCATTGGCGGCAGAAGATCGAGATCAGCGGATTGAACGTTCTCACTCTTGGCATTTACGTGGAAGTGTTGCAGCACTGGCTCGGCGACATCGCCGGCGTTTTCGCGGGTGGCAAAATTTTGTATAAAGAACGGCGCGGTTACCAAGTGAAGGTTCCCGATTTACTGAATGTTCTTTGCGTATTTGAGAACGGGGCCGAAGGCGTCCTCGAGTTCAGCGGAATCAATGCCTGCGCGCCAAAGGACCGCGTTGAGATTTACGGCGCTAAAGGCACGCTGACCTACGATTTCAGCAACGACGTCATCCGGACCGGCAAACATGGCGAGCAAGATTTGCACGATGTCGATGTTCCGCCGGAATTGGTGACGGAATGGCGGGTGGAAGACGATTTTCTGGCCGCCGTGAAATCGAAAGGGCGGATTCGGCCACGTCCGACTTTCGAAGAAGGCGTGCGTTACATGCGCGTCGTCCAGGCCGTAGCCGATTCACGCGCCCGCAACGAGTGGGTCGCGATTAAGAAGTAGTCGACAGCAGTATTTTGGAATCTATATGACAGATAGGCCGAATTATTCGGCCTAAATCTTGTTAGGCTCCATGACACCTGCGACGAAAAGGACACATCCATTGCTGATCATCGGTTCTGTCGCGCTGTTGGTTAGCATTCTCGGCGATTCGTATCTCCACCTGCCGACTCTTCTTGTCGTGGGAGTTTTGCTTTTTGCAATCGCCTGCATGATTCTCGGCACCAGAGCAGCGCGCCGGCAGGCCCCCACGTCGCCACCTGCTTCTCTCCGGCAAAAGCATCAGCGATTTGCCATACTTTTTGCCGCCGTGCTGGTTGGCTGCATTTTCGGCTCGTTTGTGCTGCCTGTTCAGAATGCCCAGTTCTCGCTTACCACACGCGTGTTGATCGCTTTGGCTTCGCTACTTACCGCTACAGGAATACTCGTGTGGGGGGTTTACTTCCGGCGCCGCAAATCACCCGAATGAAGCCTAACCAATCGCTCCAGCTAACCCAACACCTTGTTGCAACCACAGATTACAATGAACACTAATTTTCAAGGTGCTGGGTAGCTGAGCTTATTCTCGTTAGGCCTATGACACGTCGCACGGTTCTCTGGGCAGCAGTCGGTGCTGCATTCCTTCCAGTGCGTTGTGCATTCGATGTCACTGTTAACTAGCGTGAATCAATCTTACGGCACTTGCGTTACCGGAACCGGTGGCTGATCTTTGTCTCGTTAAACCGCCCGCCTTTAACTCATATCTGTAAATGATCCGATTCTACGCATACTTTCTCAGCTTCCTTATCCTCGGCTCAACATCTTTTCCACTTCGCGCCGAAACGTTAAATCCGCCGCAGCTCGTAACGCAAGGCTTGCAGCTAGCACAATTCGGCGGCCTTCTCTCTGCCATCGACTTTTGGGCGCAGTTTCCCCCACTTAACCAGAACTACTCTCCAGAACAGCGCCTGAAGGTGACGCGCGAGGTTGAGCGGTTGCAGAACGGCTTTGGTCCCGTTAAGAGCCACTCGATCCTCGCCATCGATGAGATTAACAGCCAGCAGAAGACGGTTTGGGTGGCGCTCTATTATGAGAGGGGCGTCTTTTATTTGCGCCTTCAGTGCTATCACTCGCCGGAAAATTGGGTCGTAACGGAGTTCTCTTTCAATAGCAATCCTCACAAGCTCCTTCCAGAGAGTTTACTGCTGCAACTCCGATAACCGGCCTAACCATGCGATGCAGCGAACGGCTACCCGCTGCGCGACCGCGTTTTCCAATGATTAACTTACTTCCACTTCGACCGGTGCTCGCTCCCGGTAGCCGTCGCTGATCTTGTTCTCGTTAGACCCATGAGCATCGCTAGGCTGATCGGCTGCTGTCTCAGTATTGTACTCCTGGCCAGCTGCGGCACGATCGAGGACAACGCATGGGGTGTCGCCCGAGAGGATTCATACGCGATCCGAGACGTAGTTCACGCCGTTCATCCGAATTGCAAGATTTACGGCTACAGCCCACACGAAGGCGGAACCATCGTGGTTTATACCTCGTGCGAACCATATCTTTTACGCCGCACTCCTCACGGATGGAAGATCGACACCGGCGTAGAAATAGTGATTGTTACGTGATGGTCTAACCAAGCGCTGCAACCGGAAAGAAAAGTAGGAAGTAGAAATTACAAAGTAGACAATGTCGGCAGGAGTCGATTTTATTCTGGAGAAGTTTTAGTTGCCACTTTGATCATGAAAACATTTCCAACGGTACATTTCACAATCGCACTGCTGATTGCAGCGTCGTTGGTCGGTTGCAGGACGCCCACCATCACCGAACATCGCTTCGACCCGAGCAGCCCAGGGGCGCAGACATTCACCGAGGACGAGTATTGGAAACATCTGGTGGACCTGCGCATTGCTGCCGAATCCGCTGGTCAGAAGCCTGAGGCCAAGACTGGACATGAAGAATGGCGAACGTTTTGGCCGTGGTGGTACAGCGTGATCCGTCGAAAGCCGAAGCCGACTTGGAAATCGAAAGAGTTCAAGACTTCCGAGGACATGGTGAATTACATCAAGGAGAAACGGCGAGCCAAAGGATTGCCGACCTACGACTAGACTGATTTCTAACTTCTGACATCTGATCTCTGGTCCTATGCGGGTCGCTGCGATCTACGATATTCACGGGAACCTTCCCGCGCTCGAGGCTGTCCTCCAGGATATTCGTCAAGCGGACGTAAATCAGATCGTGGTCGGCGGCGATGTGGTTCCTGGCCCGATGCCGCGGGAAACAATCGATTGTCTGCGGGGCCTCGATGTTCCAGTGCAGTTCATCCAAGGCAACGGCGAGGTGGATGTGCTTGCAGAGTTGGCAGGAATGGAGGTCAGCAGGGTTCCGGAACAATTTCGAGAAGTCGTGCGTTGGTCGGCGCGGCAACTGCGCCCCGAACATCGACAGTTGCTGGCAAACTGGCCACCAACATGCCGCGTCGAGATTCCCAGTTTAGGCGAAGTGCTGTTTTGTCATGCGACACCGCGAAGCGACTCGGAGATTTTTACCCGGTTGACCCCTGAAGACCGGCTTCTGCCAATCTTTGCAGGACTCGACGTGCCTTTGGTCGTGTGCGGTCATACCCACATGCAGTTCGATCGAACGATCGGGAACGTTCGAGTGGTGAACGCCGGCAGTGTCGGAATGCCGTTTGAGGACCCAGGCGCGTATTGGCTTTTACTTGGACCCGATGTTCAACTTCGTCACACAAATTACGATCTCGCGAAAGCCGCTGAGCGCATTCGTGGCACGAAGTATCCGCAAGCTAAAGATTTTGCTGCGCGCAACGTCCTGCAACCTCCATCGGAGACAGAAATGCTTGAAGCATTTAGCAAAGTTGAACTGAAGTAAAAATCTCGGTAACACCGGCTTTTTAAGCCGGTGTCACGCACACGTTCCCTCGCCAAAGCCGTTTCAACGGCTTTAGGCATTTGAATGGAATCCGTGCCGCTCGGCAAATTCCCTAAACTCATCAGTGAAGCTGCGCACACGATGATGCTCCTCTTGGCCCGCGATGTACGCGGCGACTTGATCGACATTTGATTCGGACACCGAGAACGCGCCATAGCCCCGACCCCACGTGAACTTTCCTTTGATGATGTCGTTGGCGTTGATCCAGTGCGAGGAACTTCCCTTTAGTAGTTGCGCCACATCTTCGATCGAAAGGGCGGTCGGGAGATCGACAAGCACGTGGACGTGGTCGAGGTTTACGAAATTGATCTTCGTGTAGATGCCTTTGGTCTTGGCGTATTCGCTCAGAAATCGCGACACGCGTGCGGCGGCATCTTTGTTCAGCAGTTTTTCACGATTCAGTGTTCCCCAGATAAGGTGAATCCAGCAACGCGAGTAAGAGTGGAGGGACATCCCGCGAGAGTAAGCCGTTGAAACGGCTTTTGTCGATTGCGTGCGGGAACCACCGGCCTGAAGGCTGGTGTTAATGATTAATTAGAGCGCAGCGGTGGCGCCGACCACCGTGTAGCCGAGCAGACCGATGCTGCGACGGTGAAGGTCCGGCGCTGTATAACCAACTTTTCCTAACACCGGCCTTCAGGTAGGTGCCGCTACCAAAGCAAAATCAGAGCGCGGCAAGTGCGCGCTCCAGCAGGTAGCCAAGCAACGCGGTCGCGGGCAGAGTAAAGATCCACGCCCAAATAATTCGCTCGACCACGGTCCATTTCATTCCGCTGAAACGTTTCACCGCACCGACACCCATGATCGACGTTGAAATGACGTGGGTGGTCGAAAGCGGAATTCCGTAAATGCTTGCAGCCTGAATGATCAGCGCGGCGCTGGTTTCGGCGGCGAATCCGTGGACGGGTTGGAGTTTCACGACACGATGACCAAGCGTGCGAATGATGCGCCAACCACCGGCTGCCGTGCCAACTGCCATGGTGGCGGCGCAGATGACTTTCACCCACAGTGGCATTACAAAAACCGGCGTCTTTAAGAATTCGAGCCACACCGGAAGATGATCGAACCGGCCGGCTTTGGTGCCGGTAAAAAGCGCAAGCGTGATGATGCCCATTGTTTTTTGGGCGTCGTTCGTGCCGTGACTGTGTGCCATCCACGCGGCGCTGAAGATTTGGAGTTTGCCAAAAGTCGTGTGAACAAAATGCGGTGTGAACCGATGCAGCGCGATAAAAAGCAGCAACATGATGAGTCCGCCGAGAACGAACCCGGCGACCGGCGAGGTGAGCATCGGCACGATAACTTTCGGCCACATTCCCGCGCTCCATTTTATTACCGACCAATTTCCGTGGGCGGTGGCCAACGCCGCGCCGCAAAGTCCACCGATGAGCGCGTGGCTTGAACTGGATGGGAGACCGAACCACCACGTGGTCATGTTCCAGACGAACCCGGCGATGACGGCCGAGAGTACGGTCGACATCGTCACCACATCGGCGTCGACGAGCCCTTTACCAACTGTCGCTGCCACCGCTCCCCCGAGAAGCGCACCGGTGAGATTGAAAAACGCGGCCATGGCAATCGCTTGTCGCGGTGTGAGCACCTTGGTCGAGACAACCGTTGCGATGGCATTGGCGGCGTCGTGAAAACCGTTTGTGTACTCGAAGATGATGGCGGCAAGAACGACGATGAGGAACGTGAACATGTCGATCTTGCGCGTTCGCGCCGCGGTTACGCGTACTTCAGCACCACTTGCAGAACGATGTTTCCGGCGTCGCGGCAACGATCGATCACTTTTTCGAGTAACTCGTAAAGGTCGCGCAGAAAAATGATGTGCTTGGGCGAATAATCGCCCTGGTAAAGATCGCGCAAGAGTTCCAGCTCGAGATCGTCCGCTTCTCCCTCGATCGTTTGCAGTTTGTCGTTCATCTCGCGGGCGGTTTTAATGTTCATGCCTTTGCGCAATTGTTTCACCATCGCCAGCACAGCCTCGGCTGCTTGATCGAGAAGCTCCACTTGCTTGCGAAAACTCCAGCCGTGCAAATCCTGCGGCGAAATCAGAATACGCTCGCCAATTTTCTCGACCGTCTTCGGAATTTTGTAGAGAGCGGCCGCCAGTTCCTGGATGTCTTCGCGCTCCAACGGCGTGATGAAAGTTTTCGAAAGCTGCTCGGTCAGCTCCTGGGTGATGCGTTTGTCTTCGCGACGGCTTTCCGCAAATTTGGCCAGGTCCTGGGGCGATTCGTTCTCCTGTAACTTGCCGAGAAGATCGACAAGGTGATGCACGCTGCTGTCGGCTTGCTGCGCGCTCGCTTCGAGCAAGTCGAAGAACTTTTCGTCGTGACCAAGGATTCTGCCGATTGAAATCATAGCTGTCGCCTCATTAAAGCAGCGTGCCACGAAGGATGAACAGCGCCACGTTAAAATAAATAATTAATCCTGTTACATCGACAAGTGTGGCTACGAACGGCGCCGATGACGTTGCTGGATCGAGTCCAAGTCGACGCAGCAGGAACGGAAGCATCGCCCCGCTGATGGTGCCCCACAAGACGACTCCGACAAGCGCAGTGCCAACAGTCACGGCAACAAGCCAATGATACTTTCCGTAATCAAAAATGTGCAGATATTGCCACAGCGTGATTCGGAAAACGCCAATAGTTCCAAGAATCAGTCCGAGAGAAAGTCCGGACAGGAGCTCTTTCCGGACTACGCGAAACCAATCACGCAAACGCAATTCGCCCAGAGCCATGGCGCGAATAACGAGCGTCGTCGCTTGCGATCCGGAATTGCCGCCACTGGAAATGATCAACGGCAAAAACATCGCCAGGATCGCGGCCTTCTCGATTTCGCCGTTGTAACCTTGCATCGCGGTCGCGGTCAGCAGTTCGCCGAGAAAGAGAATGATCAGCCAGGTCGCGCGTTTCTTTACCATGCGAAGCAGCGGGATAGTCGTGTAGGGCTCGTCGAGTGCTTCCATGCCGCCGAGTTTCTGGATGTCTTCGGTCGCTTCTTCCTCCGCAACGTCGAGCATGTCGTCGATGGTCACGATCCCAACGAGCACATCGCTGGAATCGACCACTGGCAGGGCGGTCCGATCGTATTTCCGGAAAAGGTTGAGCGCTTCTTCCTGCGAATCGTTTACTTTGAGCGCCACGAACGTCTGGTCCCTGATCTCGCTAACTTTGGTATCGAGCGGCTTGAGCAGAAACTCGCGGATGCGCACGTCGTCGATCAACTTGCTGCGCTCATCCACCACGTAAATGACGTTCAGCGTTTCGCTGTCCCGTCCGTACTCGCGGATGAAGTCGAGAACTTCCTTCACCGTCCAGGTTTCGTGCACGGAAATGAAATCCGGCGTCATCAACCGGCCGACGCTGTCTTCCGGATAACCGAGCAGCGCTTGGGCGACGCGGCGTTCTTCCGGTGTCAGTAGCTTGATCAACTGTCGCGCCGCCGCACTCGGCAATTCCTCCAGCAACGCCGTGCGGTCGTCCGGCGACATTTCGTTCAAAATGCCAACCACTTGTTCGTGTGCCATCGCGCGCAACAATTTTTGCTGTTCCTCGATGCCGATGTATTCAAAGACATCCGCGGCCAGAGCGGCCGGCAGCACGCGGAAAATGATCACCTGTTCGTCTTCGGGAAGATCGAGAATCACGTCCGCGACGTCGGCCGGCGGCCATTCCTTAAAAAGCTCGCGCAGCGCATTGAAATCGCGCGCGTCGATCAAGCTCTTGATTTCGGGTGCTAAAAGTGCGCCGACCATGCCGCGTTTGTAACACTCGGGCTTGGCGAGCGCAATGTTCTGGGGAGCGCACGCGCCCTCGCGTGCACATTTCGGCGCCCTCGCCGAAATGACTTTCGGGTCGATCCAATAAAGTTCGCGATCGCGACGGCGCGATCGCCAGCACGCGAGGGCGCGTGCGCTCCCCCAGATTCTCTCCGCACTTGGAATTTGCCCGAAAAGCAGTGAAGATAACTCCAATGCCCGCAGCACTGACCAGGTCGATGATTCAGCGCGAAATCGGCGACGATCGCGTATGTCTGCTCACGTTCGATCGCCCCGACTCGGGCGCGAACATTTTTGACGCCGCCACCCTCAAGGAGCTGAGCGAACATGTCGATGTTATCGAACGCGACACGTCGTTGCTGGGATTGATCATCACTTCGGCCAAGAAATCGATCTTCATCGCCGGCGCCGATTTGAAAACGCTGTTGAAACAGGCGGAAACGGGCGAGCTGCGCGCGTTCATCGCCGAAGGCCAGCGTATTTTCAATCGCATCGCTGCGCTAAAAATTCCCACCGTCGCGGCGATTCACGGTGCTTGCGCGGGCGGCGGTTATGAAATCACGCTGGCATGCGATTACCGTGTTGCCTCCGACGATCCGGCCACGCGCATCGGTCTGCCCGAAACAACGCTCGGATTAATTCCCGCCTGGGGCGGCAGTACCCGTCTGCCGCGTTTGATCGGCGCCGAACGCGCGGCCGAAGTGATTCTGAAAGGAAAACTTTATTCTGCGCAGGAGGCTTTAAAGCTCGGCCTCGTCGATGAAGTTGTGCCGCGCGAGCAATTGCTCGAGGCGGCGCGGCAAAAGCTGAAAGCAGGGAAGCGCCCACTGCCGGAAGTTGCGCGTCCCGCAGAAAGGAAGACGCCGGTTCCGTCCGACCCAAATTCTGCTTCGGCGCGTGCTCTCGGCGTTATCGCGACGGGATCAAGCAATCCAATCGATGAATCCCTTCGCCTTGAACTGGAAGCGATTGTCGATCTTGGCAAAACCGAATCGACCCAGAACTTGATCCGCAATTTCTTCCTCGCCGAGAAATACAAAAAAGGAACTTCGAAAACGCCGGCGGAAAAAATTGTTCACGCGGCGGTCATTGGCGCGGGAGTGATGGGTTCCGGCATCGCACAATGGCTTAGCGCCCGCGGCGTGACCGTGATTTTGCGCGACGTTAGTCGCGAGCAACTCGAGCGCGGCCTGGCCAACATCGAGAAGACATATGCCGACGCGGTCAAACGCGGCTTGATGAGCGAAGAAAAAGCAAAGCAAGGCCGGGCGCGCATCGTGGCCTCGACCGCGCCGATGGAATTGCGCGACGTGCAATTCGCCATTGAAGCGGCCTCGGAAAAGATCGACATCAAAAAAGAAATCTTTCGCGACCTCTCGATGAAGGTGGGCCCGAAAACGATTGTTGCGAGCAATACTTCCGCGCTGCCAATCAGCGAACTGGCTGCCCGCACCATTTCGCCGGATCACGTCGTCGGGTTGCACTTTTTCAATCCGGTCAGCCGGATGAAACTGGTCGAAGTTGTCGTCGGCAAGGAAACGGCGAGCGAAACACAGGAGCGCGCACTCGCATTCGTCAGGCAAGTTGGAAAACTGCCCGTGGTCGTGCGCGACAGTCCCGGCTTTCTCGTTAATCGTGTTTTGTTTCCTTATCTTCTCGATGCCGCCGGGCTTTTTGAGGCGGGCGTTAATGCCGAGAAGATCGACAACGCGCTGGTGAAATGGGGGATGCCAATGGGCCCGTTGCGTTTGATCGACGAGATTGGCGTGGACATCACCGTTGATATTGCGGCGACGCTGGAAAAGGCTTATGGGCGTCGCGACCGCGCTCCGGAAATCTTGCGCAAGATGCAATCCGCCAAAATGCTCGGCCGCAAAGCCGGCAGCGGCTTTTACAAATACGAAGGTAAGACGCAAACGCCTAACGACGCGCTGCAGCAATGGAGACGCGAAGGTGCGACGAATGAAGATGTCGATTCGGCCGCCGCAGCTGCTTCGGCGAAGGAGGCTCTTGCCAACCGCCTGGTCTTTCTAATGGTGAATGAGGCGGCGCGTTGTGTGGAAGAAAAGGTAGTCGAGTCACCCGAGGACGCCGATTTCGGAATGATCCTCGGCACCGGCTTCGCGCCGTCCCGCGGCGGCCCGCTTCGATTCGCCGAAGATTTCGGTTTGAAGAAGATTGTCGATGAAATGAATCGGCTCGCACAAAGCGACGACAGATTTACCCCGTGCGAGATCTTGAAAAAGCACGCGCGCGACGGCACGAAGTTTTACGAATCATGAAATCGCCGCTGGAAGCGCCTGAGAAACAGATCGCCGAGGAGACGAGTGCAAAGCCGGCGCCGGCCGCGTCGGTCATCGACACGTCGAAGATGTCGGAAGGCAAGCGCGCCGCGCTTGAACTGGCGGAGGCGTCGCGCGATCCGCTCGATGATCGCGGCAGTTTTGCCAGCAATCTCTTTATCGGTCGCTACGATTTCGACCGGATTTATCCGTACCCGGCGCAAAGCGAGGAGGATCAGGCTGCCGGCGCAGGTTTCCTAAACAAGCTGGAGAATTATTTGCGCGATCATGTCGATCCGGACGAGATCGATCGCACCGGCGAAATTCCGCCGGAAAATTTCAAGGGTCTCGCCGAGATCGGCGCATTTGGAATCAAAGTTCCAAAGCAGTACGGCGGTCTTGGCTTGTCGCAGTTCAATTATGGACGCGCGGCGGTTTTGATGGGCAGTTGGGATGGAAACGTGGCCGCGCTTGTCTCCGCGCATCAATCGATTGGCGTTGCCCAACCGTTGCTTTTATTTGGCACGGAGGAGCAGAAGCGAAAATATTTGCCGCGCGTGGCCGGCGGCGAAATTTCCGCGTTCGCCTTGACCGAAACCCACGCCGGCTCCGATCCGGCAACGATGAGTCTGCGCGCGGACCCGACGCCCGATGGCTCCGAGTTTGTTCTGAACGGCGAAAAACTTTGGTGCACCAACGGCGTGAAAGCGGGCGTGCTCGTGGTCATGGCGAAAACGGCGCCGAAAATTGTCGGCGGCAAAGAGCGCAAGCAAATCACGGCCTTCGTTGTCGATGTCGATACGCCCGGGCTGAAAATTGCGTATCGCTGCCGCTTTATGGGGTTGCGCGCGCTCTACAACGCGGTTGTCACTTTCAAAGGCGTGCGCATCCCGCGCGAAAACATCATCGCAAAGGAAGGCGCCGGGCTGAAGGTCGCGCTCACGACATTGAACACGGGCCGGCTCACCCTTCCGGCAGCGTGTGTCGGAGTTTCGAAACGGTTGCTCGAAATCTCGCGAAAGTGGGCGGGCGAACGGATTCAGTGGGGTGTGCCGATCGGCAAACACGCGGCCATTGCCGGGAAAATCGCGGAGATGGCAGGCAACGTTTTCGCCATGGAAGCAATGACTTTTCTCACATCGTCGTTGCTCGACCGCAAAGCGGCCGATCTTCGCATTGAAACCGCCATGTGCAAAATGTGGGCAACGGAAATGACGTGGAAGATCGCCGACGAGGCGATGCAGGTGCGCGGCGGCCGCGGTTACGAAACGGCGGCATCCCTCGCCGGTCGGGGCGAACTGCCGATCTCGGTGGAAAGATTCCTGCGCGATTGCCGGGTGAACACAATCTTCGAAGGCTCGAGCGAGATCATGCGGCTTTTCATTGCGCGCGAAGCGCTCGATCCGCATTTGAAAGTCGGCGGTGCGATCTTCAACACGCAGTTGCCGATGTCCGAGCGCGCGAAAGCCGTTTTCACATCCGGAAAATTTTATGCCGGCTGGTATCCGCGGCAGTGGTTGCCGAATGGCGCGCGTAAGATCGACAATCTCCATCGCAATTTGCAGAAGCACGTCGATTACGCGACCGGAGCGAGCAAAAAACTGGCGCGCGGTTTGTTTCACGCCATGACCCGCTTCGGTCCGAAACTCGACCGCGAACAGCTGTTGCTCTCCCGCTTCGTTGGAATCGCCACCGAGCTTTTTGCGATCAGCGCGACCTGTTCCTACGCGCAATGGCTCATGGGACAGGGCAAACCCGTCGACGAAGTGCTGTCGGTCGCCAATTATTTTTGTCGCTCCGCGCGGTTGCGGATCGACACTCACTTTGCCGGTACCCGCCGCAATGTCGACAAGCGCGGTTACCAGCTCACGCAAGAATTGCTTGCCGGTAAACACGCGATGCTCCGCGACGGCATCGTGAGGTAAGATCGACAATTAGGGATTTCGGCTGTCGGAAAATTCTCGAAAGACGAGCGCGACGTTGGCGCCGCCAAACGCGAGCGAATTGGAAAGCACGGTGCGGGGCGCAAAATCGATTGGCTTAGTTACGATGTTCAATCCTTCGCAGACTGGATCGAGCTCGGTGATGTTGAGTGAGACCGGCGTGAACTTTTCGCGAATAGCGAGAGAGCAAATCGCCGCTTCGAGCGCGCCCGCGCCGGACAAGGCGTGTCCGGTCTGACTTTTTGTGCTGCTAACGCGCGGTGAGCGATCCCCAAACACGGTTTTCATAGCGCACGCCTCCGCGGCATCGCCTTGTGGCGTTCCGGTTCCGTGGGCGTTGATGTAATCGATTTCGTCTCGCGCGACGTTGGCGTTTTTCAACGCATCCGATATGGCGCGGGCGAGACCTTCGCCATTCGGCGCCGGCGCCACGATATCGTAGCCATCGGAACTTTGCCCCCAGCCGAGCGCTTCGACATAAATCTGCGCGCCGCGCTTGCGCGCGTGCTCCAATTCTTCGATGAAAAGAACAGTCGCGCCTCCGGTCGCAGCAAAACCATCGCGCTTTCGATCAAACGGACACGGACTGCGAGTTGGATCAGTCGAGCGGGTCAAGGCGCGCACGGCGGCGAAAGGCAAAATGGTGAAGATATCGGCATCTTCCGCGCCGACCACGAACATCGCGTCCTGCCGACCTTGGCGGATAAGATCGGTCGCATAACCGAAAGCATGGGCGGAAGAGGAGCAGGCGCTGATCAGTCCGGTGGAGGCGCCGCGGATTTTGAAATCGGAAACAAGATTAAAATTCAGCGTTCCGGACACGCTGGCGGCGAGACAGAACGGATGACAGCGCAAGACTCCTTTCTTCAACATCACCTCGATGTTCCGGTACAGCATCATGGCCGAGCCTGAAGAGGCCGACGTTAATCCCGTGCGGGTGTTGGAAATAATTTCCGGCGAAATCGCAGCGTCCGCGATCGCTTCCTGCATGGCAGCGTAAGCGTAGACAACGTGCGGCGACATGGAGCGCAGATGCGCGCGGGGAATCGTCAATTCCTTGGGGAATTTCCAGCTGTCGTAGCGCATACCTGGAAAAGAAAAACCTTTGATCGTGCCGGCGAGTTTCACCGGTATCTCCGGCCGATCCAGTTCCGGATGAATCTCAATGCCGCTGCGTTGATGCAACAAACTCTCGAGGACTTGGGCGCGATTGTTCCCGATGCTGGTGATGAAGCCGAGACCTGTAATAACGACGCGTCTGCCGATTGTCATAATCTGGAGCGGGAAAAACCCGACAGCATGCCTGTGATCGCCGCAGAAACAAGCGCGAGATTTTCGCGAAGCCGCCGGGGCTGGGGGCGTGCTCGTGGCACTTGTCGTGCTCAAGACCTACGAGTGGCGGCGTTAATCTTTCTCGCGACCGGCCTGCTTTGCGCGTTGATTGGCCGAATCCTTCTCGTCGGTGCGGCTTTTGGGGTGAGTGTTTGGTGGGGATTCGGCATTTTTCTGCCTTTCGGGCCGCTTTTCTTTCGATGGAGTTATCCGAACCTCGCGCCACTATCGAGAACGTTTCGATTGGTCGCGCTACCGTGTTTTCTCGCTTATTTCGTTCTGCGACCGGGGCCTCCCAACTACGATAAATTCTTTAAGCACAAATCGGTGCCCTCCGCGCCTGCGAACCATTACGGTCTTGAAAAAGTTTCCAAACTGATCGCGCCGCCAAGCCTTGATCAACGGCGGGCCATTAACGCGACGGAATTAGAACGGCTCACCGAATGGAACCAGGCGTTGCGCCTGAAAAAGCGCGATCTTCTCCACAGCGATGTGCAAGGCAACCTCGCCTACAACGCGGAGGTGGCTGAGTACAATGCCGCGCTGACAAAGGCGACTGCGGAAAAAAACGCCCTCTGGCCGCCGGCAAAGTAGCTTTGGGACACCTTCTGGTGCCCGTGTTGACCGCGTTGGTCGCTCAGATTACGATCAACGGATGAGTACGCCTCCGATGCTCACCGAGGCGGCTCGCACTCCGCGACCGCGTTTAAGGAAGAGCAAAAATCGAGAATCGATCGGTGCGTCGCGTGTGCTCGACACACTCGAGGAGCATATTTTGCTCGACGGCTTTAAAGTCGTCATTGATCTCGAAAAAAGTCGCGGCTCTTATTTATATGATGGCGCGACGGGCCATCGGCTCATCGATCTCTACGGTTTTTTCGGCTCGATGCCGGTCGGATTCAATCATCCTTATTTCGAGCGGGACGACGTGAAGCGCGATCTGTTGCGCGCGGCCAAAGTCAAGATCGCGAACTCCGATGTTTACTCGGAAGGCTACGCCGAATTTGTCGACACGTTTGCGCGTGTGGTCGGTCTGCCGCCGCTCGAGCGTTACCTTTTCATCGAAGGCGGCGCACTTGCCGTCGAAAATTGTTTGAAAGCGGCGATGGATTGGAAAGTGCGCAAAAACATTGCGGCGGGTCGCGGCGAGCGCGGCACCGAGATTTTGCATTTCCGTCACGCCTTTCACGGCCGCACTGGTTACACGATGAGTCTGACCAACACCGATCCGCGCAAGACGGATTTGTTCGCGAAGTTCGATTGGCCGCGCGTTTCGAGTCCGTTTATCGATTTTTCATTGCCGGAATCCAAGCGCGAAGCGGACGTGATTGGGCGCGAAAAGAAATCGGAGCAGGAAGTCCGGGACAAGATCGACAAGCGCAAGATCGACATCTGCGCCATCATCATCGAGCCCATTCAGGGCGAAGGCGGCGATAATCATTTCCGGGGCGAATGGCTGAAGAAGTTGCGCGAAATTTGTGATGAAAATGAAGTGCTTCTCATCTTCGACGAAGTGCAATGCGGCATGGGCGCGACCGGTCGCAACTGGTGCTGCGAACATTTCGATGTTCTGCCCGATCTGCTCGCTTTCGGAAAAAAAGCGCAGGTCTGCGGCGTGATGGGCGGTCCGCGTCTCGATGAAGTGAATGACAACGCGTTTCGCCTGCCGAGTCGATTGAACTCGACCTGGGGCGGTAATTTCACAGACATGGTGCGCTCAACCCATTTTCTGCGCATCGTCGAGGAGGAACATCTGGTCGAGAACGCCGGGAAAGTCGGCGCATATTTCCTTGATGAATTGCGCAAACTCCAAAATGAATTCGCTTTCATCAAAGCGGTGCGCGGTCGCGGGATGTTCCTGGCGTTCGATTTGCCGGACGCGAAGATGCGCGAAGAAATGTGGAAAGGGCTTTTCGATCTCGGCGTTCTCACGTTGCGTTCCGGCGAGGCGTCGATTCGTTTTAGGCCGGCGCTCGACATGACCGCACAGGTTGTCGATGAAGCGATCGATTTGATGCGGCAATACTGCGGTCGCAAATAATCATGCAAACGGTTCTCGAAAAACTCGGCCTGGCCGAGGACAACGCCGGAGTCTTCGACGGTAAATGGCGCGGGGGCGGGGCGAAGATCGACAAGATATCGCCGATCGACGGGCGCAAACTGGCCAGCATTCGCACCGCTTCTGCTGAAGATTACGAAGCCGCGATTAGCCGCGCGCAGGAAGCGTTCTTGAAATGGCGAACGACGCCAGGGCCGGTGCGTGGTGAAACTGTCCGACGTTTGGGCAATGCGTTGCGCGACGCAAAACATGAGCTTGGGCAGCTCGTTACTCTGGAATCGGGAAAGATCGTGGCGGAGGGCGAAGGCGAAGTGCAGGAGATGATCGACATCTGCGATCTAGCCGTTGGCCAATCGCGCATGCTGTATGGCCTGACGATTCAGTCGGAACGGCCAAATCATCGTTTGATGGAACAATGGCATCCGCTTGGGGTCGTTGCCGTGATCAGCGCTTTTAACTTTCCAGTAGCGGTTTGGTCGTGGAACGCCGCGCTCGCGGCGGTCTGCGGCGACGCCACCGTTTGGAAGCCGTCGGAAAAAACTCCGCTCACCGCGATTGCAGTGACGAAGATTGCGGAGCGCGTTTGCCGCGAGACCGGCGCTGATCCCGCGATTTTTACTTTGCTTATCGGCGACCGCAAAACGGTTGGCCAGAAGTTGGCCGACGATCGCCGTATCCCGTTGGTATCCGCAACCGGCTCGGTGGCCATGGGTTTGAACGTGGCGAAAGCGGTTCACGGCCGTCTTGGCAGAACCATCATGGAGCTGGGCGGTAACAATGCCCTGATCGTTGCGCCGAGCGCCGACCTCGACATGGCGACACAATCGATTTTCTTCGGCGCAGTCGGCACGGCGGGCCAGCGCTGCACTTCTACGCGGCGCGTGATTATGCACCAATCGATCGCCGACAAGGTGCGCAAGAAATTGTTAGCTGCTTATAAGAGTGTTCCGATCGGCAATCCGCTGGAGAAAAAAACCCTGATGGGTCCCTTGATCGACAAGAACGCGGTCGACATGGTGCAGCATTCTATTCAGCGATTGAAAGACGAAGGAGGCGAAGTTCTTTACGGCGGGGAGCGGCTGGAAGGACCGCAATATCCGGGCGGATGTTACATGACGCCGTGTCTGGCGAACGCGAAGCCCAATTTCGAGATTGTGTGTCATGAAACGTTCGGGCCGCTGCTTTATCTGCTGACCTATCGCGATTTCGACGAAGCGATCGCGATCCAGAACGGTGTGCCGCAGGGCCTGACCTCCGCGATTTTCACGAACGACGTGCGCGAAGCGGAGAAATTCCTGAGCGCGGTGGGAAGCGATTGCGGCATTGCAAATGTGAACACCGGTACAAGCGGCGCCGAAATTGGCGGAGCCTTTGGCGGCGAGAAAGAAACCGGGGGCGGACGCGAAAGCGGGAGCGATTCGTGGAAGATGTACATGCGCCGCCAGACGAATACGATCAACTTTTCAACCGAGCTCCCGCTCGCGCAGGGAATTCAGTTTGGCGCCGACGACGCCGGTAGCGCCACGGCCTAACGGGCCGTCGTCAGCTCAAAAAGTCCGCCAAGGTTCTTGGCGGTTTCAATGCTCATGATGAAGCTCTGCAATTTTTTGCATTGATCCTTGCCGATCACATCGCCGCCCAGCGCGGTGAATTTCACCGCGATTTCTTCCTCGGTCATTGGATCGCGCGGATCGCCCTTGGGAACATCGACACGAGTGGAGTGCGACTTGCCGTCGTTCGTCGTGATGGTGACGCGGCTCGGCTGAAACTTGGGAAAGAGCGCTTCGAATTCTTCGTTAGGCACCACCTTCACCTTGTCCATGATTGGGATGAGCGCCTTATCGAGCACGCGCTCTTCTTTGAATTGCAACGGCGTCACCATGCCGTCGACCAGTCCCGCGGCCATGCAATAAGGTAGCGAATGATCGGCGGTTTCTTTGGAGTCGGGCCGATACTTGTGCGGATCGCCCAGAATGTCGGCGGCGCGCGCGATCACTTCGACTTTAATTTCCTTCACGTCGCCGGCCTTGATCTTGTTATCTTTGATCGTCTTCATCATCGCGGTCAGCGGCGCGTGATTCAGCGCTTCAATTGGAAAACTCTTCATGCCGCAATCGAGAATCCGGTAATGCGACTTTGGCGAATTCGGAAGATCTTTGACTAATCCCTCGCCGTCGAAGGTCGCCGGCTGGCCTTTGTATTGAACATGATGGAAAACGGCGAAGAGACCTTCCTTGCCGTCGATGATGTGCTCGGGTCCGGAAAATCCGTCACGCGCAAGCAATGCGCTCTCCGCGCCCATGCGTCCGGCCCACGGATCGACCGTGTTCTTCATGTTGGTCAATTTGCCCGCCGTCACCGCGCCCGGACAAAACGTGCGTGAAGCGCTGATGCCAATGGCAGACACCATTTGCGCCGGTGTGAGATTCAGCACGCGGCCAGCCGCGATCGGCGCCGCGAATGCGCTCAAGGTGGCATGATGCCAGCCGTACTCGCGCACACCCGGCCGGCCGGCTTCGCAAAGACGCATTTCAATTTCGTAAGCGATAATCGTGGCAAGAATCAGGTCTTTGCCGCCGAGCCTCTCGCTTTCGCACAACGCCAGCGGCGCAGCGATGAGATCGCTCGGATGACACGGATCGGCCTTCCAATAGATGTCGTTGTAATCCATCGCCCGGATCATGTGACCGTTTAGGAATGATGCGTCGACCGGATTGGTCTTGAATCCGGAGACGAACGCGGTGGCTTTGCCGTTGCCGCTGCCCATCGCGCGGTAATGCTTTAGCAAAATCTTCGCGTCATCCTGCTGACTGCCGCCCAGAGCGCAGCCGATGGAATCGAACCAGAATAATTTCGCCGCCTGAATCGCTTCCGGCGAGAGATGTTCGTATTTAAGCGCGCAAGCCCACTCCGCAATAGTGTAGGATAGGAGGCGCTTTGAATCAGTTGATTGCTTTGTCATATGATCTTCATGGTTACGATTGGGCTGAAATTTTGAGTTCTTGCCCGCGAATCACACGAATCACGCGAAAATGACAGGGCAGCAAATCGAATCTAACAATTCCGGTCAATTCGCGCCAATTCGCGCCAATTCGCGTGATTCGCGGGTGTCTTCTCCTTGCTCATAAGTTGACCGTATGCCAAGAAGCGACGCCATGAATCCGAAGAACTTCTTCGGGGAGCTGAAGCGGCGCAACGTTTACAAGGTGGCGATCACCTACGCGGTGGTGGCATGGCTGCTCGTCCAAGCGGCGTCGATTTTGCTTCCCACTTTTGAAGCACCGACCTGGGTGATGAAAGCCTTCGTCGTTTTCCTCGCCCTGGGATTTGTCATTTCGGTGATGATTTCCTGGGCGTTCGAAGCGACACCGGAAGGTCTAAAGCGAACGGAGAATGTTCCGCCTGACGCGGTCCTCCCAACTTGGAGCCCCCGGAAGTTTGCCACGTTCATTGTTGCCGTCGCGGTAATCGCGGCTGGTCTGCTCGCCTATCAATTCTTGCGAACGAAAACCACGCCTCGACAGAGCGAGGCGGCTACAAGATCAATCGCGGTGTTGCCGTTCGTGAACATGAGCGCGGACAAGAACGACGAATATTTGAGCGACGGCGTCAGCGAAGAACTGATTACCGCGCTCTCGAAGATTACGGGATTACAGGTCAAGGCCCGCACCTCTTCATTCGCGTTCAAGGGCAAGAACGAAGACATCCAGAAGATTGGCGAACTACTGCACGTGAGTCATTTGCTCGAAGGCAGCGTCGCCAAGGCCGGTAATAAATTGCGCATCACGGCGCAGCTTATCCAGGCCTCGGACGGCAATCACGAGTGGTCCGACACGTACGACCGCGAGATGCAGGACATCTTCGCTGTGCGCAGTGAAGTAGCGCAACAAGTCGCGGACACGTTGAAGGTGCGGCTGCTGGGCGAAGACAAACGCAAGATCGAGAAGAAGCCGACGGAAAATCTCGAAGCTTATAATCTTTACCGGCAGGGACGTTTCTATGCCGACAAACTTTCGGAAGAAGGAATGACGAAAGCGGTTCCGCTCTTTCAACAAGCGATCGAAAAAGATCCTCGCTTCGCCTTGGCCTACGCTGGAATGGCGGACAACTACGTGATCGCTGCAGACGCAATAATTCCGCCGCGAGAAGCGTTTTCGAAAGCGAAAGAGGCTGCGCTCAAAGCCATCGAACTCGACGATTCGTTAGCCGAGGCCCATGCGTCGTTAGGCTTCGTTCACTATCATTACGATTGGGATTGGGCTGGAGCAGAGAAAGAATTGAAGCGCGCATTGGAGCTCAATCCGCAGTCGGCGCAAAGTTACACGCTCTACACCCATTTTCTGGCGGGCATGGGACGCTACGACGAAGCGAAGAAGTATGGCGCGCATGCACTCGAGCTCGATCCACTTTCCGTGTCCGCACATTGGTTCCTTGGCTGGGGAGCGATCTATGCCGGCCGCAACGATGAAGCGATCGGGTTTTTTTCGAAGGCACTCGAACTTGATCCGAACAATCCCTGGACGCGGTGGTTCTTGGGAAGAGCCTATCTCTTCAGCGGGAATTCGCCGCGCGCGATCGAAGAAATGGAGACCGGTCTGCATTTCGGCCCGGACGATCCGCTTGGTCTCGGGTTCGTCGGTTATGCTTACGCGGTTACCGGTCGGCGGGCCGACGCGTTGAAAATCCTTCAACGCTTGGATGAACTGCAGAAGCGCCGTTTCATTTCGACTATCTCGCGTGTGTATGTTTACGCGGGCCTCGGCGACAAAGACAAAGCTTTCGAGTGGCTGGAGAAAGCGTATCAGGAACGCTCCGACTCGCTCGCGTGGTTTCGTTTCGATCCGGAATCGAAGAGCCTTCGGTCCGATCCGCGCTTTGCCATCTTGATGCGCAAGATCGGATTTACTGAGCCGTGAGCGCCAACGTCGAACAACGCAAACTGGCCGCCATCATGTTCACCGACATGGTGGGCTACAGCGCGCTGGCGCAACGCGACGATAAGCTGGCGCTCGAATTGTTAGAGGAACACCGCCAGCTGCTCCGCGAAATTTTCCCTCGCTTCAACGGCACGGAGATCAAAACTATTGGTGACGCTTTCCTGATCGAGTTCCACAGTGCGTTGGAAGCGGCCCAGTGCGCCATCGAAATCCAGCGCACCCTGGCCAAACGAAATCATGATGTCAGTGCTGAGCGACGCATCGAACTGAAGATTGGTATTCATATTGGTGACGTGGTGCATCGCGGCGGTGATGTGTATGGCGACGGAGTGAACATCGCCTCGCGCATCGAGCCGCTGGCG
>DASYVQ010000011.1:0-45086 GCA_035936875.1 Chthoniobacterales bacterium
GATATCGCGCTGCGAGACCGCTGCCGCGAAGCGCGTTGTTTGTCCGACGACCCAGTTTGTCAGCAAACCGCCGCCGCTCCCGCCAGTCACGCCGAGTTTCTTTTCATCGACATATCCGCGTCGAACCATTTCATCCACGCCGGCCATCAAATCTTTGTAATCGTCACCGGGGTAATGATACTGAATCACATTGCCAAAATCCTGACCGTAGGTCGTGCTCCCGCGCGGATTCGGGTAAAGCACAACGTAGCCTTTCGCGGCCATCCACTGAAACTCGTGCTCAAAGATATAGCCGTAGGCCGCGTGCGGTCCGCCATGGATGTTCAGAATGAGCGGATATTTTTTCGCGGCATTGAAATCGGGCGGTTTTTGCACCCACGCTTGAATCGTTTTGCCATCAAAGGTCTTATACGAAATTTCTTCCGGCTCAGTGAGATTGAGTTTGGCGAAAAGCTCATCGTTGACGCGCGTGAGCTGTTTCGGTTCGCCGCCACTGCGATCGAGCGCGAACAGATCGTTGACGCGCGTTGCTGTCGATGTTGTGTAAACGATCTTCGAGCCATCAGCTGAAGCGCGGAAGCGCTGGACTGCTTGATTGCCATGCGTGAGATCGGTTGGAGTGCCGTTCGTTGCGTCGAATGACGCCAGAATGGTTTTGCCCTCCTTGCCATAAGCCTCGATCAAGTTTTTTGCGTCTGGGGTCCAAATTGGAGCGCTTGGACCACCCGCGCGCGGCGCTGCGCTATCACCAAAGACACCGCTGCCAAGATCGAAATCGAATTTCTCGGTCAGGTTTCGGGGCTTTGCGTTCGGCGTAAGATCGACAATCCACAGGTCGGGTTGCGTATAAGAGTTCACCGGTTGGGTTCGCGACGCGATGAACGCCATCTGTTTACCATCGGGGCTGAGCGACAAATTATTTACGTCCATGTCGATGGAGTTGAGTTTCGTCGGGTCGCCACCGTTTGAGCTAATTGAAAACAGTTCGCTCTTCGGCAGCTCGTAATAAGGCTCGTCCACGCGTAGCGACGTGAAATAAATCTGCCCACCCTCCTTCGCCCAGATGATGTGGCCCTCATCAAAACGGCCGGTAGTTAGTTGCTTCGGCTGCACTTTCTCGTCGGCGCTGTGCGGCGCCTTCACCACCCAGATATGCTGCGGTCGCTTCGGGTCGGCATAGCCTTCGTTGTCTTCCCGATACACGGCTCGCGTGACCACATGAATGTCGCTCTCATGCTCGGACTCGGCTTCGGCTCTCTTGGCCGCTTGATCGCTTTCGTTCTTTCCGCTTTTTTCTACCGGCTTTTTTGAAGGCTCAGATGAAGGCGAGGGCGAGCTTTCGCTCATTGCTTTCTTTGATTCTTCTTCTTTCCGCTTTTTCTTTTCCTGCTTGGCCAGGTCCTCTGGGTTGGTGTCGCTCGTAAATGCGATCGACTTTCCATCAGGCGACCACACCGGATTTCCCGCGCCTTTCGGCAGCTCCGTAAATGAGAAGGAATCGCCGCCCGCAAGCGGCAGGATCGACAACTGCGGCGGCTCCGGTTTGCCGTCTTTCTCGGTTGCGCGCAGGAACAACAGATATTTTCCATCTGGCGACCAGCGCGGCGTCGAATCGTGATCGCCTTTGGTTAGCTGATGCGGTTCTTCGCCGCCAGCCGTCGGCACGGACCAGATGGAAGTGTTATAGCCTTCCTTCTTCTCGTTCACCGTCACGCGCACAAATGCCACCCGCGATCCGTCCGGCGAGATTTGCGGGTCGCCGATCCAGACAAAATCCCAAAGATCTTTTTCAGTGACGTTCCGCTTTTGCGCGAAAAGACTGCTGGTTCCGGCGATCAGAATGAGCAGACAAATGACGAAGCACGAATGACGAATGACGAAGGAATGACGAAGCTCGAATGGCGAAGGCGCGCTGCAATATTTCTTTTTCATTTGGTTGGTTATTTCGACATTCGGATTTCGCGATTCGATTTACATGTGCTCAATCACATTCGTGCCGAATTCGCTGCACTTGATCTCGGTGGCGCCTTCCATCAGCCGCGCGAAATCGTAGGTGACGCGTTTGCTCGCGATCGCGCCGTTCAATCCTTTGAGGATGAGATCGGCCGCCTCCGTCCAGCCCATGTAACGGAACATCATTTCGCCAGAAAGTATTACCGAGCCGGGATTCACTTTGTCCTGGTTCGCGTATTTCGGCGCGGTCCCGTGTGTCGCTTCGAAAACGGCGTGACCGGTAATGTAATTAATATTGCCGCCGGGCGCGATGCCGATTCCGCCCACTTGTGCGGCCAGCGCGTCGCTCAAGTAATCGCCATTCAAATTTAACGTCGCGATGACGTCGAAATCTTCCGGTCGCGTCAGCACCTGTTGCAGTGTGATGTCGGCGATCGCATCCTTGATCACAAGGCCGCCGCCCGGTTTGCCCATCGGAATTTTGCACCACGGCCCGCCGTCGATTTCTTCCGCGCCGAAATAACTTTTCGCGATCTCATAGCCCCAATCGCGGAACGCGCCTTCGGTGAACTTCATGATGTTGCCTTTGTGAACGAGCGTCACGCTCTTGCGCTGATTCAGGATTGCGTAGCTGATCGCGCTGTGGATCAAGCGCACGCTGCCGGAACGGCTCACCGGTTTGACGCCGATTCCGACCATGACATCGCTTTTTTCCGGCGCGCCTACTCTTTTCCAAAACTCCGCCGCTTTTTCGCGTGTGCCGAACCGGATCTTGTCGAACTCTTTTGGAAATTCTTTCGCGAAAAAATCGAGAATCTTTTGCGATTCCGGTGTGCCGGCGGCGTACTCGATGCCGGCGTAAATGTCCTCCGTGTTTTCGCGGAAGATCATCATGTTCACCTTCTCCGGATGTTTCACGGGCGAGGGAACGCCTTTGAAGTACTGGACCGGCCGCAGACAAACGAAAAGATCGAGAAGTTGCCGCAGGGCGACGTTGAGCGAGCGAATACCGCCGCCGACCGGAGTGGTCAGCGGACCTTTAATGCCGATCAAAAATTCACGGAACGCTTCCACCGTGTCGTCCGGCAACCAGCTGTCGAACTTGTCTTTCGCCGCCTGGCCCGCGAACACTTCGAACCACGAAATTTTCTTTTTCCCGCCGTAGGCTTTTTCGACCGCTGCATCGAACACGCGCACGCTTGCCGCCCAAATGTCCGGACCGGTGCCGTCGCCGCGGATGAACGGAATCACCGGCCGGTCCGGGATATTCAATTTCTCGGTTCGCGAAATTTTTTCGCCGGCGGGCGGACTGATATCTTTGTACGGCATACGCGGCACTCTGCCGCGAAAGTGACGAGTGACAAGTGACGAGTGACCAGAAAAATGCTAAGGCGAGCGAGTCATCTGTTGGTGGAAGACGAACTCTGGCTCCCGGCGCTGGACCCCGTTCGCTAATTCGTCCGCAACTTTGTTGGCTTCGACCGTCTATTCACAGGCGAGGGGGACTTGCCCGCGAAATACGCAAATGATACGAAAAAAAGCAGGTTCACGGCAGATTGCCCCGATTTAACGGATTAATCCGACGTGCTGGTCTCTGAGCTCTGATTTTCGCGTTATTTCGCGTGTTTGGCGGGTTGATCCTATGAAAATTTTGAGCCCCGCGGATCACACGGATAAAACGGATCAGAAACGAGAAATCGGACAGGATTTACAGAATTTTGCAGGATGGAGCCGAGATGATTTGGACCGCTGATCTCGCGGATGACGCAGATGAAGAGGGATGATACAATGTTCAAACGATGAAGCAGTTCACCCTCGAGTATTGGAAAGATGACGGATGGTACGTCGGCCGGCTGAAGGAGATGCCCGCGGTGATGAGCCAGGGCGAAACATTGGAGCAACTTCAGGCGATGATTCGCGACGCTTACCACCTCATGGTTGAAGACGCTGCGGAGAACGCTTTTGTGCCGACAGAGAGGCAGGAACTGGCGATCTCGCTGTGAAGCGGCGAGAAGTTCGTACGAGGTCTCGTTGAGCGCGGTTGCCACCTCAAACGACACGGCGCCAATCACGATATCTACACAAATCCAGCGAATTGGGCGAACCGTTCCCGTGCCTCGCCACTCAGAGATCAAAAACACTCTTGCTCGCGCAATCCGCAAACAGCTTGGCTTGGAATAGAGGAACCGAGAGACCAGAATCAGAGCTTGAGAAAGATGATTCAGCGATCCGTTCCATCCGCGTCATTCGCGGTCAGATTTATTTTCTACTTTCTAATTTCTAATTTGACGGAAGCAGCGCCTTCTCCTCTGGCAATAACTGCTCGCGCTTGATCTGCGCTGCTTCCTCCTTGGCGTCGGCGAAAATGCGTGGCATGATTTGAATCGATGAGTGTGCGGGAAATCATTGCTGAATTACCGAAACTTTCGAACGAAGAACGCGAGCTGATTCTGGAGAAGCTCGTCAATCTGGACGAGAGCTTCGAACCGACTCCGGCGATGTCGGATGCAATCCGTGAAGGTCTGCAGTCTTAAAGTGAAAAGAAGACTTATTCAGCGGCAGAGCTGCGTTCCCGGATTGCGGCATGGACTGCCCGGTAATTTATTCCGTCGCGCGCCATCTCGTTTTTTACTTTCTACTTTCCAGTTTCTACTTTGTCTGCAACGGCGGCAGCCGGTCGCGATATCGAAAAATGAGAAACGGCAATTCTCGCGCGCTCCAAAATCGCGGGATGAAAATGCGCGGCTGGGCAAAAGTTCGAAACAACCAGCCGACATAAAATCGATCGGCCCAATCCGGGATGGCAATTTGATCGCCGGTCAGAAATCCGAGCGCGGCGCCGATGCAGTGGATGGCCGGCCGATAATCGAGCCGCTCCTTCAAATATTGGCCGAGCTTGTCCTGAATTCCGCCGCCCACGGCAATGACGACATGTTGCGGCCGGTAATGGCGCACCTTGTCGACCAAAACTTCGTCGCGTACCGGCCGCGCGTAGTTCGGCGCGACATAAATATTTTCAGCCGCGGCCGGAATTCCGCGCCGACGCAAAAGATCGACAAGCTTGTCGCGAGCCGACGGCGACGGCACAACCCACATCACCGCGTTTGCCGCACGAACGGTATCGTGTTCGAGCAAACGCTTCATGTATTCCAAACCGGAGATCCGGACCACGCTTCTCGCGGTCAAAAGTTTCCAGAGCAAAACCATCCAGCCGCTGTCGGCGATCGCGAACTCGGCGCTGGCCACGGCGGCGCGATAATCTTCGTCGTAACACAAGTTGACCATCGACGGCGCGGCCGGCACCACCACCATTCCACCGGTTTGCGAAATGAGATCGACCGCTTGCCGCGAACGGCCATTGAAGAATCGCACTCCGAGGATCGTTTCAGTCGTCACAAATTAGAAAGTAGGAAGTAGAAAGTAGAAAATGAAAAGTGGAATCGCGCATTCGCGTCGCCTCGAAATTTGACTGATCTTCGCCCATGCAGAATCTGGCAACAGCACAAAGTTCGGGCGAAGGAGCGCTTCCATTCGTTAGACGAATGTCCGCTCGCGGCTTTGCGACGCTTATCTTTTTCGCCGCCCTCTGGTTTGGTCTTTTGAGTCAATTAAGCGGCGAATGGTCGGTGAACGATCAATACAGTTACGGCTGGTTCGTTCCATTTTTCGCCGCGCTTCTTTTCTGGCTGCGCTGGGAGGATGCGCCGAAGGCGCGAGAGGTCAGAGATCAGACGACAGAAGTCAGAGAAGACAATCGTGAAAACTGACTCAGCCCTGTGGCCGAATCTGCAAGTACGAAGGCAACTGGCCAGAATTACGCCCGCGCGGGCGCGTTTGCCGTTAAAATTTTGGTGGCGCAGTTTTCGAAAAACGCTCGAGCCCGAAGCGAGCTTTCTTCTCCAACAACGTTGGGAACACGGCATCGCGATTGATGTTGGCGCCAATGAAGGTCTCTATAGCTATGTGCTGGCAAAATTGTTCGATCGGGTGGAAGCGTTCGAACCGAACGAAGCCGCGTCGGCAGATTTGCGAGATTACGACTGCCCCAAGATCAATTTGCATCGCGTGGCTCTTTCCCGGAGCGAAGGCGAGCGCACTTTGCACGTGCCGGTCTTAGCCCACGGCGTGATTAATGTGGGTTGGGGAAGTCTGGAACGTGAAACCCTTCCGCCGAGCGAGAGTGTCACCAGCCAAATCGTGCGGACCAGGACCTTGGACAGTTACGGTTTCAAGGATGTCGTGTTCATTAAGATCGACGTCGAAGGTCACGAGCTACAAGTTCTGGAAGGTGCGGCTGAAACCATCGCGCACTCTCGGCCGATCATGTTGCTCGAAACAAAAACCACAGCGCGATCGACGGTGTTCGCGTTTCTCAAAGATCGACAGTTTGAGTTATTTTATCTCAAGCAAGGAAGACTCATTCCTGCGGGCGATATGTCCGAAGCACCGCAGGAGCAGGAAAATTTCTTCGCGGTGGCGGTGGAAAAAAATGGTTTTGGAATCCAATGAGGCTCGCGATTGAATCTACACTCAACGCGACTAATTTTACTTCTACATGAGCGCCGCAGAATTCATCGACGGGCTTAAGAATATGCCGGCTTCAGAACGGGAAAGCATCTTTGCCAGCCTCGTAGAGAACGAAGAATGGCGGGAAGATCTTCTTGATCTGATCACGCTGTCCGAGAGGCGCAACGAACCGACCCGTCCGATCGACGAAGTGTTCAAAGATTTGAACATCGATGCATGAAGTAGCGCATTGTCTTTGCGCGCACCGCCGAGAAGGAATTGGCCAAGCTTTCCAGTGAGATGCAATTGCGCGTGGGGCGCGCCATTCGGTTACTCGAAGATGCTCCGATTCCTTCGTCGGCCAAACGTTTGAAGGGACGCGAGGAATTTCGCCTGAGAGTTGGTGATTACCGCGTCCTCTACACAATTGAGCACGAATCTCGCTTATTGAAGGTTTCGGCCATCGGCCATCGACGCGACGTATATCGCTGAACCTATGGACACCTTCTACTTTCTGACCTCTGATCTCTGGAATGACAATTCTCGGCCTTAACGCTTATCACGGCGATTCCGCCGCCTGTTTGATTGTCGATGGAAAACTCGTCGCGGCGGCGGAAGAGGAACGTTTCCGTCGGATCAAACATTGGGCCGGGTTTCCGACCAAGGCGATCGATTATTGTTTGAGCGAAGCAAGACTGTCGTTAGGCGAAATCGATCACGTCGCGGTCAATCGCAAACCGGGCGTGAACAATTGGCGACGTCTCGGTTTCGTCCTCACTCACTGGCCGCATCCGAAGTTGATGTCGCAAAAGATCAAGAACATCCGGAGCGCCGCCTCGGTCAAGGAAACGCTGGAAGCGAATTACGGGGTTGAGCTGAAAGCGGAGGTCCATCACGTCGAACATCACCTCGCGCATCTTGCCTCCGCATTTTTTGTTTCCGGATTCAACGAGGCGGCCTGTCTTTCCATCGACGGCTTCGGCGACTTTGCCAGCACCGCGCTCGGATTCGGCCACGGCAACGAAGTCAAGATCGACAATCGCGTTTATTTTCCCCACTCGTTAGGGGTTTTTTATTCCGCGCTCACCCAGTTCATCGGTTTCCCGCATTACGGCGACGAATACAAAGTGATGGGCCTGGCGCCTTATGGTGAGCCGACTTTTCTCGAACAGTTGCGCGAGATCGTTCGGATTCGACCCGATGGAACTTTCCGGTTGAACCTCAAATATTTTCGTCACCACACCGATAACGTTTCTTACACCTGGAAGGATTGCGCGCCGGAAGTGGGACCGCTTTACCGGAATGACCTTGTCGATCTTCTCGGCCCGCCGCGGAAGCCGGATGAGCCGCTCGAGCAAAAACACAAGGACATCGCGCGCTCCGTGCAAACGATGTACGAGAAAGCGTTTTTCGCGCTGCTCCAGGCGCTGCACAAAGAGCATCCGTCCGACAATCTTGCTTTGGCCGGCGGTTGCGCGATGAACTCAGTCGCCAACGGCAAAGTTTACCGCCGCACGCCGTTCAAGAAAATGTATCTCCCCGCCGCGGCGGGCGACGCCGGCGGCGCCATCGGCGCTGCGATGTTCGTTCAATCGCAGCTCACCAATAACCAATCACCAATAACCAATAACGCGTCGAGACCTTGTCTCGACGCTTACCTCGGTCCCGAATCGACCCAGGAAGAAATTCTCGCGCTGATCGATTGGAAACGAAAAGAGATCGCGGACGCGGGCTGCGCAGTTGCGCTGATCACGGATGAAGAGGAACTACTGCGCAGAACCGCGCAGTCAATTGTCGATGGAAAAATCGTCGGCTGGTTTCAAGGGCGAATGGAGTGGGGGCCCCGCGCACTCGGCAACCGTTCCATCCTGGCCGACCCGCGCCGGGCCGACATCAAAGACATTTTGAACGCGAAAATTAAACGGCGCGAATCGTTCCGGCCGTTTGCGCCGTCGATCTTGCGCGAAGCAGTTTCGGAATGGTTCGAGCAGGAGGACGACGTGCCGTTCATGATGGAAGTGTTTTCGATTCGCACCAAACACCGGGAAATGATTCCCGCGGTCACACATGTCGATGGAACCGGCCGGCTGCAAACCGTGCACAAAGAGACCAATCCGCGTTATCACGCTTTGATCTCGGAATTCTGCCGTCTGACCGACGTCCCGATCCTTTTGAACACCTCTTTCAACGAAAACGAGCCGGTCGTTTGTTATCCCGAGGAAGCGCTCGATTGCTTTCTGCGCACGCAAATGGATTTGCTCGTACTGGGAAATTTCTGGATCGAACGAAATGCTTCGTGATGAGCAACCACATCAACGAGATTTTGTTCGCTCTGACGGATGCGCAGGTTGAATTTATTGTCGGTGGAGGAGTGGCGGGAGTTTTGCACGGAGTAGAGCGCGTTACGCTCGATGTCGATCTTGCGTTGAATATGGAGCCGGCAAACGTTGAGAAATTTCTAGGCATCATGGAGGAACTGCGGCTTCAACCTCGTGTCCCTTTCCCTGCGCGGGACCTTATGAGTCCGGAGGCCGTGCAACGAATGATTGCCGAAAAAGGCGCCATCGTGTTTTCGTTTGTGGACGTCGATCGACCGCTGCGGCACGTCGATATCTTTTTGGGCCGGGATCTTTCATTCGAAGAGCTGAACAAAGGTGCACAAACGGTCCTGGTTGAAGGCCGGAACATCAAAATCATCGGAATTAAAAAGTTTCTCGAACTGAAGCGATTAATCTCGCCTTTACCGACAAGGATTTATTCGACATTAAAGAGTTGGAGAAATTGCAGATTCGCCGTGAAAAATCGCAAGACTGAAGTCAAACCTTCGGCCGAATTCGAAGGCGTGCTTGCGCAGTGCACGCCCGAGGACTTCGACGGTCACACCGAGTTTCATCGGCTTACTCCGGAGCAACGTCTCGAATGGCTCTATCAGGCCGCGACTTTTGTTTACGAGTTCAAGGGCAAGGCGCATTCCGAGAAGCCTCTAGGCTGACATCCGATCTCCGAATTGCCGCAACTGCGCACAGAAATGGACTTGCTTGTCCTCGGAAATTTCTGGATTGAACGCGGCTGATCGAGTTGCCGCTCGATGAATGCGGTCTAGTTTCGCGCGTGCCAGCTGAAGCTTGGAAGAACAAGGCGAAAACGCTGATCACCTACAGCGGATTACAAACGCTGGTGCAGGGGGTGCTGGCGCTCAGCGGATTTCTGATCGTACGAATTCTCAACAAGCCGGAATATGCGGCTTACACAATCGCAGCGAGTTTACAGACATTGCTCAACGCGTTGACCGATTGCGGAATTGGCTGGGGCTTGACTGCCCCGGAGATTGATCGTCGTGTAAGAGCTGCTGGGCGCGAGAGCGAAAGCCTGGTCGGACGCGTGGAGGGCTTCGATTACAGTGTCCGCGGTCCGGGCGGTGCGACGTTGAGCGGTCACTCCACGTTCAACGGCATCCTGATGGCGAACGCCCGCACCGTCGTGCTCAGTGGCCACTCGACCGTTACGGGCGCGGTGATCGCAAACAAAATCGTGTTAAGCGGCAGCGGCCAGATCATTCATCCGCCCGTCACCAGCCCGTAGAAATCAGGCGTAAGCCGCAGCGCGTACGGGAGTCGAACCCGTGCACCGGCCTTGAGAGGGCCGTGTCCTAACCACTAGACGAACGCGCCGTAAATTCAGCGCGAGTAGAATAACCGCGCTGCTCCGAGCGGCAAGCCGGCGCTTCAGAATTTTTTATTTTTTCCGCGTTTGCGCGCCGGAGTCGGCGTCGGCAAAGCAGCGTCCGTCGCGGACCGGACGCGTGGTTGGTTGATCTGACTAAGATGCGCCATCTTTAACTGGTCGAGAGCGGCTTTCATTTCCGCACTCGAAGTCATCGACCGCATCCGGCCATAGTAGATGTTGTAATAATCGCGCAGCCTTTCTCGCTTCTCCAAATCAGTGCGCGCTAATTTCGCCGCCCCCTTCGCGGCCACGACATCCGGGTCGTTCACCACGCGATTCGATAATTGCCGCCATTCAATGTGCAGTCGCCGTTCATCCGCCTCTTTGCCTAACGAGGTCTGCTTGAAGACTTCGTCAATTTCTGGTAGCTCCGGCACTTTCTCGATCGGCGATACTGTTCCCGAGGGGGGCGGAATAGCGGCGGATTTCTGTCGCAATTGGAGATCGGCATCCGCGGCTTCCTGCGCAACCACGAAAACCGCGCCTCCAAAAATTGCCGCCAGCAAGATCGACAATAAAAGTTTCATCTTCACCTGGCGTTTGGTCGGGGTGACAGGATTTGAACCTGCGACCTCGTGGTCCCAAACCACGCGCTCTACCAAGCTAAGCTACACCCCGTATTTCTTGCGCGATCACTATCACGAATTACGCGTCGCCGCATCCGCAAACTATTACGCCGCGGGTTCGTACCCGAGATTCGCAGCCAATCGTTTCTCCGCAGCGGCGACTGGTTCGCCTCGTCGGGAAGCATAATCTCTGACTTGATCCTGGCCAATCTGTCCGACGCCGAAATATTTCGCGTCGGGATGCGAGAAATAGAAGCCGCTCACGCTGGCCGCTGGATGCATCGCGAACGATTCGGTTAACTTGATGTCGATCTTGCGTTCGGCCTCGAGCAGATCGAACAGCGTTCGTTTCTCTGCATGATCCGGGCAAGCGGGATAACCCGGAGCCGGCCGGATTCCGCGATATTTTTCGCGGATAAGATCGGCATGGGATAAACCTTCGTCGTGACCAAAACCCCACGCGATTCGCGCCTGTTTGTGCAAATATTCGGCGAAAGCTTCCGCCAATCGGTCGGCCAGCGCTTTGCTGATGATCGCGTTGTAATCATCGTGCTCAGCGGAAAACTTCTTCGCCAACTCATCCGCGCCATGAATCGAGACCGCAAATCCTCCCAGATAATCTGCCGATTTCGGCGCGACGAAATCCGCCAGGCAGTGATTCGCTTGTCCGGCCGGCTTATGCATTTGCTGCCGCAGAAAATAAAATCTCGCGAGTTTCTTTTGTCGGTCTTCGTCGACAAAGAGATCGACATCGTCGCCTGTGGAATTCGCCGGCCAAAAGGCGAAAGCACCGCGGGCCGATAACGACTCTTCCGCGACGATTTGGTCGAGAAGTGTTTGCGCGTCATCAAAGACCTCGCGTGCTTGTTTGCCAATTATGGGATCTTCGAAGATCGCCGGATAGCGGCCGCGCAGTTCCCACACGTGAAAGAACGGCGACCAGTCGATGTAGTTCCTAAGATCGACAATCGGAGGGCAAGCTACGCGCACACCCGTGAATTCCGGCTTTGGCGGTTGATAAGCGCTCCAATCAATCGGGGTTCGATTTTTCCGGGCCTCTTCAAGCGTGAGCAGTTTCTTGTCGCGCGTCTTGGCCGCGTGCTGCTCGCGCAACGACGCATACTCGTCGCGTGTTTTTAGATCGAACGCTGCCCTTTGTTTTTCGTTCAACAGCGAATTCACAACGCCGACGGCGCGCGATGCATCGAGCACGTGCACGGTGCTTGATCGATAGTGTGGCGCGATTTTTACGGCAGTGTGCGCGCGACTCGTCGTCGCCCCGCCAATGAGTAACGGCAGTTCGAATTTCTCGCGCTCCATTTCCTGGGCCACGTGCACCATCTCGTCGAGCGACGGCGTGATTAGTCCGCTCAAACCGATCGCATCCGCTTTTTTCTCTCGGGCTGTCTCCAAAATTTTTGCCGCAGACACCATCACGCCAAGATCGACAACGTCGTAGTTATTACATTGCAGGACCACACCGACGATGTTCTTGCCGATGTCGTGCACGTCGCCTTTCACTGTGGCCATGACAATGCGGCCCTGGGGTTTTGCGCCCGCTGATTTCTCCGCCTCCATGAACGGCATCAGATACGCGACTGCCTTTTTCATGACGCGCGCGCTCTTCACGACTTGCGGCAAAAACATTTTGCCTGCACCAAATAAATCGCCGACCACGCTCATACCTGCCATGAGCGGACCTTCGATTACGTCCAACGGTCGTTTCGACTTCTTTCGCGCTTCTTCGGTATCGATGTCGATGTAATCGACAATTCCTTTCACGAGTGCGTGTTTCAGACGTTCTTCGACGGGTTCGGCGCGCCACGCCTCATCTTTGACCGGTGCTTTGCCTTTCGCTTTAACTCTCTCAGCGAAATCGACCAGCCGTTCGGTTGCGTCCGCGCGGCGATTAAGCAAGACGTCTTCGACCCGCTCGCGCAGTTCGGGTTGGATCTCCTCGTAAACGGCAAGCTGCCCCGCATTGACGATTCCCATGTCGAGGCCGGCGCGGATCGCGTGAAACAAAAATGCCGCGTGCATCGCTTCGCGAACGGTGTTGTTCCCGCGAAATGAAAACGAAATGTTGCTCACGCCGCCGCTTACGTGCACACCCGGCAGGTTTTTTTTGATCCAGCTCGTGGCTTCGATGAAATCGACTGCGTAATTACGGTGTTCATCGAGGCCGGTGGCGACGGTCAGAATATTGGGATCGAAGATGATGTCGTTAGGCGGGAAGCCGGCGCGCTCGGTTAGCAGCTTGTAAGCGCGGGCGCAGATGTCGGTCTTGCGCTGTAAATTGTCGGCCTGGCCTTGTTCGTCGAATGCCATCACGATGACGGCGGCGCCATATTGCCTGACGAGTCGCGCATGGCGGAGAAATTCTTCTTCGCCGTTCTTCAAGCTAATCGAGTTCACGACGCACTTTCCCTGCACACATTTGAGCCCGGCCTCGATCACGCTCCATTTCGAACTGTCGATCATCAGCGGTATGCGCGAGATTTCCGGCTCGCTCCCGATCAAATTCAAAAACCGCGTCATGGCCGCTTCCGAATCGATCATTCCTTCGTCCATGTTGACGTCGAGAATGTTCGCGCCGCCTTGCACTTGCTGGCGCGCAACGATTAGCGCGCCATCGAAATCGTCGCTTAGGATCAACTTCGAAAACTTTGGCGAGCCGGTGATGTTTGTTCGTTCGCCGATTACGACGAAACCCATCTCCGGCGTGATGTTGAGCGGCTCCAGTCCAGAAAGTTGGAGTGTCAAATTAGTCAGTTCCATTTCGATGAGAGAACGCGCGAGGTTCGCAATCACGCACCGCTTCCGCAGTAGCCCGAATGTGCTCGGGCGTTGTGCCGCAACATCCGCCGACCAGGTTCAGCCACCCGTTTGCCGCCCATTTTTCTAATTTCGGTGAGAAAATTTTTGGCGTTTCGGGAAAGCCCGTCTCCGAAAGCGGATCGGGCAGACCGGCATTCGGATAGGCGCTCATGTAGTATGGAGAAATGCGGGCAAGCTCTTCGATGTAAGGCTCCATTTCGTCGGGACCGAGTGAGCAATTCAAACCGACGATGAGCGGTTGCGCGTGCGCGATGGAAATCAAGAACGCCTCGACCGTTTGGCCGCCCAACGTCCGCCCGGAACGATCGGTCACAGTTCCAGAAATCAGAAGAGGCAGTTGTTTGCCGGTCTTTTCGAAAACTTCCGCGATGGCAAACAGCGCCGCTTTGGCGTTGAGCGTGTCGAAAATTGTCTCGACGATTAAAAGATCGACATCTCCTTCCACGAGCGCGCTTGCTTGATCAAAGTAAGTTTGTCGAAGTTGGTCGAAACTGACGGCGCGAAATCCGGGATCGTTCACGTCCGGAGAAATCGATGCGGTCACGGGGAGGGGACCGATCGAGCCTGCGACGAATCGCGGGGTCCCAGTTTTGTTCGCAACACGATCTGCGGCACGGCGCGCGACAGTTGCGGCTGCAACGTTCATTTCATGCACGAGCCCGCGAAGATCGACATCGTTGACGACGCGATGAAAGAATCCCTGATCTTTGCGCCCGTTGGTTGGTTCTCCCTGAAAGAGAAAATCGTGCAAGCCGATTGTGGTGGCGCTGAAGGTATTGGTTTCGATGATGTCGGCGCCCGCTTCGAGATATTGGGTGTGAATTTCTTCGATCACTTCGGGCTTCGTGAGAAGCAGAAGCTCGAGGCTGCCTTTCAAGTCCTTTCCTTTCCAATCGTGGAACCGTTTTCCGCGGTAATCCTGCTCGGACAATTTGCAGCGCTGGATCATCGTGCCCATGGCGCCATCGAGCACGACGATGCGTTGGCGCAGGAGCGCTTCCAGAGGATGAAGATCGACCGGCATGATTCCTGAGAACTAAGCGGCGTTTATGCCAGGTAGCAAGCAACAAATTGACGTATCATGATACGTAGATGCGTTGATTGGGCTAGGGGCCGTGCCGCACTGTCGGCGCTTTAAGCTGTGGGACAGGACGGCGTGTGTCCCTCCATTCTGCATCCGTTTTTATCTGCGACATCCGCGATATCCGCGGTTCAGACTTTGCCGGTTGGTGGTTGCATGAACTCGATGGTCGTCCCATCGGGGTCGCGGACATAGATCACACGCTTTCCGGCATTCGGGCCCGATTCGAGCGTTTGCGGTTTGCCCGCTGCTTTCCAACCGGATGCTGCAATCGCGTTCAACACGGCGTCGAGATCATCTACGAGTAGCGCAACGTGCACCGATCCGACATCGCACGGTCTAAGATCGACACGTTGCTTTCGGTCGGGCGGTGCTTTGTACTCGAGCAATTCAATTTTGTGTCCGTAGCCTTTAAGAACGGCGAGCGAAATTTCAGCGTCAGGAACCCCGGTGATTTCACCGGCAAGTTCGCCCGTCTGATGTGTCCGATGAGAGAGCTCGAACCCGAGAACATCCCGCCAGAAAGCCAAAGACCGCTCCAGGTTCGAGACCGTTATGCCCGTGTGATCTGCGGCGATGATCTTGAATGCCTTCGTCGTGCTCAATCTGAATCCGTTTCATCCGCGTAATCCGCGGTTAAATTATTTTCCGATTGCCGCGATCACCTTGAGCTCGATGGCGATCGGCGTCGGTAACGCGGTGACTTCAACCGTGGTGCGCGTCGGGTTTGGTTTACCGTCGCCGGCAAAATATTGGGCGTAGAGTTTGTTGTAGATCGGGAAGTCCTTCTTCATGTTGGTCAGGAACACCGTAACATCGACAATGTCGTTCCAACTCGCGCTCGCGTCTTCCAACACGAGCCGAACATTTTCGAACACGGCGCGGCATTGCGTTTCGATATCGTAACCGACGATCTTGCCGGACGAATCAAGTTTAACGCCGTGAATCTCTTTGCTGCCGCGGGTGCGTGGTCCAATTCCCGAAAGAAAAAGTAAATTGCCGACTCGCTTCGCATGCGGAAACGCGCCCACCGGTTCCGGCGCGCGCGAGCTTTCGAATGTCTTGCTCATCTCGAGCGGAACTTTAACCGCGGATTACACGGATAAACACGGATTTTTGAAATACGAATCCGACTCCGACTCTCAACAATCAACTCCCAACCATCAACTTGCCTTTATCCTCCCGCGATTGCGCCCATGATGAAGAATGGCTCGTCGCCTTCTCATTTCCCGAGCTTCAGAGATTCCGCGACGCTTTTGAACGTCTTTTCAAATTCTGCGAATGCCATCGTGGGCGCGCTCATCGTAATTAAAATGACAGTTGATCCATTGCGCGCAGCGATGCTGGTCCAGCGCTGAGTCTGCGCTGCGTCGACATAATCCCGTCGCAGGCCATCCCAGCCGCTGCCGCGAATATGGGCAATTTCGGTGAGGCCCTTTTCATTTGGAAAAGCGAGGTCGAGGAGTTCGTCTGGTAATTTTTCCGGCAACTTCAGGCCGTAAGCGGCTGAAATGCGGATCTCTGCTTTGCCATCCGGCGAATTGAATGCAAAGGAAGGAGGCTCACCTGGTTGTTTTGTCTCTTCCCAATCCGCTGGCACAAGGAACAAATAGAATTTGTCCGGCGATTGCCACTGTCTAAGATCGATCCCGGCTGCGGACGATACGACCGCAGCGGTCATGATGAGACCAACGAGCATCTTCATTTCTACCCGCCGGCGATTGCGCCCATGATAAAGAACGGTTCTGTGCCTTTCACGATCGCTTCGGGCAACGGCGTATCCGGCGGATCGTGAGAGATGTCTTCTCCGCATGCGAAAAATCGCACCATCGGCCTGCGTTTGTGCGTCTCGTGATCGCGAACTGTGCCGCGCAACATTGGGTATTTGTCCTCGAGCGCTCCGATAACTGCATGCGCCGTCACGGCGCCGCTAAGATCGACACGTACTTCGTCACCCACGCGCGCCAGCGTGCGCAGATGATGGGGCAGGACGACGCGGATCATGGCAGTGTTTGCGCTTCGACCGACAACACAGCCGGAAGATCGCGCACAATCGCGTTCCAAGAGTCACCCGCGTTCGACGATCCGTAAACTTGTCCACCGGTCGTTCCGAAATAAACGCCGCACGGATCGAGAGCGTCCACCGTCATAGCGTCGCGCAGCACGTTTACGTAGCAATCGCGCTGCGGCAGACCCTTTGTGAGTTCTTCCCATTCGTTGCCGCCTTTCTGGCTGCGATAAACGCGCAGTTTTCCATCGGGCGGGAAATGCTCGGAGTCGCTCTTGATCGGCACGACGTAGATCGTCTCCGGCTCGTGCGCATGAATGTCGATCGGGAACCCGAAGTCGCTCGGCACATTTCCGCTGACCTCGCGCCACGAATCGCCCGCATCGTCGCTGCGCATGATGTCCCAATGTTTTTGCATGAACAGTGTGTTTGGACGTTTTGGATGCATCGCGATGTGATGGACGCAGTGTCCGACCTCCGCGTGTGGGTCGGGAATGTATTGCGAATGCAAACCCTGATTGATCGGTTTCCACGTTGTGCCGCCGTCGTCAGTGCGGAACGCGCCCGCTGCCGAGATCGCAATAAAAATCCGTTGTCGATCTTTCGGATCGAGAAGAATCGAGTGCAAACACATTCCGCCCGCGCCCGGTTGCCATTTCGGTCCGGTGCCATGACCGCGCAATCCGGCGAGTTCCTGCCAAGTTTGGCCGCCGTCTTTCGATTCGAATAACGCGGCGTCTTCCACGCCGGCGTAAACGTGGTTCGGATCGGTCAGCGAGGGTTCGAGATGCCAGACGCGTTTGAATTCCCACGGATGTTGCGTGCCGTCGTACCACATGTGGGTCGTGAGCGGTTTGCCGGTTTCCGGCGAAGTGTCGTAAACGAATTTGTTGCTCTCACCTTTGGGCATGCCGTCGGGAGTTGTGGCCGGCTCGCCCGGCGCTAGTCCTGGCTGAAACCAGGTTTTGCCGCCGTCATCGGAGCGCTGAATAATCTGTCCGAACCAGGCGCTGGTCTGCGACGCGTAGAGCCGGTTCGGGTTAACCGGCGACCCTTTCATGTGATAAATTTCCCAGCCCGCAAAGTGCGGTCCGCTCACATCCCATTTCTCGCGCTTCCCATCCGAAGTGAGGATGAATGCGCCTTTCCGTGTGCCCACGAGTAATCGTACTCCGCTCATTGCTTACATCTCCAACCGCGAATTACACAGATCAACACGGATTTTTTAGCCACAGGTCAACACGGATGAAACACAGACGCTGACTTTATGCGGCCAGAATTCAGATCAGTGTAAATCTGTGTTCATCCGTGGCTGTGTTTTTCCTCTTTCGCGTTTCGCGCGCTTCTTCCGCTCCACCGTCACGCTGAGCGACGGCTGGTCGCCGGCGAGTGGCGGCAAGAGATGCGACAACAACTGATCGCCACTACACTGGCGAACGATTCCGGTTGATGCCGTTTGCGTCCACCCGTTCTTCTCTTTGCGGTAGCTCCATGTCCGTCCGCTCTTGGTCTTCATCCGGATCACGTAGTCAGTGTTCATGTGGCTACTTCAGTTTCATGTCGCGTTAATCGATCCCAAGGAAAAAATACAATGCAGTCTTGGTTTCAACGTCATATGTCAGCAATTCGCTCTCCGACGCGAAGTGATGACCTGAGCCCCAATCGGGAACAAACAGATAGATTTCACTAGTCTTTTGCGTTGGAGGGTTCCACCACGAAGGCCGGTCAAGATTGTTTCCGGGCATTTCTTTTTGATATTCAGAGTAGCTAACCTTTTTCATGTGCTTCGGTACTATGTGATGAAAGCTCTCCGGACTTGCTTCGAAACGCATGAACGTGTGCTCCTCGTCAGCAAAAGAATAGCTCTTACTGCGAAGATGTTCGATGTCAGCTGACGGTCGTTCGTGAAAAATGTCTGTGTAAAGCAACCTCGGGTTGCTTCGCCGTGCGTAACTATTTGCGACGAGGCCGACCACGGCAATTGCCGGAAGCGTAATGCAAACTAATAGAAGGCCACCGAGGCAAGTCGCTACGCGAGACTTACGACGACGACCCGAGATAAACAGGAGGAACGCGCCTGTCCAAAAGGCCGAAAACATTGCGGCGAGAAAAAACCAAATCAGGATCACGAATAGCGGACCCATGTCAGAATGATTTGGCTGGGGAGAACTGCATTCCTGATTTTTAACAATCAACTCTCAACCATCAACCTCTTTATGTAGGCGTGTCACCGGTCGCAACTTTTCGCGCCGCCTGCGCTCACGAAGCGAGGGGCACACGCGCCGCTTGATTAGGCTTTGATATGTTTCGGAAGGAAATGGCGCCAACGGGGTAACTCCATGAGCCGAATGCCCGGCTCATCAAAAAATCTTCGGTAATCTCTTCTTGGCTCGGCTGTGCCACTTCGAAATACGGCGGGAAACGACGTGAACCAATCTGAATACTTCGAATGTTTGCGAATAAGCCTTCGCGGGATGTAAGCGATACAGCTAGGTGAGTGGACACGGCTCGTTTTGAAAAAAGGAATCGCAAGAACCATCTCTGGATGTAGCTGAGAGAGTTCGCCAGTGTACCCAAACTGGTCTTTATGGCCCTTACCGGAAGTCGGATATTTGCCTTTGACGTAGTGTTCCATGCGCGTTCGAGAACTGGAACTTCCATGTCTCCAAACGTGATTCTTTTCGCATCCGACATTTGAATCGTATTTCACACGGCATCCTGAAGAAGTCGCGCATCTAAAAACACATCGAACACGCCGTGGCGCTTAAGATCCTTGGGAACGCCCAAGACTGCGTGAATGAGCCTGACGGCTCCGTGCCATTCTTCTTCCGACATCGGCCCCAACATGTCATCAGCATTTAGAAAATATAAAAAGACAAGGATGCTCGGAATGCCGTTGACGTTTTTCAAAAAATATTGGTGCGCAAGTCGATTCGCGTACTGATAAAACAGATTGCTCCACACAGCAGTGGCTCTGGGTGCGTAAAATTTCCTAGCCTCGACTAAGCTTCGATCGATCAACGCGCGTGATACAGGTGATGCTTTTGTCGGTGGTGAAGCCGCTTCGGGAATATGCGCTTTGGCTTCGATAAACAAAGGATTGCCGGAGGACGTAATTCCAATGGCATCCCAAACTGGTCCGCGCGCTGGCCAAAACGAATCGAGCTTTTGTCTAAGATTGGTAATTTTGGCCTTCGCGATCGCGCGCGCACCTTGATATTCCCGAAAGTCGTCACGTTCGAGCGGGGAACACCATGCTACCGATGTGCCTTTTGCAATCGCTCCACTGCGATGAAGTGCGCTCAGGAGTAATTCGGGCCTTCGGTTGATCGCAATTTGTAACCACCGCTGACTTCCTGCTCTGGCAAATGCTTTCAATATTTGGTTTGGATTCCGAGCAGTTCTCCGAGTTTGTCCAATGCTAGTGTATTTGCATCTGCCCAATTGGTGCTTGGTGTAGCCGCTTGCGCCGCCGGTCTCATTCCAGAGGAAAGCAGATTTAACTGATGACACGCGCGACGAGCATTTTCTTCTGACGGCACCCCGCAAATCTGGGCGAAGAGGCGATAAAACTGCACCTCAAATACAGCTGCCCTCAAACCGGCTGACAGTTTGCGGATTTCGGTAGCTATATCTTCATCTGCGTGGCCATTTGTGATCTTCGCCTGATTAAACAGCACTGTGCTGGAAATATCGGCAAGCGTTCGCCGGACTCGGCTTATGGGCTCGAATACGAATTTGAGTAAGTATTGGCTGAACACGAACAGAATGATCGCTCCGAGCAATGTCAGGGCTGCAACGTTGAGATCGTGCATCGAGTTTTCACAACAGGCTGACACAGTTACTTAGCGATGCAGACGTTCTTCGGTTCGGTGAAGAAACGGAGGGCTTCTTCGCCGCCTTCGCGGCCGACGCCGCTGGCTTTCATGCCGCCGAACGGGACCCGCAGGTCGCGCACGAGCCAGCAATTTACCCAGACTGTGCCGGTGGAAATTCGTTCCGCGACGCGATGGGCGCGGTTCAGGTTCTGCGTCCAGACGCTTGAGGCCAGGCCGTAGTCGGTGTCGTTGGCGTAGCCGATCACTTCCTCTTCGTTATCGAACGGCGTGATCGTAATGACCGGACCGAAGATTTCTTCGCGATTGGTGCGGCACGAGACCGGCAGACCCGTGATGACGGTCGGCGGAAAGAAATAGCCGGACTGACAGCGTTCGTTGATCGATTTCGGTGCCGAACCACCAAGCGCGATCTTGCCGCCCTCTTTCTGCGCAAGATCGACATAGAACTTCACTTTATCGAGCTGCGTCTTGCTCACGATCGCGCCTTGATCTGTTTTCTCGTCAAGCGGGTCGCCAATTTTCAATTGCGACGCTTTGTCGATAAAACGATCGACGAAGTCTTTGTACACCGAGCGTTCGACAAACACGCGCGAACCGCACAGGCAGATCTGGCCCTGGTTCGCGAACGACGATCGGACGCTGCCGGCGATGGCGGCGTCGAGGTCGGCGTCGGCGAAGATGATATTTGGATTTTTCCCGCCGAGCTCGAGTGACACTTTCTTGAACAACGGCGCGCACGTTTCGGCCACTTTGCGACCGGTCACCGTGCCACCGGTGAACGAGATCGTGTTAATCTTCGGATGTCCTGTGATGGCCGCACCGACATTTGGCCCCGTGCCGTGCACGACGTTGAGAACGCCGTTGGGCAATCCGGCTTCGCGACAAATCTCGCACAGCAAATATGCCGTCATCGGCGTGAGCTCGCTCGGCTTGGCGATGGCGGTGTTGCCGACCGCGATGGCGGGCGCGATTTTCCAGCTCAATAAATAGAGCGGGAGATTCCAGGGTGAGATCAGGCCGGCGATGCCGCGCGGTTGGCGCAACGTGTAGTTGAACGCAACGCCGTCGGTGATGTGCGCTTCCGACTCGGTGTGAAGGATTGCGGTCGCGAAGAAGCGGAAATTACTGGCGGCCCTTGGAATGTCGAGACTGCGCGCAAGCGAGAGCGGCTTGCCGGTGTCGATCGACTCCGCGCGAGCGAGTTTTTCCAAGTCGCGCTCGATCAAATCGGCGATCCGCAAAAGAATTTTCGACCGCTCCGCCGCCGGTTTTCTCGACCAATCCACAAACGCCTTCTCCGCCGCGGCCACGGCAAGATCGACATCGCGATTGTTGCTGTCCGCCACTTTCGAATACGGTTTCCCCGTTGCTGGCTCGATGTTGTCGATATATTTCCCGCCGACGGGCTCAACGAATTGGCCGTCGATAAAGTTTTTGATCTGAGTTGTCACGAAAGCTGCTTTGGTGGATTATATCTCGTCACTTGTCACTGGTCACATGTCACTTTTGAAACATATGAAGCATCTTCAATTCATTGGCCTGATCGTCTGTGCGGCATTCTTGATCGGTTGCGAGACCGAACAAGTGGCGGGACCGGGGCAAGGGAACCAGGAGCAGAAGCGTCTCGCCGCCATGCAACAGCAGGAGCAAGAAGCTGCACAGATGGACGAAGCCGACCAAAATCTCTGGGCTGCCCAGCAGGCTCGGTTGAATCGGGACAGTAATCCCGCGATTCGTTACTAAGCAGCAACGCGATTTAACCCCGCCGTCTGAATCCGCCGAATGCGGCGGAAGCGAGCTGTAAGCTGGCGGTGAGGGAGGGATTATCCAAACCTCCGGTTTGGCTCCAGCTCTAGAGCTTCGCTTGTAACCCTTGCGCTCCGCGCCCCACCGGTCGAACAAGTTCTCATCTCCGGTCCGCAAGTGCGCACGGTGTGATGGGGGTGAGCGATTTGCCAAGTCAGCAACGTGGCGGTGAGGGAGGGATTCGAACCCTCGGTACCCTTTTGAGGTACGGCGCTTTAGCAAAGCGCTGCTTTCGACCACTCAGCCACCTCACCAAAAATTGGCTGCGAGAATATGCTGTGGAATTGGCGATTGCCAACACTGCGTGGTGGCAATGGAATCCTGTAGGGGAAGCTGATAGCTTCCCGTTTAAAATCACGGGACGCTGACAGCGTCCCCTACAGTCCGACCTACAGCAATGATTAGCGAGGAAGAAGCGCGCGCGAAAATTCTTGAAACGATTCGGCCGTTGCCATCGCGACGGCTGTCGATCTTGCAAGCGCTCGATTGTTTCGCGGCGGAAGATTATTTCGCGCGATTGCCGCTGCCGAACTTCGACAACTCGGCCATGGATGGCTACGCGGTGATCGCGAGCGATTGCCGGTCGGGCGCGCGCTTGCGCGTGATTGGCGAACAGCCAGCGGGGGTCGATCGACAACTTCGCGTCAATCGTGGGGAAACGGTCCGCATTTTCACCGGCGCGCCGATGCCCGCCTGCGCCGACGCGGTTGTGATGCAGGAAGATGTCACGCGTGACGGCGACGAAATCGTCCTGAATGAGGATGTCGATCCTGGCCAGTTTATCCGGCGACGCGGTTGCGATTTGAGCGAAGGCCAGAAAATTTTAGCGAAGGGCGAGCGCATCCGTGCGGCAACGCTCGGGTTGCTCGCGTCGCAAGGTCTTGCCGAGATTTCAGCTGGCGGCGATGTGAGCGCGACGATCATCTCCACGGGCGACGAGCTGGCGAGACCCGGCGACAAATTGAAACCGGGCCAGATTTACGAAAGCAATTCCGTGCTGTTACAAGCGCTGCTGCAACGTTGCGGTGCGCTCGCATTCTCAGTCGAGCACTGCGGCGACGATGCCGACTCGTTGGGCAAAGTGCTCGCGGCCGCGATCAAGAATCAGGTTGTCATCATTAGCGGCGGCGTTTCAGTCGGTGAACACGATCTTGTACAAAAGGTTTTGCGCTCGCTCGGCGCCAAGATCGACATCTGGCGAGTAGCGATCAAGCCGGGCAAACCGTTTCTCTTCGGTCGAATCGGTGGGTGCATCGTATTTGGTTTGCCGGGGAATCCCGTCTCCGCCTTCGTGACGTTTTTGCAATTTGTTCGCCCGGCGATTTTGAAATTGATGGGGGCAAGCGATCTCGATCTGGCGAAAGTGCCGGCAAAATTAACTGTCGATCTAATGAACGACGGCGACCGAGTTCATTACATTCGTGGAAGGCTTGAGAACGACGGGTTCGCGCCGGTCGGCCGTCAGGAATCGCACGCGCTCTTTGGTTTGAGCCAGGCGAATGCGCTGCTGCGGCTGGCGGTGGGCGAATCGCAGAAGCGCGACACGATTGTCGATGTTCAGGTCTGGGATTAGTCAAGTTTTTTCGGCTGGACCTGGTTTGACAGGCCACTCGTGCATTTTAGCTTTAAAGGCTTTGAACACCGGAGCTGCCACCGCGTTTGCACGAACCCCAAGCAACGAATTTCGCGCCGACGCCGAACGCCTTTCCGATATCGTGCTCGAGATGCAGCGTTGTTTCGTGCTGCATCTGTGCAAGGAACTCGCGCCCGGCAACGTCTCTTTTCCGCAGTTTTTCCTGCTCGCATATCTCGATCAAAAAGAAGTGGCGACGATGTCGGCGATCGCGCAAAAAATGGGACACACCACGGCTGCGGCCAGCGGTCTGGTGGCGCGCCTCGAAAATCTCGATTACCTGGTTCGCTCGGTGGCGCGCGAAGATCGGCGCAAAGTCATGGTGTGCATCACGCCGAAAGGCTCAGCGTTGGTCCGACGTATTCGCGAAGAGATGGTGGGCAACCTGATGAAGATTATGGAGTACCTTTCGCCCGACGAACAAAAGGCGTGGTTGCACATTTACAGTAAAATTTACGACTACTGCCAATCGAAATGATTTCTCTTCGTTCGGGGGCAGTGTTACCAAACAAGGGCGAAAACCGCCTTGCTTGAATCCGCGCGCTGACTTTCCGCATCTAACCTTAGCGTTCTAATGCGAAAATATTTTCTTATTCTCGGGATTGTTGTAGCGGCTGCGCGGGCCTTCGGCCAGGCGGCGGTGGGGGACGGCAGCGTGGAAGGCTTTGCCGTGCGTGGTGAGCGCAAATTCACGCTCGACCAGGCGATCCAAACCGCGCTTCAGCGCAATCCCGGCCTTCTCATCGCGCTCAAAGAGATCGAACGCACCAAAGGGGTAATCATCCAAATCCGGGCGGAAGCGTTGCCGCACATCACGCCGAACTCGAGCTTCCAATGGCTCGATCCGAATCTTCGTGGAGGAGGAAGCTCTTTTTCAACAACCGGTGGAACCGGTGGAACTGGTGGAACTGGGTTTGGGGGCTCGAAGGGTTTGGTCAGCGATGTATCCTACAATATCAAGGTTACCGGAACGCAGTTGATCTTTAACGGCACCACCTGGCCGGCGATTCGGGGCACTTTTTTTCAACGCGACAGCGCATACTTCGCGTTCCGCAACACGCTCGATCAACTGATTTCCACGGTGAAGACGCAGTTTTATCAGGTCGTTGTCAACAAGGCGCTGATCGAGGTGCAGGAGGAATCGGTTCACCTATTGGAGAGCCAGCTTAAAGATCAACAGAATCGATTCGATGCCGGGACGGTGCCGCGTTTCAACGTGCTGCAGGCGCAGGTCGCGTTGTCCAATCAGATTCCTCAACTGATTACCGCGCAAAACAATTATCGCATCTCGAAGCTCATCTTGGCCAAGACCCTCGGTCTCGACTTCGACCCGCTGCGCGGTGAAAACCCGCCACTCGAAGTGGTCGGCGAAATGCCATACAATCCGCGAACCATCGCCCTGGTCGATGCGATTGAGCTTGGAAAAAAGCGCCGTCCATTTCTTAAGCAGGCCCGCGCAAATGTGTTAAATCAGATCGAGCAAGTGCATGTCGCGCTCGGTGGTTTCCTTCCAACCATTAACGGGACCGGAGGCGGCGAATGGGTGAGTTCTCCGATTAATCCCGGACTTTTCGACAACATTTCAAAAGGCTGGCTCGCTCAAGCGACCGGCAGCTGGCCGATTTGGGACAGCGGCGCCGTTTACGGACAGGTCAAGCAACAGCGGGCGCTTCTCTCTGAAAGCAAAATCACGTACGACGACGACGTCCGGCAGGTTGAGCTCGAGGTGCAGCAAGCCTACTCAAACTTGAAGCAGAACCGCGAATTGATTCAGAGCCAGGAAAAGAATGTCGAACAAGCTGAAGAGGCGGTGCGCCTGGCCAAAGCCCGGCTCGATGCCGGCGCCGGCACTCAGCTCGATGTCCTTAATGCTCAAGTGCAGTTGATCACCGCGCAATCGACGCGCCTCCAAGCGCTCTTTGGCTACAACTCTACTCTCGCGGAATTCGACCGCGTCACCGGCGCACAGAGCGTCTACACCGAATCCTTCGACAGCATTACTCCGCGCGCAACGCGGTCCAAAGTCTACGACACAAGCAGTGGCACGACCGCAACAGGCAAGCCGAAGACAACCGGATCGCGTTGACGCCGATTTGCCGGTCGAAAAATTCTCGGCGCTTGAAGGGACCGGCGTTTGCCACCATGCCTTTATCAAACGCATTTCCGGCGTTGACGTTTCGCACGACAAAGCGGAGGCGTTGAAGCGACTCGATAAAGTTCATCGCGAAATTCGCAACTCAATCGGCATGGGCGATTGGCCGTTGCTAACCGCCGAACAAATTCACGGCAACAAAATCGCGATTGTCGATCTACCGGTTGCGGGCGACAAAGAGTTCGCGGGGTGCGACGGCATTATTACAAATCAGAGAAAAGTCGCGCTCGGCATTCACGTCGCTGATTGCTGCGCGGTTTACATTGTCGATCCAAACACACCGGCGATCGGTCTGGTCCATTCCGGAAAAAAAGGAACGGAGCTGGCGGTTGTCTCAAAGGCGATTCAACAAATGCGGGAACGATTCCGATCGAATCCGGCCGATTTGACTGTTCAACTCAGTCCCTGCATTCGCCCGCCGCATTACGAAATCGATTTCGCGGCAAAAATTATCGAGCAATGTCGCGGCGAAGGCGTGAAACAGATTAATGACAGCGGCATCTGCACCGCCTGCCATGTCGATCTTTATTATTCCTATCGTGCCGAAAAAGGAAAAACCGGCCGCATGCTCGCATTGCTCGGACTGCTGTAGCCGCGTCTCTGTGAGACGCGTGGCGCGCGCGTGGCAAACACAATCAGCATCGCGCTTCGCACAGCGAAGCGACTACAGCTCAGCGCCGCGTTTTAGCGGGCAGATGCCATGCTTCTTTGCGTTGGCGACGAAGTCGAAAAATTCGCGTGCCGGTGCGCCGAATTTCATCGTGGCGGCTTTTTCGATCGCCTGGCCAACATTCAATCCGCTTGTGTAAAGAAGTTTGAAGGCGGCTTTGATCTCATCGCGATCTTTTGCGCTGAGTCCCGCGCGCCGCAACCCAACCACATTTAAGCCAAAGACGTAGTTTACTTCGGCCGCGACCACAAACGGAGGAATATCTTTGCTGAAACCAGAACCACCTTGGGTGAGGGCCAGCCGCCCGACGCGCATATGCTGATGAAACACGCAGCCGCCCCCAAGAAATGCGCCGTCATCAACACGAACGTGACCGCCAAGCAAACAATTGTTCGCGATGATCACATTGTTCCCGATTTCGCAATTGTGGCCGACGTGCGCGCCGGCCATTAGAAAATTTTTGTCGCCGATTTTTGTCGTGCTTCCTTCGGCGCTGCCACGGTGAATCGTGCAGTATTCGCGGATGACATTCTCGTTCCCGATCTCGACCTTTGTTTTTTGATCGGGCGAAAACGAGAGGTCCTGCGGCGGCGCGCCGATGATTGCGCCGTGTCCGATGAAATTGCCGGCGCCGATTACGACTTCCTCTTCGATGATGGCGTGCGATTGAACAACCGTTCGATCTCCGATTCTTACCTGCGGCCCAATCACGGCGAACGGGCCGATTTCGACGTCGGCGCCGATCTGTGCTCCCGGATCGACAATAGCGCTCGGATGAATTTTTAAGTCGCTCATAATTGCCGCGAAAGTTCTTGCGTGGCCACGCGTGCGTTTGGTCGCCTCTCCCTTTCTAAGGGAGAGGGTAGGGTGAGGGTTGATCTGGCGCCGTGCAGTTCAAACCCCTCACCTTCATCCTCTCCCCTTTCCGAAGGGGAGAGGCGGGAGACATAACATGGAAATCGTACCATTAGATTTTCACAGCACGCCCGCTTCTTTGAAACTGAAATAACCGGGGCTGCCGTCCGCAGGCGCGCCGATGATGATGTGATCGAGCAATTTGATTTGCAACAGCTCGGCTGCTTCGGCCAACCGCCGAGTTAGGCTGTGATCAGACTGACTCGGTGATGCGTCGCCGGACGGATGATTGTGCACCACGATCACCGCATAAGCCGACGCGGCCACCGCAGGATGAAAAACATCTCGAGGATGGGCGATGCTTTCGTTGACGGTACCCAGTGAAACCTCTTCGGTCCGAATCAAATGATAGCGAGTGTCCAACAGGATGACGCGCAGCGATTCCTTGCGTAAGCGCCGCATCTCCGCGCCGACCAGTTCGTTCACCAGCTCCGGCGAATCGATCTTTTGTTTTGCCAATGTCTCCTGGGCGATTCGCCGGCCCAGATCGAAAGCCGCCGCCAGTTGCACAGCTTTCGTGAAACCGACTCCCCGAATTTTTCTCAGTTCGTCCACGGTGCAGCGGCTCAGTCCGCGCAGCGAGCCATACTTTTTCAAAAGCTCGCGCCCGACTTCGACGGCATTCTTTCCGGCGACGCCGGTGCGCAATAAAATCGCGATCAATTCGGGGTCGCTCAACGCTGATGGACCGTGCGCGGCGAGTTTTTCGCGCGGCCGCTCTTCCTGCGGCATCTCACGAATCTTGAGCTGCGACATCGCTACACGCGCAACTGCTCGAGCATTCCGCGCAGCGCATCGCCCAATCCGAGAAGCCCTTCGGTGTGGGCATTTGGACGAAGCGCTTTCATTCCGGCTTGGGCGCTGCGAATGAGGTCGTTCGCAGTTGTGATTGATTCGCTCAACGCGCCGTTACTCGCGCCATTCTTCAGCAGTTGGCTGACTTCGTCGCATTTTCCTTCCAGGATAAGACTGCAAGAGCGTTCCCGCTCAAATTCGGAGGCGGACCGTAAAAAAATAAGGATAGGTAAAGTAAACTTGCCCTTGCGCAGATCGGTTCCGAGCGTTTTCCCGGTCGTTCCTTCATCCCCGGCAATGTCCAGGCAATCGTCGTAGATTTGGTAGGCAGTGCCGACGCGCATGCCGAAAGTCTTCAAGATCTCAACCGATCGCGCATCTGCTTCACTAATAATTGCTCCCAATTCGGCAGCCGCCGCGAAGAGCGAGCCGGTTTTCATTTCCACAATCCGCAGGTAATCCTCGACCTCCAGCTTCAAATCGAAGCGGCGTTGCGTTTGGATCATTTCGCCCGAGCAAATTTCGCTGGCGGTTCGTGCGATGGCCCGGCTGATGTCCGCGTTTTCAAAATTGGTCGACAACGTGAGCGCGTGCGCGAAAAGGCAATCGCCCAATAAAACGCTGAGCGAATTTCCCCAGCGCGCGTTCACGGTCGGTTGGGCGCGACGCCGCTCCGCTTCGTCCATGATGTCGTCGTGCACGAGCGTCGCCACGTGAATCAATTCCACGATCACTGCAAGATCGACATGTCCGGTGTTGATCTGGCCAGTGGCGCCGCCGGCCAGGAGCGCAACCAGTGGCCGCAGACGTTTTCCGTGTCCGCCAATCGCGTAACTGACGTAACCCTCGATCGCCGGATCAAAGGCGGTCGCTTGTTTAATGATTCGTTCTTGGACCTGATCGAGTTGGGGTTGGACTAGTTGCGTGACTCGCGCCAACGGCGCCAGCGAAGAAGCACTCGCTTTAATCCCAGTCCGGCCTGGACCTGAGCGTGCAAAAATTTCCACCGACGCAGAATAGAGGGGCGGTTTGTCCGTTGTCAAAGCAACACGACGGATCCGGTGAGAATAATTCCCTCCGTGCCCGTTTTCAGCGGCGCTGGAGCCAGCTGGTCGCCCCATATTTCTGCTCTGCAATTTCGCGGGCGCGCTCGATTAAAACTTTATCAAGCGATCTCTGATTGCGCACTTCAGACAACTCCGTGGCGAACTGGTTCGCCAGACCATTCCCAAGAGCGACATCTCGAATGCTGCCTTGCTGAAGCAAACCCGACCGACCATGCCGTTGCGCTGCACCTGCTACCTTGCGGCCATTCACCATCACGTCTGCCAGCACGGGATTGGCAAAGCAAGCGTCTGAAACCTTCGACGAATTGTTGGGTGCCAGTGCTGCAGCCGCGCCGTTTGTCTTCAAAGCCTCGCAAAGTGCGGAATGGATGGCGGCGTAAATTGACCTCGGCGGCGTGGAGAAAAATTCCGACGCAGCTGGAACGACGATCGAATAAGTGAGGTCATCACCATGAAAAACAATCCCTCCGCCCGTCCAGCGGCGGACCAAATCGCGCTCCGTTGAGTAGTTTGCGACGTCGGCAAACTTTCCAAAATACCCAAACGAAAGGGCCGGATGGTCCCAGCGATAAAAGCGAATTGAAGGCGAGGTGGCCTGTTCAAGCAAAGCTTCATCAATTGCCATGTTCATCGCCGCGGAGCGTGGCGTCGTGTCGTGATAAACGTCGAGCGCGGCAAAGATCGACATCGCAGTTCGTTAGGCTTTGATTTCGTCCAGGATCTTCGTGACCGCTTCGCGCGGATTTGGATGCGCGGTGATCGGCCGTCCGATCACCAAATAATCTGCGCCTGCTTCGACTGCTTCTCGCGGTGTCATGAATCGCTTTTGATCATCGGGCTCAGACCAACTCGGCCGGACTCCGGGAACAACGATCTTAATCTTGTCGCCAAGTTCACTCCTCAAAAATCGCGCTTCGAAAGGGCTCGCAACCAAACCATCGATTCCAGCCGCGACACCCAGATTGCCCAGTCTTGAGACGTGTCGGTCGAGTTGCTCTTCGATTCCGATCTCATCGAGAGTTTGCTGTGTCGAGCTGGTCAAGACGGTCACGCCCAAGATCGACATCTCCCTTTTTCTCGCCGCCACCGCAGCGCGAATCATTTCGCTTCCACCGCTCAGATGAATTGTCAGCATTTGCACACCGAGTTCTGATGCCGATTCGACCGCGTGAGCGACGGTGTGTGGAATGTCGTGCAGTTTAAGATCGAGAAAAACTTTCGCGCCGGTTGCTGCGATTTCGCGGACTACGTCTGGCCCGGCCGCGGTGTAAAGCTGTAAGCCAATTTTAAAGAAGGAAATCTGGTCGCGCAGTTGCTCGACGAGCAACAGCGCCTCTTTTTTCGAAGCAACGTCGAGCGCGACAATGATCTTCTCAGTCGTCTTTGTCATGGAAAAGTAAGAGATTGAACTCGTTCGTCTCCCGACTCTCTCGCCGCTACCCTCGCGGCGCAACCGTCCATGTCGCTCTTCCCAATCGCTCCATTCCTCCAGTTCGGTCGGAATGACAAACTCGCGATTCGACATGACAATCGCAATGTAAACCATGCAAGTTTTAGCCCCGGCCAAAATTAATCTCTCCCTGAAGATTCTCGGGCGTCGCACCGACGGCTTTCACGAGATCGAGACTTTGATCGCGCCGATTTCGCTCTGCGATGAAATCAAGATCGCAAAGCAGGCGAGAGGCATCGATTTTCAATGCGACGAGCCATCCGTTCCCAAAGGCGACGAAAATCTTGTCGTGCGCGCAGCGAAAGCCTTCTTCGAACAAACCCAGCAGAAAGGCGGTGTTGCGATCGAGCTCCAAAAGAAAATTCCGCACGGCGCAGGTTTGGGCGGCGGCAGTAGCGACGCGGCCGCGACATTGCTCGCGCTCAATCAGATTTTCGAAATGAAGTTGTCGCGTGAGGAATTGGCGAAACTTGGGTCGACGATTGGATCGGACGTTCCGTTTTTTCTTTTTGGATCGGCGGCCATGTGCAAAGGCCGCGGCGAAATCGTGGCTCCGGTTAAACTAAAAGAGAAATTGTCGATCTTGCTTTTGAAACCGGACTTCGGTGTGTCGACAAGCTGGGCTTATTCTCGCTGGCAGGAATCGCGCGCGATTCCCAGCGTTTCGTACGCGGCCCAGGAATTCGCCGGGCAAACATTTGTCAACGATCTGGAGCGGCCTGTTTTCGAGAAGTTTGTTTTCCTGGCGGAATTGAAGATGTGGTTGCTCAAGCAAGCAGAAATAGGTGCGGCGCTAATGTCCGGCTCCGGTTCGACAATGTTTGCCGTGATGCGCCAAGGCGCAGATGTCGATGTTGTCGCGAAGCGGGCCCGCCAAGAACTCGATCGCGAACTTTGGACATGCGCGTGCGCGACGCGCTGACTATTCGCCAACGCTTTTGCGCAAACTCGCTTTGGCGTATTCGCGATTCAGTTTTGCGATGAAACTGGCGCTGATTTCAGCGGGACAAACCGCTTCGCACTCATAAGTGTTCGTGCAATTGCCGAAGCCCTCCGCGTCCATCGCTCGCACCATTCTTAGAACCCGGCTCGTCCGCTCAGGACCGCCTTGCGGGAGCAGCGCAAGGTGGGAAACTTTTGCGGCCGTAAAAAGCATGGCCGAAGCGTTCGGACAGGCGGCCGCGCATGCGCCGCACCCAATGCAAGCTGCCGCTTCCATTGAGAGATCGGCGTCGTGCTTTGGAATCGGAATCGAGTTTGCTTCCGGCGCTGAACCGGCGCGCGCGGAAATGAAACCACCGGCTTGTACGATTCGATCGAGCGCGCTTCGGTCGACCACCAAATCTTTGATGACCGGAAAAGATCTCACGCGAAACGGCTCGACGATGATCGTTTCGCCGTCGCGAAACTTTCGCATGTAAAGCTCGCAAACCGCGCCCGGATGATCCGGCCCGTGCGCTTCGCCGTTGACCGTCAGTGAGCAGGTGCCGCAGATTCCTTCGCGGCAATCGGAGTCGAACGCGATCGGTTCTTCGCCGCGCAAAAGCAAACGCTCGTTCACGATGTCGAGCATTTCCAGAAACGACGCGTCCGCGGGAATATCGGGCGCTTCGTACTTGACGAGCTTGCCTTCTGCTTTCGCATTTGGCTGCCGCCAAATTCTCAAACGAAAGTTCATGGTTGATAGTTGATAGTTGATAGATTGGCGGCGACGAACATGACGTTACTTGGAAGCTAGCGACTTTCGAAGACCGCTAAGCATGCGGCCAACTTCTTCTGCCGCGATGTACAACGCGCGAAACGTCGCTTCGTTTAACAGACCTTGCCGGTGACCAATGAAGGCTTGGGAGATTACTTCGAAAACCGAACCGGTAGCGATTTCAATAAATCGCCCAAAATCGGTTTGCGACATCCGCGACGTTCCTTCCGCGATATTCGATGATATCGAGACAGCAGCGCGTCGCATTTGGTTTGTAAGTCCGAATCGTTCGTCGGCTGGAAAGTTGCGCGTGTAGTTATAAACGAGATCGGCGAAATCAATCGCCTTCTGCCAGACATCTAATTTTTCAAAGTTAAACATAGGAGGTTTTGTTTTTTTCTCTTTCTATCAACTCTCAACTATCAGCTTCACTTGTAGCTCCTCTGTGTCAGATGAACGGTTTCGAAATGCAACGGCTCGCGATGCAATTTTGGCGGCGCAATCTGTCCGTTGCCCTGAAATTCCCAGGCGAAAACTGATGCAAACTTTTCGTCGTCGCGGAGCGCTTCACCTTCCGGTGTCTGATGTTCTTCGCGAAAATGCGCACCGCAGGATTCGTCGCGCGCCAGCGCGTCGATGCACATCAGCTCGGCGAACTCGAGGAAATCGGCCACGCGTCCCGCGCGCTCGAGAGCCTGATTGAAATCCTGTTCATCACCGGGGACACGCACTTCGTGCCAGAATTTTTCTCGCAGCTCGGGAATTTTTCCAAGCGCTTCCTGCAAACCTTTCGCGTTACGCGCCATTCCGCATTTATCCCAGAGAAGCGCTCCGAGCTCGCGGTGGATCGAATCGAGAGAAATCTTTCCGTTTATCTTGAGGAGATTGTCGATCTTAGCGCGAACATCGCTCTCCGCTTTCTTGAATTCGGCGTGATCAGTCGAGGGCCGCTTGCCCATCTGTCCTGCGAGATAATTCGGCAGGGTGTAAGGCAAAATGAAATAACCGTCGGCCAAACCTTGCATGAGCGCGCTCGCACCAAGCCGGTTCGCGCCATGATCCGCGAAATTTGCTTCGCCGATCACAAACAATCCAGGGACGTTGCTCATCAAATTGTAATCAACCCAGAGACCGCCCATCGTGTAATGGACCGCGGGATAAATGCGCATCGGCACTTTGTAAGCATTCTCGCCCGTGATCTTTTCGTAAACTTCGAACAGATTGCCGTAACGTTCGCGGATGGTGTTTTCCCCGAGTCGCTTGTTCGCATCGGCGAAGTCGAGATAGACGCCGCGCCCGCTCGGGCCAACGCCCCGGCCTTCGTCGCAAACTTCCTTGGCCGCGCGCGATGAGATGTCGCGCGGCGCCAGGTTGCCGTAGCTCGGATATTTTCGTTCTAAATAGTAATCGCGATCCTTTTCCGGAATTTCGTTAGGCGGTTTGCCGCAATCTTCTTTGCGCTTCGGGACCCAAACGCGCCCGTCGTTGCGCAACGATTCGGACATCAGGGTCAACTTCGATTGATACTCGCCGGAATGCGGAATACAGGTCGGATGAATCTGGGTGAAACACGGGTTGGCAAAGAGCGCGCCTTTCTTGTAAGCGCGATACGTGGCGGTAACGTTGCAGCCGCGCGCGTTGGTTGAGAGATAGAAAGCGTTCCCGTAACCGCCGGTGGCAAGCACGACCGCGTCGGCCGCGTACATATCGATCTTTCCCGAGACCAAATTGCGCGTGATGATTCCTTTGGCGTGTCCATCGACAATCACGACGTCGAGCATCTCGGTTTGAGGAAGCATTTGCACTGTGCCGGCGGCGATTTGGCGGCAGAGCGCTTGATAACAGCCGAGCAGAAGTTGCTGACCGGTTTGGCCGCGCGCGTAAAACGTTCGTGAAACTTGCGCTCCGCCAAAGGAACGGTTTGCGAGCAATCCGCCGTACTCGCGCGCGAATGGAACGCCTTGCGCGACGCATTGGTCGATGATGTTCGCGCTGACTTCAGCAAGCCGATAAACGTTCGCTTCGCGCGAACGGAAATCGCCGCCTTTGATTGTGTCGTAAAACAAACGGTAAACGCTGTCGCCGTCGTTCTGATAATTTTTCGCGGCGTTGATTCCGCCTTGCGCCGCAATCGAGTGCGCGCGCCGCGGCGAATCCTGGTAACAAAAGCATTTCACCCGATAACCGAGCTCACCGAGCGTGGCCGCAGCCGCACCACCGGCCAGGCCGCTTCCGACAATGATGATCTCGAATTTGCGGCGATTGTTAGGGCCAACGAGCCGGGAATGGTCCTTGTGATTAGTCCATTTTCCGGCAAGCGGGCCGGGCGGAATTCGCGGTTCGAAGTTACCGATCATAATTGTTGCGCCGGTTTAACGAAACCGAGCAGCACTGCGATCGGAATCGAGATGTAGCCGACGAAAAGCAGCCAGGCGAAGACGCGCCCGCCAAAGGCGAGACGCGGCGTCAACTTTTTGTCGTTCATTCCAAGCGATTGAAAAAAGCTCGATGAGCCGTGGCTCAAATGCAGCGCCAATAAAAACAATCCGAGAATGTAGAACCCCGAGACGAAGTAGTTTTGGAATCCGTAAACCATCATTGAATAAACATCGTAGCGATTGAGAGGATCTAGCTTGAGCAATGGAAATCGCGCGTCGGTTTTGCGGAAAGTAAAATGGGCGAGGTGATAAACGATAAATGCGAGCACGATCAATCCGCTCATGACCATGTGACGCGAGGCAAAGGTCGCTTTGACATATTCCTTGTCGATGTACGGCTCGGGTCGCGCACGTCTGTTGTCGATGGCGAGGCGAATCGTCACGTAAATGTGAACGATCACGGTCACGAGCAGGAAAATCCGGATAAGCCAGAGCAACGGGCCGAGATCGCGCAGATGTTGGGAGTAACCGTTGATCCAGTCCGGTCCGAGAAAAATTTGCAAATTGCCTAACAAGTGGCCAATGACGAACAAAATCAAAATCACGCCGGTGATCGCGACGATCATTTTTTTTCCGACGGATGAATGGCAAAAGTTTGAGATAACGCCGCGCGGTTTTTTCTCGCGCACGGTGGCGGCGGCAGCGGATTCTGGCTGCGATTCTTCGTGTGTGAACACGCTTATCTTTGTAGCGGCGGTCTATCACCGTCGCAAATCTCTTCTGGGGAGCGCACGTGCCCTCGCGTGTCGCGTTGCGCGCCTCGCGCAACGCTGTTGAGAAGAGTTCATTTCATTTTTCTTTTTCGGCGAGGCGCCGAAAAGTGCACGCGAGGCGCGTGCGCTCCCCCGGAGGCAAGCGGCGCGCGTTACTTGCTTCCGGGTTTGACCGCGGGAATGCGCGCAAGATCGACAGGTAACTTGTCGGCTCGAATGTCTCCATTTTTGGAGCATAAACGGAACGCGGAACGAAATTCGAGGCGCGGACCGATCGACATCGAAGTTGTCACGTTGAGTGAAGCCCTAGAAGCGACCTTGACCACTCATGATGAACGCTCCCGCAGAAGCGACGGCAGCTCGTAGCCCGCTCTCGTTTCGTAGTTTTACCAACCACTTGCGCTGGACATCGGCGAGCGCCTGAGGCGCATTCTTCGTTTTTTCTGCAGCATCGTAGAAATCCAGCATAATCTGCACTGTGTTTTCGTCGTCACCAATCGGCCACAGGCTCATCAGTACATTTTGAGCACCGGCTTGAATAAAACCTCGCCTCAAACCCATTACGCCTTCACCGCCACGAGCTTCGCCCAAGCCCGTGTCGCAGGCAGACAGGACAACCAGCCATGTGCCATCAAGATGAAGTTCGCCCACCTCCTCAGCGGTCACTATCCCATCGTTCTCGGTTGGCGGGATTTCGCCGCGACTCCAAGATTGCAACGTTCTTTGCGCTCCCGCCAGCGCGAGTCCACTTCGATACATCGGATTCGCCGCGTTTCGCCTCGGGACAAAATTCTTCGAACGCTGATCTAACCCAGTCGCGCTCGCCGGGTCGGTGTCCGGTAGAAAAAAGCCGTGAGTCGCTAAGTGAAGGATGCGCGGGGAGTTTATCCGCCGTAGCTCCGTTTCACTAGCGTCCGATCCAAGATAGACGTTAAGCTTTAGCCCGGAGGCTTTGGCGCGTTTTGCCAGAGCATCGATCTCTAGTGTGGTAGCTGGAAGCGCGGAGAATGAAATGCTACGGAAGCCTTGTATCCCCGACGACCGCAATGCGAAATCACTTCGTTGAGGACTAGTATTCCAAGTAGCAATCGTACCTCTTCCGAAATCTGGATTGCCGAACATTGTAGTTACGCAACTGCCAGATCGTTTAGAATCCCTTAATAAATCGCGACCGCTTGCTACGTAGGCGATTGAAAATTTCTCGCCCACAAATTTGTCGTCGCTCGCCAGAAGCGTCGCAAAGGAAACGAAGTTAAGTTCGCCGTCTGGACTCAAAATGACGCGCTGGGTACCAGCCGGCAAAGCCTTTTCGATCGGCGCCCATAGTTGAGTTTGAAGTTTACGCAGGGTGTCACGAAAGGTTTGCTCGCCAGTTTGCTCGCGTACTGCTGTTTGGTATTCTCGAATAGTCTTCTCGATCTCGGGCGCATCGCCGAGCGTCACCCATTTCGGTGTCCCGCTCGATGCAATGACGACAGCTCCATAGCGTGGCGCGAACCTTTGGTTTCCGATGTAGTGTGGGTAATCCAGAAGTTCTATTAAGACTTCCTCCGTTGCTAGTGCGGCCTGGACTTGGCTCACGGTTACGCTTAATGCCCGTCGCGCTTTTCCTAGACCTGCGACCTTGCGAGCAAGGTCCGCTTCGATTTTGTTAATACGTTGCGAAAGCTCATCCTTCTCTTCGTTCAGTCGCTTTGTGGCACCCTCGGAAAACTCCTGCGATATAGAGAGTGAGAGAGAAACCTGCATTAGACGCTGTTTTGTACTACTAAGCACGCCGACCGTTTCATGTTGTTGTGAATCCTCGGCCGCGCGGGAAACTATTCGGTCTTCGAGAAGTGAATCGAGGACGACCCCTTTGTCGCGCAAAGCGGTCTCCGCTAGCAGTGAGACCATGTTCAAGGCGGCGGGAATCGTATAGGGATCAACCGTCAGTCGAAAATTCAGACGTTGCTGTTCAGACGTAAAAGAAAGAATGTTAGCCAAGTTCTTCTGTTCGGCCTTCGCGAGCCGAGGCGCTATCTCGGTCGCCTTGTTAATCCTGCCACTATCAAGGTACGAGTAGATAAGATTTCTTAGCGACGTCGCGGTTTGAGGATGTTCAGGACCGAGAGTTTTTTCGGAGATTCTCAAAGCGCGGTTGAGGACTTGCTCGGCTTTCGCGTACTTGCCTGTTACATTATAGAGCATCCCTAAGTTGTTAAGGATGGCTGCCGTGTCGGGGTGCTTTTCGCCCAAGACGGCCCCGTCAATTTTCAGCGCACGCTGGAAAAGCGGTTCAGCTTGAAAGAGGGGTTCCGCTTTGTTGTACGCGCCCATATTGTAGTACAGCTCACCGAGGTTGTTTAGGCTTAACGCCACGAAGCGATGATTAGGACCGAACGCTTTCTCATAAATTCTAACAACACGTTCGCAAAGCGGTCTGGCTTTGTTGTACTCTCCGGTCCTTTGGTAAAGGACTGCTAGGTTATTGAGACTTACAGCAGTGTTCGGGCTATCTGGCCCGAACACTTTTTCGCGGATCCTCAAAGCGCGATTAAACATTAGTTCAGCATTGACGTAGTCGCCGACGTTCTCGTACAGACTAGCCAGATTGTTAAGCGATGTTGCTGTTTGCGGATGTTCAGATCCGAGGGATTTTTCAGAGATTGCTAGCGCTCGCTGGAAAAACGACTCAGCTTTCGCATAGTCACCAGTGTGCTCGTAATGCGCTCCGAACGAGCTAACGATTATTGCGGTGCTTGGATGGTCAGCTCCCAAGACGTTTTCTGCGATGTCTAATGCGCGGAGGTAGAGCTGTTCCGCTTTGCTGTAGTCACCAGCTTCATCGTAAATCTCCCCCAGGGCGTTGCAACCCGCGGCAGTATCGAAATGATTTACCCCGCGGCTCTTTTCTGTTATCCCGAGAGCGCGGACGGAGGCTGATTCAGCTTGGACGCGCTTTCCCAGTTTGGCATAAACCAAAGCGAGATTATTCAATGTGGCAGCAGTGTTTCGACTATTAGATCCCTCATTCTTCTCGGCAATTTGCAACGCGCGCTCGAAAAGAGGCTCGGCTTTAGCGTATTCGCCCATGTGACGGTAAAGCTCCGCCAAATCGTGAAGCACGTTACCTGTGTGATTATCTTGGGGGCCCAGCGCATTCTCGCAGATCTTCAACGCCCGTTGGAAGAGTGCTTCAGCTCTTCCATAATCACCGGTTGCGTCATAAAGCCTAGCTAGTTTGTCGGAAACAATCGCGGTGGCCGCATGATCGCCCATCAGCTGCTCGCAGCGGGTCAGCATCTTAATCGCGAGAGGTACAGCTTCAGAATACCTCCCAGCCTTGGCTAAATCGTCCGCCCGCCGGTCGAGTGTCGCCAAATCAGGCTCTTCTAATGAGACATCCGGCTTCCCTGATAACGACCAATCTGCCGCGAACGCCTTGAGACTAACGATCGTTACAAGACTGATCGCGAGCAAACCGCATTTTTTGCTTTCCTGCATGTAGTTGCAGTGTTCGCGCGTCTGTTGGCTTTTTGCTAACAGTGAATGAAACTAGTAAGTCACCGCATTGAACGGGTTTTCTGATCCTCACGATCGACAAAATCCAGAGCGGTATCGATTCCTATTGCATAGTTTAGCCCCTCTGTCGGCATCGTTACATCCTCGGTGTTAATCGTGAAGGTCTTGCCAGCTCGCGATCCGAAAATTACGCCCGCAATATTCCCGTTCGTTCCAATCAGCGGCCCGCCCGAATTACCAGGATTTATGGCCGTCTGCGTTTGAATGACCGTGCCAAATCCGTTTCCGATCTTCATGTGAGTTCGCACGGCACTGATAATCCCAGTGGTCAGGCTCCATAGAAGTCCCGTAGGATGTCCGATAGCGGCCACTGGATCGCCAGGCTGGAGTGTGCGTACATCGGCAGGCGACGATCCGGTAACACCCGCCGGTATATCGTTCACTTGAAGCAAGGCGAGGTCGCAGAACGAATCGGTGCCCAATATTGCGGCTATACGTGTCGAACGCCGCACTGCTTGGCACCAGTCAGTTGCATTGGGAGGCGATGCAAAACATTGTGAAAACTTGTTTGGATCGAAGATCTCGTTTTTCAACGCAGGATCATAAAAAAGTAAAACCACTACGGGCCTGCCTTCTATTGTGATTGGCTCCTTAACGACGTGATTATTCGTAATCACTAAGGCCTGGCTATTTTTCACGCGGATTACAATGGAGCTTCCCAAACCTTTTTGGCTCAGTACTACTGGAACGTTGGATACCGCAGCGCGGTAGAGACCGGAGAGGTCCTGGCCACGCGTGCGCCGTGGCGCCTCGGCAATCTTTCTTTCCGCCAAATTATTCGCGACACGCGCCGCGATCGCTGCATTAACGGTATCGTGCCCGGTCGATGCTTGAGAAACCGCGCGCGGGGCAATCAAAACGGTCAGTATACCGAACAGACAAATAGTTGCTCGACTAGTGATGTTCATCGTTCCTACAGAGTGTTGTGGAATCTTGTTCGTTCAGTCAATCGCAATAGAGCCACACGTCGCGCTCTGAGCATGATCGACGCGACGGAGATCAACAGTATCCGTAGCTCAAAGTATAGAATCAGGTTTTAAACCTTAAATGGGCTTCGGTTCACGCCGGGATAAACCACCCGCTCGCCAAATCATTTGCCTCCAGGTTTTACGGCGGGAATCTTAGCGAGATCGGGCGGCAACTTGTCCGCCTCGAATGTTTCAACGTTCATCTCAATCAAGCTAACGAACGGACAACCGAAATCTGGTTTTGCCTGGCCGCTGCGATCGACAATTACTCCGACGGCAACAACAATTCCGCCGCAGTTGCGCACAATGTCGATCGTTTCCTGGACGCGACCGCCGCGTGTCACTACATCTTCGACGACCAGGAATTTTTCCTGATTGTCGATCTTGAATCCGCGTCGCAAAACGAGCTTGCCGTTTTCTTTTTCGACGAAGATGTGACGTTTGCCTAACGATCGTCCGACTTCCTGGCCGACGATGATTCCGCCAAGAGCAGGGGAGATCACTGCGTCGCAATCGAAGGCCAATTTGTCCGCGAGCCATCCGCAAACTTTCGTGGCGATTTCAGTGTGCTGAAGAAGAATCGCGCACTGGAAGTATTGCCGGCTGTGCAAACCGGAACGCAAAACGAAATGACCGTCCAGCAACGCGCCAGTTTTTCGAAAAAGCGCGAGCAAATCTTCGCTCATTGTTTTCCGGGGAGCGCACGCGCCTCGCGTGCTGGCGAAGACGCCCTCGTCTTCGCGAGCTTTACTCGAGCGTTTTGGCGAGGGCGCCAAAACGAGCACGCGACGGCGCGTGCGCTCCCCAAACGCAGAAACTGCGCGCGAGAATCTTCGACGATCAACATGTCGATCTTAGCCCGAGGTATCGGCGACGGTTTGGCCGCTTGGGCCATCCCCATTTGCCACCGCAGTCGCTTCGATTTCGATTCGGGCACCTTTCGGCAGTGCCGGAACCTGGACGGTCGAACGCGCCGGCGGCGCTTGTTTGAAATAGGAGGCGTAGATTTCGTTGACCGTTTGGAAATCGGCGAGATCGGTCAGGAAAATCGTCGTTTTGACAATATTTTCGAACGAAAGGCCCTCGGCTTTGAGGACCGCCGTGATGTTATCGAGGACGCGCCGGGTTTGCTCGGAGATGTCCTTCGAAACGATCTGGCCGCTTTTCGGGTCGAGCGGAATCTGCCCGGCGCAGTAAATTGTCGATCCAACGCGCACCGCTTGCGAATAGGGGCCGACGGCGGCTGGAGCCTCGGTGGTCGAGATGATTTTCTTCATGGGGCGATACTAACTGCAAAAAGGCCTCGCACAACGAGCACAAAGGACACAACGAAAATATCTTCCAAATCCTTTGTGACCTTTGCGGACTTGGTGCGAGATCTGTGCCGGAATTGATACTCGCGGAATCTCGTCGATATTGGAAATGAAATGGTTGGTTGGGTTTTAAAGAAAATACTGGGATCGAAAAATCAGCGCGAGCTCAAGCGCCTGATGCCGATCGTGCGCCGGATTAACGAGTTCGACGAGCAATTCAAGAACTTGTCGGATGACGCTTTGCGGGCAAAAACGGCAGCGTGGAAGGAAGAGCTCGCGAAAATTCCGGACCTGGAAGAGCAATGGCAAAGACTGGCCGAGATCCTGCCGGAAGCGTTCGCGGTCGTGAAGAACGCGGCGCGCCGCCTGAAAGAGCGCCGTCATAGTTTCACGGTCTGCGATCAGCCGATGACCTGGGACATGGTGCACTTTGATGTGCAACTCCTCGGCGGCGTCGTCTTGCATCGTGGGCGGATCGCGGAAATGGCCACGGGAGAAGGCAAAACTTTAGTTGCGACGTTGCCGCTTTACTTAAACGCGTTGACTGGTCGCGGCGCGCATCTGGTGACGGTGAACGATTATCTGGCGCGACGCGACGCGGAGTGGATGGGGCAGCTTTACACATTCCTTGGGTTAACGATTGGCTGCATTCAACACGATCAGGAGCCGAGCGTGCGCCGCGAACAGTACGCGTGCGACATCACTTACGGCACGAACTCGGAATTCGGTTTCGATTATTTGCGCGACAACGGGATGGCGACGACCCGCGAACAGCAGGTCCAGCGCGGTTACTATTATGCCATTGTCGATGAAGTCGATTCCATCTTGATCGACGAAGCGCGCACTCCGCTCATCATCAGCGGCCCGGCGACGATCTCGACGCATCAGTACGACAAGTGGAAACCGCTGATCGAGCAATTGGTTCGCAAACAGAACATGCTTTGCAACCGCTTGGCGAGCGAAGCGATCGAAGCGTTCGACAAAGCGGAAGCGAATCCGGCGAACAAAGCTGAGTTCATCGCCGAAGGCGGTCTGCTCATGTTCAAAGTGAAATTGGGTCAGCCGCGCAATAAGCAATTGCTGCGAATGATGGAAGATCCGGACAAGCGTCGCGCTGTCGATAAGGCTGAGCTTTTGTTTTATACGGACACCCGCAAAGAAGAACTGTTCGCGCTCAAGGAAGAACTCTTCTTCACCATCGACGAAAAATCGAACGAAGCCGATCTTTCCGAACAAGGCCGCAGTTTTCTTAACCCGGACGATCCAAACGCGTTTGTGTTGCCGGATTTGATCAATGAATTCACCGAGATCGATCTCGATCCGTCGCTGCCCGATGAGGAGAAGGACAAGAAAAAAACGGAGCGACAGCAAATTTGCGACGCGCAAGCCGAACGGATTCACAACATCTCGCAACTATTGCGCGCCTACTGCCTGTTCGAGAAAGATGTGCAGTACGTCATCGAGGACAACAAAGTGGTGATTGTCGATGAATTCACCGGTCGCAAAATGCCGGGGCGCCGTTGGAGCGACGGTTTGCACCAGGCGGTGGAGGCCAAGGAAGGCGTGCAGATAGATCGCGAGACGCAGACGCTCGCCACCATCACGATCCAAAATTATTTCCGGCTCTATCAAAAGCTCGCCGGCATGACCGGCACGGCCGAGACCGAAGCGGCCGAGTTTCACGACATTTACAAACTCGACGTCAACGTTATTCCGACCAATCGACCGGTGGTGCGGAAAGACTCCAACGATCGCATCTACAAGACGCGTCGCGAGAAATACAACGCCGTCATCAACGAAATCAGAGAATGCCACACCAAAGACCAGCCGGTGCTCGTCGGCACGGTCAGTGTAGAAGCTTCCGAGTTGCTGAGCCGAATGCTCAAGCGCGAGAAAGTTCCGCACAACGTGCTCAACGCGAAGTTTCATATGCAGGAAGCGGAGATCGTGCAACGCGCCGGACAGCCGGGCACGGTCACGATTTCGACGAACATGGCTGGCCGCGGTACCGACATTAAATTGGGCGACCGCGTGGCCGAGCGCGGTGGACTTTATGTCATCGGCACGGAGCGCCACGAAGCGCGCCGGATAGATCGACAATTACGTGGGCGTTGCGCGCGGCAGGGCGATCCCGGCGCTTCGCGATTCTATGTCAGTTTCGAGGACGATCTCATGCGCAACTTTGGCGCGGCCGATCGCATGACGAGGATCATGGAGCGCTTTGGACTGGAAGAAGGCCAGGAGCTCGAACATCCGTGGTTGAACAGATCGGTCGAGACTGCGCAAAAGCGCGTGGAGCAGCGCAATTACCTGATCCGGAAACGGACGCTCGATTTCGACGACGTGATGAACATGCAGCGCGAAGTCGTTTACACTTATCGCAACGAGACGATCGATTCGGAAGAGCCGCGCCCGCTCATTTACGAAGTCATCGACGAGGCGGTGCCGGCGAAGGTGAAGGAGTACCTCGAGATCGATGAGCCCAACTACGCCGGCCTCATGCATTGGGTGAACACGACGTTCCCGCTTGGCCTAACGAACGAGAAAGCGCAGTTCGAGACGCGCGCGGTCGATGAAAACGCGCAGTTCCTAATCGAAAAGATCAAGGACGCCTACGAACGCAAATCGAGTCACGAAGAGCCGGCTGCGGTCAAGAGTCTCGAGCGTTACATCATTTTGAACGCAATTGATCGGCTCTGGCAGGAGCATCTCTACGCCATGGACGCGTTGCGCGAAGGCGTTTATCTCCGCGGTTATGCGCAAAAGGATCCGCTCATCGAATACAAAACCGAAGCTTACGACATGTTCGTCGAGCTGATGGCGAACATTAAGAACGAGGTGCTGCATAATCTTTTCCGCAGCACATCGAACTTGCAGGCGTTCGAGAACTTCCTGGCGAGCCTCCCTCAATTTCTTTTGCGCGAGCACGCTCCGAGTTCGCCAACCGCGAACGCGCCGGCACACGCGCGCCAACCCCAACCGGTGGGAGCGATGGCAGCCGTCGCTACCGATGGCGACGGCGCCGGCGAAATGTCGATCGACCTTCCAGTTCGGCGCTCGCTACCAAAAGTCGGCCGTAACGACCCGTGTCCGTGCGGCAGCGGGAAGAAATACAAGAACTGCTGCGGCCGCGTTGCCTAACAAGAAAAGGCTGAGCTGCCGCTGGCGAGAGCGGGCTTTGTTTTCAGTCTTCTCCTTTCTAATTTCACATTTCTACTTTTAAATCGGCCAGCGGTTAGCTGCAGCGATTGGTTAGATGACGGTCACGCATCACCATTGAACTGTATGTTGTGGAATGTGTTATCCGCGGGATCAAACTCTACGCCCCAGAAAACGTCGCCGCCGTCACACACAGTGAGAGCTGTTGTCCTCCAATCTCGGCGATC
>DASYVQ010000012.1:0-17305 GCA_035936875.1 Chthoniobacterales bacterium
CCTGGGGGGTGATGGAAGCATCGATCCGAAATTTGGTCGACCGTGGCGTGCTCTGTTGCATGTGCGGCGCGTTCTCCGACAAATGGCTTGATGTCGCGCGACGTTGCGGAAAAAACGCCGGGCCTCTGCAAGTCGATTGGGGAAAACACATCGACCACAAAGATGTCGATGCACGGCTCGCAACCGGGAAGTTCGACACCGTCACCCTGGTTCACAATGAGACGTCAACCGGCGTGATGAATCCGTTGCCGGAAATCTCCTGTGTCCTCGCAAAATATCCCGACGTCGCGCTCATCGTCGACACCGTTTCGTCCTTCTCCGGAGTGAAGATCGACATGGACGCGCTTGGCATCGACGTCATGCTGACCGGCGCGCAAAAGGCGCTCGCGCTTCCGCCCGGCTTTTCGCTCTTCTCCGTTTCCGAAAAAGCGTTCGCCCGCGCCGAAAAAATCCCGAACCGCGGTTACTACTTCGACTTCCTTGAATTCAAACGGCAACAAGCCGAGTGGATGACACAAAGCACGCCGAGCATCGGCCACATCTTTGCCCTGCAATCAAAGCTCGAAGAAATTTTCGAAGAAGGACTCGACGCGCGCTTTAATCGACATGCGCGCACGAACGCGCTGGTCCACGATTGGGTGAAAAGATCCGGCTTCGACTTCTTTGCTGAAGAAGGTTTCCGGTCAAAGACGCTGACCTGCGTAAAAAACAACAAAGGCATCGACGTTCTTGCGTTCTCGAAAAAGCTCCGCGAAAAACATCATCTCGTCATCGATCCCGGCTACGGCAAAATCCAAGGCAAAACCTTCCGCCTCTCCAACATGGGCGACGAAACCGAAGAAACGGTCTCCCATCTGCTCGCGTGTTTCGACGATTGTTTGTGAGGCCTTATATCCAAGGTCTCACCCGGCCTTTGTAGTTGAGATATTCCGCTCCGAACTTGCGCTGGAGATATCGTTCTTCGCGCGCGATGATGAGGCGATCGATGAGGATGAGACCGATCGGTACCGCGAGCAGCGTCCACGCAGAGTCGACCAGCATCGCGAGCCCAAACGTGCACAGAGCGAAACCGAGGTACATCGGATTGCGAGTGAAGCGATAAGGTCCATGCGCGACGATTCGGGTGCTCGGATTGAAGGGAATAGGATCAGTGCCCGCGCGTTTCTGTGTAATAAATCCGCTGACGGCGAGAACAACTCCGGCGGCGAAGATCAGTGCGCCGGGAATCCATCGCAACGCGCCATGTATGAAGCTGGTCGGGACAAGCCATTCGAGCGCGAGCGACGCGACGATCGGCAGAACAAATAACAGCGGCGGCGCGATTGAAACACCGGGATGATCTTCTTCAGGCGGCAGTTCGGAAGGCATCGAGGTAAAACCTAACCACAAAATCTCCCGGTGCGCTGCGAATCGATAAAAGAGAAGGGCGCCTTCGTTTCCGAAAGCGCCCTTCATATTTAGATGTCGGTAAGCCGAATCCTGTCAGCGCGATTGCGAGACTTCGGCTTGGGCCTCGCGGATTTTTTCGGGCGAGGCGCGGCGGAGGTTGCGCACAAGTCCGAGTTTCGAAAGTGACCAGATCATCCATTTGGTGGGATCGACATGCCACGGCCGGACGCCGTTGCGGTAGTCGTACTGAAATTCGTGGTGATAGTTGTGATAGCCCTCGCCGAGAGTGAATAACGCCATCAACCACGAATCGCGCGCACTGCATTTCGTCGAATACGGTTGCCGGCCCATATAGTGACAGGCGCTGTTGATCAAGAACGTGCCATGCTGCACGATGACCACTCGGGCCACGCCCGCGATCAAGAACGCGCCAAGCGCGCCACGCCAGCCGTTCCAAATCGCGCCCAGCAGCGTCGGAAAAACAAAACTCATTACGACCGCGAGCAAATGGATGTGACGATGTTGCCAACGAACGAGCGGGTCTTTTTGCAGATCGGCGACGTTATCGAATGGCGGATCGGGTTTCACTTTGAACAAGAGCCAGCCGATATGCGCATACCAAAATCCTTTCGAGATGCTGTAGGGATCGTCGTGATCGTCATCGACGAATTTGTGATGACGCCGATGTTCGCTCGCCCACATCACGACTGAGTTTTCAAATGAGGCCGCGCCGAAGAGCACCGTGAACAAGCGAATGGGCCAGCTCGCTTGAAAAGTCATGTGCGTAAACAAACGGTGATATCCGAGTGTGATGCTGAATCCAGTCGTAGCCGCGAGCGCGAGGAAAAGCGCGACCTGAAACCAATCGAGTCCGAAGTACCCGAGATAAAGCGGGACCGCGGTCAGCGTCAGTGCAAGCGTTCCCATTAGGAACGAGCTGGTCATCCAGTTGATGCGCTCGACTGGGAAACGGCGAAAGATGAATCGCGAACTTCGAGACTGCGGTTCGTTGACTGTCGATCTTGCATCGACAACGTCAACGCTCCCGGTTCGGGTGATTAAATTACTAACTGCAGGGACGGACACATCTTCGGTGATCATCGAGTTCAATTTCTATTGGCGTTGAGGGATAAGCCCAAGGAACCCGATCCTGCAGCGCTGAAGTTACGAGGAGCCAATATTACACAGTTACAGGAAATGGCGAACGACAAAAAAGGGAAGGGCGCCTTCGTTTCCGAAAGCGCCCTTCATATTTAGATGGCGGTAAGCCGAATTCTGTCCGGCTGATTTCTCAGCCGCGATGATCATTTATCTCAACTCACTTTCGTGAGCCGCCCGCTGCGCTCGCGCGCAGCGTGATGCGACGATACCCGAGGATCAACGGACCGGCGGTCCTCCCTCTGTTTTGTCTTGCACCGCATGGGGTTTTTCGTGCCTCGCGAATTACTTCGCGAGCGGTGAGCTCTTACCTCGCCTTTTCACCCTTGCCTGCACTTCTTTCAAAGAACCGGCGGTGTCTTTTCTGTGACACTTTCCGTCAACGTCCGCTTTCGAGAACGTTGCCCACGTTTTCTACGTGGCATGCTGCCGTATGGTGTTCGGACTTTCCTCCAGCAAACCTTGCGATTCACCAGCGATCATCTGCCATCGGCGCGTAATCTAGCACAATTGCAAAGGCAGAAAAGCACTTGCTCGCACTAAGGACACAACGGTCACAACGTTCTTGATCAATAAATTTACCCTGCGGTCTTTGTGCCCTTCGTGACCGTTGTGCGAACTCTTCAGACCGGTGACGGTGCGGTCATGAGGAAAATCGTGATCATGACGAGCGCAATGACGAGTTTGCCGATCATGCCGCCAAGATTGCCGAGCAAACTTCCCCACCCTGCCCGGCCGGCGTCGATCATTCGCTTGCCGGCAAAAAATTCACCGGCGATCGCGCCAATTACTGGTCCAATGAACAGCCCGATGATTCCGAAAAATAGTCCGACGATCGCGCCGACAATTGCACCAAAGGTCCCCCACTTGGTCGCGCCGAAATATTTTGCGCCGAAATAGCCGCTCAGAAAATCGAGCGCATACGTTGCGAGGGTAAGGAGAACAAGAATAACGATGCCCCGCCAACCGATGCTTTTTTCCGGACCGAGCATGATCCGGTGAATCACGGCGGCAGCGAGAATGATCGTGGCGCCGGGAACTGCCGGCAGGACCGAGCCAATCAGACCGACGGCAAACAACACAAGCGTAAACAGCCACCAAAACAGTTCTATTCGTCATCCTTGACCAAATAATGAGAGATGTCTCGGCCTGAGCCGGACTGGAAGAAAAAAGTTGGGTGCAGCGTCACGCTGCCGATCTATAGTTGAATTCCCCCGCTAAACTCAACCGGAGGATTCGTTATGCCACTTGCAGTTGGAACTAAAGCGCCAGATTTCACTCTCTCGACCAAAACCGCCGACGGCCCGAAGCAAATCAAGCTCAGCGACAACTTCGGAAAGAAAAACACGCTGCTGCTCTTTTTCCCGATGGCGTTCACCGGCACCTGCACGACGGAAATGTGCAGCGTCGGAAACGGCTTGCGCGAGTACGACCAGATGAATTGCCAGGTCTATGGAATCAGCGGCGACAATCCCTTCGCGCAGGAAGCCTGGGCGCAGAAAGAAAAGATCAATGTTACGCTGCTGAGCGATTACGAACATAGAGTCACGAAAGATTACGGAGTCGCTTACGATTCCTTTTTGCCGCAATTGAATCTCGGCATGGCCGGAGTGGCCAAGCGTTCCGCGTTCATCATCGACAAGAACGGCGTGATTCAATACGCCGAGAGCAACGATGACGCGAAACAGCTGCCGGACTTCGACAAAATTAAAGCGAAACTGGCGGAGCTAAAATGAGCTCGCACAAAGGACACAACGGTCACAGCGTCTCATCGAAAGTTTGTGTTCCTTTGTGTCCTTGGTGGACGTTGTGCGAGAAATCATGAACGACGAATTCAAGACGCTGAAAAAATTCGAGGCGGGCAAGGGCCGCGAAGGCTTTTTGCACTCGCTGCCGGCGCTGGAAGAACAAGGCGTCGGAAAGATTTCACGGTTGCCGGTAAGCATTCGGATCGTGCTCGAATCGGTGCTGCGGAATTGTGACGGCAAAAAAGTCCGGCGCAAAGATGTCGAGGCGCTGGCGAAATGGAATGCGAAAAATCCGGCCAACGAAGAAATCCCGTTCGTCGTCGCCCGGATCGTGCTCCAGGATTTCACCGGCGTGCCGCTGGTTGTCGATCTTGCTGCGATGCGCAGCGCGGTGAAACGGCTCGGCGGCGATCCACAAATTATCGAGCCACTGGTGCCGGTTGATCTCGTTGTCGATCACTCGGTGCAAGTCGATTTCTTCGGTTCGGCAAAAGCGTTGCAACTCAACTTGGAAATGGAGTTCAAGCGCAATCGCGAACGCTACCAATTTTTGAAATGGGGACAGCAGGCGTTCAAAACGTTTCAGCTAATTCCACCCGGCATCGGCATCGTTCATCAAGTTAATCTCGAATATCTCGCGAAGGGTGTGCTAAGTCAGAGGTCAGAGGTCGGAGGTGAGAAGTCAGAAATATTCTACCCAGACACTTTGGTTGGAACGGATTCGCATACGACGATGATCAACGGCCTGGGCGTGGTCGGCTGGGGCGTCGGTGGAATCGAGGCCGAAGCCGGGATGCTAGGTCAGCCGGTTTATTTTCTAACTCCGGAAGTCGTCGGCGTGCACATGACCGGGCAATTGCGCGAAGGTGTGACTGCGACTGATCTTGTCTTGCACATCACGCAGATGCTGCGCGCGCAAGGCGTGGTCGGAAAGTTCGTCGAGTTTTACGGGGAAGGCACGGCTTCACTGCCGGTGCCAGACCGGGCGACGATCGGCAACATGTCGCCCGAGTACGGCGCGACCATGGGATTTTTCCCGATCGACAAGGAATCGATTGTTTACTTGCGTGCGACCGGTCGCACCGATGAGCAATGCGCCGCGTTCGAAAATTATTTTCGCGCCCAAAAAATGTTCGGCATGCCGCGCAAAGGCGAGATCGATTACAGTGTCGATCTTGAGCTGAACCTCGCTGAGGTACAGCCAGGTGTCGCCGGACCGAAGCGTCCACAAGACCGAATCAATCTTCCAGCGCTGGGCGAAACCTTTCGATCGCTTTTGCAAAAACCGGTCAAGGATGGCGGCTACGGAATGAAAGATGTCGATCTTGGGGCAAAGCATCTCGTGCAGCTCAACGGATCGCCGCCAAGCGATGGCGACATGCCTTCAACCGACAAGAACGGACCGGGCATCGAGCCGGGCGAAGAGCGCAACAAGGCCGAGATGGTAAACAACAGGCCGACGCCCGACACCGCGAAGGAATTAAAAGATTCGACTGCCGATCCATTTCATCACGGTGAAAGCCGGATCGGGCACGGCAGCGTGTTAATCGCCGCGATCACGAGTTGCACAAACACGAGTAACCCAAGCGTGATGCTCGCCGCCGGGTTGCTGGCGAAGAAAGCGGTCGAGCGCGGGCTGCGTATCGATCCCGCTGTAAAAACGTCGCTCGCACCGGGCTCGCGTGTGGTCACGGATTATCTCGACAAAACCGGCCTGCAAAAATATCTCGATCAACTCGGGTTCAATCTTGTCGGCTACGGCTGCACGACGTGCATCGGCAACTCGGGACCGCTGCATCCAAAGATCGAGAAAGCGATTAACGAATACGATCTCGTTGCCGCCTCAGTCCTCTCGGGTAATCGAAATTTTGAGGCGCGCGTGCATCAAAATATCAAAGCCAACTTCCTCATGTCGCCGCCGTTAGTGGTCGCGTTTGCGCTGGCCGGACGAGTAGATGTCGACCTTACAAACGAGCCGGTCGGGAAAGATAAAGACGGCAAGGAAACTTTTCTGCGCGATCTCTGGCCGAGCTTGAAAGAAATCCGCGACGCAATGCAATCAGCGCTCAAGCCGGAAATTTTCCGGAAGCTTTACCGCGACTTCGCCGATCAAAATCCAAAGTGGAATGAGATCCCATCGAGCAAAGGCGACGTTTACGTTTGGGATGAAAAGAGCGACTACATTCATGAACCGCCGTTCTTCCAGGATTTTTCGATGGAAGTCGGCAAGATCGACAATATCGCCGGCGCGCGCGTGCTTGGAATTTTCGGCGACTCGGTCACGACCGATCACATTTCGCCGGCTGGCGCAATCAAAGCGACATCGCCGGCCGGTCAGTATTTGGTTTCGCGCGGAATCAAGCCGGAAGATTTCAACAGTTACGGCAGCCGGCGCGGGAACGATCTCGTCATGACGCGCGGAACATTCGCCAATGTGCGGATCAAGAACTTGATGGTGCCGGGAACAGAGGGCGGCGTGACGAAGCATTATCCCGACGGTGAACAGATGTCGATCTTCGATGCCGCCATGCGTTACCAAAAAGAGAATGTGTCGCTGGTTATTCTCGCTGGCCATGAGTATGGAACCGGTTCGTCGCGCGACTGGGCGGCCAAAGGAACCCGTTTACTCGGAGTGAAGGCGGTCGTCGCAGCGAGCTTCGAGCGGATTCATCGCTCCAATCTCGTCGGCATGGGCGTGTTGCCTTTGCAATTCGAAGATGGAACAAATGCGCAAACGCTCGGACTGGATGGCTCACAAACATTCTCAATCGGCGGTTTGTCCGATGCGATTCAACCCGGGCAGCGACTAACGCTGGAGATCCAAACCAAAGACGGCGAGAAGCGTTACGTACCGGTCAAGTTGCGCATCGATACGCCGATCGAAGTCGACTATTACCGGCACGGAGGAATTTTGCCGTTCGTGTTACGCCAGTTGCTCGCGAAGTAAAACTTCGATTGGCGAACCGTCTGCAATGAACGCGGAGCGCGGCGGAGCCGACAACGTCTCGACAAATTGTTGGCTGTAAAGCGTAGCGATGTCGGCGCGAAGCTCGAATGTTTCTGCGTTCCAAATTTTCCAGCGCGGATGCTCGACCCGATACTCGCTGCATCCACCGCGGACGCAGGTGTAGCCCCAATAATGTTCGGTGATGAACTCGGCGTGCGAACCGGCGGGAATATTTTGCGGCTCGCCGGTCGCGCTCATCTTGATCGATTCCCATTTCGTTCCACGTCGCCAGGAGTATTCGACCTTCACTCTAAGATCGACATGTTCGATGTCGTGCTTCATCGGCACGGCCAGATAAGGCTCGCCATAGAATGTGCGCGCGATCATGGCGATGGCGCGCTTGGGGACGAGCTCGCGGACGAAGACAACGCCGCGACGCCACATATCGGCGGATTTTTTGCGCACGTAGAAGCGAAGATTCACTTCTTCGAAATCACGATGCAGTGGAATGGGAAGACCGAGCAAGCGCGTATCCAGAAACAGAAATCCGACCACGCTCAGGAATGTTTCGCCGTTTTCAAAATCGAGCTCGGTGCCGGGCGGAACGAGTGGCGCAAGAATCGCAGGATCGACAACGAAATTGAGCATGGCGAGATAACGCCAGTTGGCGGTGAGGAACGGTTTCACGGTTAGTCGGCTGGACAGAGTCCGGCTCAACCGGATTTTAGTGCAGGAGTCGTTCGAGCGAGGGGTCGCGCTCGGCGCCGAGGGAAGTGGCTTTAGCGTAGTGTTGCTTGGCCTGTTCTTTCGAGGGCGGCTGACCGGTCGCATAAATCACAGCGAGATTGAAATGCGCATCCGCATATTCGGGATTGTCGGAAATCGCCTGGAGCAGTTCTTTTTCGGCGGCTTCCTGCCAGCCTTTCTGGCTCGCGGTGATGCCGAGATAATTGTGCGCCATGGCGCTCTTCGGATTGATGCCGAGCGATTTGGTCAACTCGGTGAGCGCGTCATCGAATTTGGCCTGCCGATAATAAACAATGCCGAGCGTGGTGTGCGCGAACTCATCCTTCGGTGCGACGGCGACGGCTTTCTTGAGTGTTAACTCGGCGGCCTTGAGTTTTCCGGTGCGGAAATAGACAACTCCGAGATTGCAGAGCGAATAAAGATTGTTTGGAGTCTTGGTTAGAATTTCCTGATACTGTTTCTCGGCCGAGCGATACTTGCCGTGGGCAAAATTCTCTTTTGCCTGGCGCGCAAGATCGACAACGTCTTGAGGCACGTTTGGCTTGAAGATGCTGGGGACGGTGTAGCCGGAATTATTCTGATCGGCCAATGCGGCGGAGTCTGTCGTGGCGGCAGTCGAGTTCCCCGTGCTGTCTGGCGGCGGGGGTTTGGCACCGGTAGAGTTTGCGTTCTTGGCGAAAGTGAAACTCGCCTTTACTGCCGCCGGGTTGTCGTCGGAAATGGAAACGACCGGTTGTCGCAGCAACGCCAGCTCGTCGGTGGTTAATTTTGTGACCGGCTGCGCCAGCAACTCGATCTGCTGAGTCAAGGTGTCCGATTTAATTTGCAGTTTATCGAACTCGGCGAGCATGAGCTTTTTCGCCTGATCGCGCCGCGCTTCTTCCTGGCGTTCACGAATAATGATGGCGCGCAGCATTTCGTTTTCCCTGGTGAGCTTGGTGCTTTCCTCCGGGGTCGCACCGACGAGCTTGGCCTTTTCCAGTTGGCTGCTGGCTTCATCAAGCTGGGCACGCAGACCGGCGACGGCCACTTCGTAATCCTGATTTTGTTTCTGACTGGCCGCGAGTTGTTGTCGAAGTTGTTCGATCTGCTGTTTTACGTCGGCGAGTTCTTTTTCCTTCTTCGGCTTGTCTTCGCTGATCTCGCGAACGGTTTTCTCGGCGTCGGCCAGCTTTTGTTTCAAATCGGAATTTTCAGCGACGAGGACCTGCACCCGCTGTTCGGTCTCCTTCATTCCCTTCACTTGCGCGAGGGCTTCGTCGCGCGCTTTAGTGGCGCTGGCCAGCTGCTTATCGGCTTCGCTGGCTTTGGCATTGGCCTCGTCTCTTTCTTTCTCAGCCGCGGTGCGACCTTCTTGAGCCGCGGCGAGCGCCTTCTTTAATTGCGCGACCTCGCTCTTCAGCGCTTGCTGAGCTTTAGTGTCAGTCGCGCCCGTCGTTTGTATTTTTTTCAACGACTCCTGCGCCTGAGTAAGTTGATCACGCACCTGACGCTCAGCGCCTTTTGCTTTCTCGAGTTCACTTTGCGCTTTATCGAGTTTGGACTTCGTCTCCTGTAGACGGCCGTTCAACGATTCCTTTTCTTTTTCAACGGAGGTGATCTGAGTGCGCGATTTCTGCAGTTCGGTCTCCAACTGGTCGACTTTGTCCCGCAATTTTTTCGTCGCATTTTGGATCGCGGCGTCGTTCGGAACTTGCACAGCGGTTTCATTTGCCCGCGGGGTCGTAACCTGGACGCTTGGCTCCGGCGCTTTCTGGTTTTGCGGAAGGACCGGCGCGCGCTCCGGCAACGGAGTCGGCCCGGTGGTAAGATCTTCCTGGGTTGAAGCTTTGCTTTGAACCCGTAAAATGCTCTCGCTCACCTTGCGGCCGCGGTATTCAACGATCGCCGGCTGCCAGTCGGCGTGCGTCTTGCGCAATTCCTCGAGAAGACTTCCAGCGAAGCGATATTTTGCGAGTGCGGCTTTAAATTGGTTCTCGTGCTCTAACTTTTCGCCCTGCTGCGCGGTCATATAAGCTTTGAGGAATATGTCGCTCGGATCGTCGGACTGGGCACGAAGCGGCGCGAGGACGAGACAAAGAAAGAAACCGGCGAGCAAGATCAAACCGATTTTCTTCATGCGATGAGGCGGCGAATGATAACAAACGCCGACGCGGTTGCAACGTCAGGATGGGGCACGAGTTTAAGAGAGAAGCGGAGAGCGTGCCAAGTCCCAGGCGCTTTGTCCGTTGCAATCACGCGTCTAAAATCTAGAATTTGCAGTCACGTGGTGGTCGTAGCTCAATGGTAGAGCTCCAGATTGTGGTTCTGGTTGTTGCGGGTTCGAGTCCCGTCGACCACCCCATCGTATTTAGATTTTAGAATATCGCTGTGTCTGTGGCTCAACCGAGTGGAGCATCTGACTTCGGATCAGAAGGTTGTGGAGAAATGATGGCGAGAAACGAATGGTTCCTACTACTGTTCTACTGGTTGCTACTAAATTAGTAATTGACAGCCCGCGACTTGTTACTAATTTAGTAATAATTAGTAACAATGAAAATGCCCGCAATACCTCCCAAAAATGCTCCAAGCGCGGTCATGGCCCTGCCTTCCGCAAGAATGGCCAAGATTTTGCAGGAGGCGGTCCGATGCGAGGCCGAGGGCAAATACCGACACTGGGATACGCTTCGACACCTTAAACCGCCGGACACTTTTTCAACCGAAGACTGGTGGGGAGCGATCAAGATGGTCCGTCAACCCGCTCTAAAGCAACTACCGGTGCGGGATCGTCACGGTCAGCACTTTCGCTACGCAGTCACAGACATAATAGCGCGCAGCCTTCATGAAATCGATCTTGGAGCCGGCGGTAACATTGGCATGCCGGAGCCGATCGCAAACCCTCAGACGCGCAGTCAGTACATCATGCGGTCCTTGTTTCAGGAGGCAGTAACTAGCAGCCAACTCGAAGGTGCAGCCACCACGCGTGCGGTTGCAAAGGAAATGCTGCGCACTGGTCGCGCGCCACGAACCCGAGGAGAGCGGATGATCCTCAATAACTATCTTACCATGCAGAAGATCGCGGATTGGAAAGAAAGACCGCTCGATTCGAGCCTGCTTTTCGAAATGCATCGCATGGTGACGCAGGGAACCTTAGATGATGAAGGTGCTGCCGGACGTTTCCGTCGACCCGACGAAGCAATCACAGTCCAAGATGAAATTACTGGCGAGGTGTATCATCGGCCACCCTCGGCCGATGAATTACAAGCACGAATTGCTCGCCTATGCACGTTCGCAAACGAGAGCATATCCGATATAGGAAAAACAACCGGCGCCAGGTTCGTGCATCCGGTCATTAGAGCAATCTTGCTGCATTTCTGGCTCGCGTACGATCATCCGTTTGTTGACGGCAATGGCAGGACGGCACGCGCTTTATTCTATTGGTCCATGTTACGTCAAGGCTACTGGCTATTCGAGTTTGTATCGATCTCAGAGATTCTAGTGAAAGCCCCTGTAAAATATTCCAGGTCATTCCTTCACGCCGAAACTGATGGCAACGATGCAACGTACTTTTTGTTGTATCAGTGCGAAGTCATCGGGCGAGCCATTAACAGTCTGCACGAATATATTGAAGCGAAGAGTGAAGAGCTGCGTTTGACCGAGAGCCTCTTGCGCCACGCCAGCGCTTTCAATCACCGTCAACAAGCAATCATTGGACACGCGCTTCGTCACCCGGGAATGCGATACACTGTCGAAGGACACCGACGCAGCCACGAAGTCGCCTACGAGACAGCGCGACGTGATTTGCTTGAACTTGCATCGTCAAAACTGCTTGAGATGAGGAAGGTGGGAAAAGCTTTCGTCTTCGCGGCCCCGAGTGATATTGCAGATCGCGCGCGGCGCGTGAGAATCAAATGATTGCGCGCTGGGCGTCCTAAATTGTCGCTGTGTCTGTAGCTCAATTGGATAGAGCATCTGACTTCGGATCAGAAGGTTGTGGGTTCGAGTCCCTCCAGGCACGCACTCCTTTGGTATCTGAAACGCAATAATTGAACATGTCTCTAAAAACATTCTATGCCTGCGCTTTTCTGTTCGGGGCCGCCGCGATTGCGCTCGCGACGCTGGCATGGAAATGCAGGCAAGATCCGGCGATTAATTTTCTGCCAAGCTACCCGCACGCCGAATGGATCATCTTTCCGGCCGCGGTGAGCGCGGGCTCACACCCTGTCACGGTAATGGATGCGACCTTCAGGCGTGCATTTGAACTCGAAACGCAACCGATATCGGTGCGCCTGCAACTCCGCGCCGCTAAACGCGTGGATCTGAAAATAAACGGAAGGTCGGTTGAGATCGGCGAGATCAGGAACTGGAAAAATGTTTCAACGATGGATGTACTCGGCTTTTTGCAAACCGGTGCAAATACAATTGAAGCCAGAGTTTTTAACGATGACGCGCCACCGGCGCTGTGGCTCGCGATCAACGGCGATCAGTTCACGTTGCGAAGCGACCAGACCTGGGAAGCGTCACTCGGCGGCTCCGCCTGGCGTCGCGTTGCCCTCGCATCAGTACCCAGGCGTCCGGGACGTGGCAATCCGCTGGCGGGAGGTGAGACGACCGTGGGCATCTTCTCCCGTGTCTGGCGACCCTGGGCAACGTTCCTATTCGTTGCGCTTCTCATCGCGATCGCGGCGCAATTGTGGAAGGGGCGCGTTGCCGCCCGACCTGGCGGCGCAAGCGCCGAATTTTCTGCGAAGCAAGTGGTCGTGTTGCTCGGGATCTGCATAATTGCGTGGATAATTCTGTTTTGGAACAACGCGTCAATGTTGCCATTTCAGAGTGGTTACGACTCAAACGATCACCTCAATTACATCAAATACATTCAGGAGCGACACGCGTTGCCTTTGCCGCACGAGGGGTTCGAAATGTTCCAGCCGCCGCTCTATTACGTCTTGTCCGCAGTCGCTCTTTCAATTGGCCGGTTGTCAATCAGTGACGGTGGCGCCGTTGTCATCTTGCGCACGCTGACGATGGTTTTCGGCATCGTGAATTTCACCCTGATTTTCCTCAGCTTGAAGTTGATTTTTCCCGAACGAATCGGCTCGCAAGTCGCCGGTCTGCTCCTGGCCGCTTTCCTACCGATGCAACTTTACCTCTCACATTACGTGACGAACGAAACGCTCGCCGCGACCTTGGTCACAGCGAGTGTCTATCTCTCACTCCGCGTGTTGAAAAAACAGGACGCATCGGTTTCGGAATATCTCTGGCTGGGTTGCTTGACTGGTGCAGCAATGCTGGCCAAGGCAACGAGTATTTTGCTGGTCCCGCCGCTGGTAGGAGCTTTGGCAATCAAGCTGGCGTGGCAACGAGCTTCGATTGGCGTGTGGCTCCGCAGTATAGGAACGACGGTTGTCGTTGGCTTCGTCGTTTGTGGCTGGCATTACATTCGAATCTTGGGCCGATTCGGTACCCCGATTGTTGGCAACTGGGATCCAGCTGTTGGATTCGCTTGGTGGCAGGATCCGGGGTTTCACACTGGGGGAGATTATTTTCGGTTCGGACGATCACTCATTGATCCGCTCTTCAGCGGATTCAACGGTTTCGCGGACGGCGTCTATTCCACTCTTTGGGGCGATAGCCTATGCGGCGGCTTTTCCGATCTGCTCTCGCGCACGCCATGGAATTACAACTTGATGATTGGCGGTTACTTCGTGGCATTGTTTCCAACGCTCCTAATTGCGACTGGCGCCGGTGTGGCCGTATACCGATTTGTCCGTCAACCCACGCCAGAATGGTTCCTGTTGCTGGGAATTTCGGCAGCAGTAATGCTCGCGCTCGTTTTCATGACACTGAGAGTGGCTTCGTACGCGCAAGTCAAGGCCTTCTATGCACTGTCGGCGCTACTGCCCCTTTGCGCGTTCGGCGCGGCTGGGTGGGAAAAACTCGCATCTCAGCAGAAGACACTGCGATTCATGTGTGGCACGCTCCTGATTTTTTGGGCACTGAATAGCCTCGCGTCGACTTGGATTCGCAGCTCGGCGCTGCAACACATTTATGCCGGGCGCAGGTTGCTCTCGCAAAATCAACCCGAGCGAGCTGTCTCGGAAGTGACTCAAGCGGTCAAACACGAGCCTTCTAATGCAATCGCACGATACTTTTTCGCAATCTTTCTGGATGCTACTGGCGAATCAGATAAGGCGCTCGAGCAAGCGGAAAAGGCCGTGCAATTGGATTCTACCAGTGGTGATTGCCACCTGCAGCTGGCAATCGCTCTGGCCAAGCGCGGACAGACGGAACGCGCCATCGCCGAAGGCCGGCGTGCGCTCGAGCTCGGACCGGAAAATTCGCGCGTCTACGATCTTTTGTTCACTTATGCCTGGGGATTGCATCGCCCCGAGGAGGCGATCACCATCGCACGAGATGCGCTGGCTGTTTCTCCGTTTGACTCAGAATTGCATTACCGGCTGGGACTGGCTGCCGACCAAACGGGAGATCTCGTGACCGCCGTGAACCAATTTGCTTATGCATCGTTGCTTCAACCCAACCGCGCCGACGTGGCAGGCAAACTTCAGCGCGCGATTGTATTCGCATCCACGAGTTCCCACGCCTCACAGCAATTTGCGGCAATTGCTTCTTCAGCGCCCGATTCAGCAGTACTCCTAAACAAAGTGGCGTGGTTATTTGCCACACATCCCAATCCCGCATTGCGCAATGGCGTTGAAGCTGTCCGGCTAGCCGAACGCGCTTGCAAGCTAACCAATCGAAAAGCTGCGAATTTTGTTGCGACATTGGCTGCTGCCTACGCTGAGGCCGGCGAATTTTCCAACGCAATTGCCACCGCCCAAGAAGCGCTTTCTCTGGCCAAGTCCACCGGCGATGCGAGCAATGTCGCGCTCAGCCAGGATCTATTGGCCTCTTTTCAAGCTAACCGCCCATATCGGGAGCAAAGTTCACACTAATCCAGTAAACTTCTCCTCGTGAAATTTTCCGCCGCCCGCTCTGAACTCGATTCGATGGTAGTCGAGATCGAGCTCACTCTCGTCAGCATTATTCAAGGGGTCGCGCTCTATTTTTTGATCGACAATGCGCGCTCTGTTTTCTCGCTCCGGCAAATTGCTTCGTGGCCTTACATCGGCGCCGGTCTGCTGATTATTCTAATCTTTTGGTCGCGAGCGATTTTGCACACGCTGACGCTGATCCGGTGGCCGCTCGAGTTTGGACACAACTTCGTTTACATCGCCTGCGCGCTGGGCGAATCGCTGCTTTTTACGCGACTCAATAATCCGCGAGCCTGGTTCGTTCTTGGCGCGGGTTACGCCGTCATTGTTTGGTTCCTTTTTATTTACGATCTGCGCCTGATCCGTGCCCGCGAGCAGGACAGCGCCGGAGATGCGAGCGATCGACTATACAAAATCGTGACTCGCGATCAGTGGCTGAACATCATCGCGCTGCTGCCTGCGCTATTCTTATTGAATCTGCTCGGCGCAATCTGCATTCGCACCTGGCCTGAATTTTTTCTCGCACGCAATGGCCATGTCTGGCTTGCGATCGTTCAGGTCGCCACCTTTGCGATTTATCTCCACTACGTGATTCGTTTCTATGTCCGCCTTGCGCCATTGATCGCGCAAGCCCGAGACGAATGGCGCGGGCCAACAGCCAAAACCGATTAAGCGGCTTTTTAGCCGAGCTTCTTCCGCAGAAAAACCGCGAGAAGAGTTAGAGTAATAATGCCGGCAATCATCAACGCCTTCGTCGACGGCTCCGCGACGGCGATGATTTGCTGGGATCGCGCGGCATGCGCCGACTCGGCCGCACCAATGAGGAACAGAGGCAAAAATAGTTTACGCATGATTGCTTTGAGGGAGGTATTTAGGGTAAGAATCGGTTCCAGATAGCGCGGAGGCCGTATCTCCGCAGATAATTTTTGCTCGCTAGCCGAAAAGTTAAAAACAATCGCGCACTCACGAAACCGCTATGAGGTGCGCAGTCCGCAGCGTCATGCACTGGTTGTCGATCAAGTCATGGTGGAGGAAAGCGGCTTCGGCCGCGAGGGCGGCGTGCACGGATTGCTGCCGTACCTCACGCTGAATTAATCGAGCGGGCTCTTTACGCCCAAGCCCGGCCGATTTAAGACGTGAGTGTCCGCGTAAAAGCCTACGCTCACGCGGTGGTACGAAGCGGGTATTTCCCGAGGTAATTCCTTAGTTGGCTTTTGAGGAACCTTCTACCAGCTCCGCTTTTAAGATATCGCTCTCGACCAAGTGCGTCTGCCTGATCGATGTATGCCTCATAATAAATCAGTTTCCATGGACCTCGGTAAGACGTCGCTCGCGAGGCTCTTTGTTTATGCGAAGTTAATCGCCGTCGCAAATCGGCTGAATAGCCGATGTAGAATCCAAAATCTGTTTCTGAGTGCAGCACGTACACGTAGAACATTCTGCGATTCTATCCTGCCTTGGCACGTGAGCGCAGCTTTTACGTGCTATAATGCTTGCGTCGAATTACGTCGCAAACCTGATCCAACAGTTTGGGATTGCTCCGGGGAATGCCAGCGGGTAAACTTATGGCCATGATTCGGTTTTTATCGAGTCGTTCGCTCAAAGGCAAGCGGATTAGGCCGAATAATTCCGCTTTTAATTACGGAATAATTCGGCCCACTTCTCGTTAAGCCTATGACGCCACTCGATCTAACGCAAGCACCACCGCGGTCGCCGAGAGAAGAGCTCCGCGACTTATGTATGCTGCCGCGCATGATCGACATTGCACGCGCGAAACTTCCCGGCAGCGACGCCGGCGAGTACCAGCTTGGCCGGGGTATGAGCGCACTCGTCCTCGCAGCGTTCGCCGCCTCCGTATCGCAGTTTGTCGACATCGTGCGCGCTGCGACCACAGATGACGATGTCGCGGAGCGTCTCTGGCCTGCTGCGACGGTCTCACTGCAATCATTGAGCGCGAGACTAGAGCGCGTTACAGTCGCAGATGTGCCAGCGGATCTACGGCTTGAGTTTCAGCGGCTATACGGCGCCGATCTTCCTGCGGATCGCCACGTGTTTGACGTTTTCGATGCAGATGATGCGCAGGCGTTTCCTCACGAAAGGGCCTAACCAGGCGATGGAGCTGACCGCGAGCCGCCGTACTATCCAGCTTTAGATGAGTTCAACCCGTCAGACCGCAGCGACGCGCGCTCTCGCTCGCGGCAGCTCATCTTGTTCTCGTTAGGCCGCATGAAGCTCACCTTAGGGATTATTATCGTGTTGGCCAGCTGTGCAGTTGCGGGTTTTTTGCTCCACCATCGTTGGGTGCGGCCCCATCTCATCTCGCCGCGCGGCGACATTACGTTCCG
>DASYVQ010000013.1:0-16728 GCA_035936875.1 Chthoniobacterales bacterium
TTACGCCTTCGCTGGTTCGAATCCAGCCCTGCCCACTTTCAACGTGAGCTGCTCGCCGCTATCGCCGACGCCGGCGGGCGGGGCCGCGCTTCGCCCGCGAAGATGTCGATCTTCGACGGGGTTTTGCCTTTGCCCGACCACGTGTGGCACGTTTGCGTGACTTCGCTGCTTTTCGTGCAGGCTTGGGGCGGGAACGCTTTTTCGCGGGGCGCGGTGTGACCCGTCTGAGGACGCGCTTCACTGCCTTTTTCGCCGTTGGCACGACCGGTCGACCGCTGGCCGAGGTTTGTCCGGCGAGCGCGCCGATGGCTCCTCCGACCGCAGCGCCAATTGGGCCAGCGACGCTGCCTATCAATGCGCCGGCGGCTGCTCCAGCAACCGGCTTCGAAATCGGCGGGATCTGAATGTTTTCGGATGATTCCGGGCTTTCTTTTCCTTGCATGTCTGAATCGTCGGGCATAATTCGCGAAGCTCCTTCCGTATTTGAATTGTAGTCTAAAATGTAATTCGCAGCCGCAAGCCAGTGCAGCTGTGAGAGAATATAATCTCTTCCCTGAAATAAAAAAGCGGCCGCCGCAGCGGACGCTTTTCGCAAAGAAAAATAACCCGGCTCTAGCGGCCGCGACGCTGTCCGCCATCGCGACGGCCACCGCCGTAACCACCACCACCGCCACCGCCGCCGCCGCCGGGCGGCCGCGATTCACGAGGCCTGGCTTCGTTCACGGTCAGCGCCCGGCCTTCGATCGTCTTGCCGTTTAGTTCCGCGACTGCCTTCTGGGCTTCCTGCTCGGAACTCATAGTGACAAACGCAAAGCCACGCGATTTGCCGGTAAACTTGTCCTGCATCAGCATGACTTCCTGCACCGCGCCCGCTTGCGAAAACATTTCCTGCAATTCGTTTTCAGTCGTATTGAAGGGAAGATTTCCCACGTATAATTTAGTTGCCATCGAGTCTATTCTGGAAAACGCCGCTAGGTCACTGTTCCCGCTTATCGGATTTCAAATCGCCGCTGAATAAACTCCAACTGACAATCCACCAACTACCGAGCTTCTGTTTTCCCCTTTCGGGCTGATTCGTAAAGTGCTTCGTTTGGGAAAGCAAATAAAATCGAGAGCTAAGTGACCGAGAAGATGCCGAGTTCTAACGCTTTGCGCGGGAAAACAAAGCAAGCACGTGTTGCCGTTGTAGGCGCCGGCGTGGTTAGCCCACTAGGGTTGGGTTTAGCCGAAACCCTCGATTCCCTGCGTGCAGGAAGAGATTGCGTCACCCCGGTCACGCGATTCGACGTCGAGCAATGTCGATGCAAGACGGCCGGCCAAATTCCGGATGAACGCCTTTCCGCCAACCATCAAAACGGACGACGGGCGCGCCGACTGCATCGCGCTTCTCGTATGATGATCTGCGCGTTAGATGAGGCGCTCGCGCAAGACGCAAAGTTTAAGCCAGAACTGACAGTGATCGGGACGACGAGCGGCGGCATGTCGTTTGGTGAAGATTACTATCGTTCGCTACATCGACATGATCGCTTGTGGCGGGCGCCCAGTTGGATCGCAAATTACCCGCCGCAAAAAGCGGTAATCGACGCGCAGGAAACATTCGGCATCTCCGCGCCGTGTCAGGTAATTGCCAATGCCTGCGCTTCCGGCACAAACGCAATCGGGCACGCCTTTGAGTGCGTGCGGTCCGGCAAATATCAAGGTGTTTTAACCGGCGGTTATGACGCGCTGTCGGAGTTGGTCTTTGTCGGCTTCGATTCGTTGCAAGCCGCAACGCCGGAAAAGTGTCGTCCATTCGATCGGGATCGCACCGGAATGGTGCTGGGCGAAGGCGCCGCGATTTTCGCGTTGGAAAATTTCGAATCGGCTCAGTCTCGCGGCGCGCGCATTTTGGCCGAAATAATTGGCTACGGACTCTCCACCGATAACTTTCATTTGACGCAACCCGAGCCCTCGGGGAGCGGACCGCGGCAAGCGATGGAGCAAGCTTTGCGCAGTGCCGGACTCTCCGCGGGTGCAATCGATTACATCAACGCGCATGGCACGGCTACGCCGTTCAATGATGCGGCCGAGGGTAAAGCGATCGCTCAGTTGTTTGGTCGCGTGCCGGTCAGTTCCACTAAAGGCATGATGGGTCATTCGTTAGGCGGAGCCGGCGCGATCGAAGCGATCTTCTGCCTGCTCGCTCTGCAGAATCAATTTCTACCGCCGAATATTAATTTCCGAGCCCCAGATGACGATGTCGATCTTGACATCGTTGCGAACGAATCGCGCCCGGCGAAGATCGACATCGTTCTCTCGAATTCATTTGGCTTCGGCGGTACAAACGCCTCCATCGTGATGCAAAAATTCACAGCATGAGCCTGCGAATTGCAGGCGCGGGATGGATCACGCCGCTCGGGCGAGGCGTTAAGAACGTGTGGGAGCGATTGCTGCGCGGAGAAGAAGCCGTCGCGCAAACCATTTCGGAAGCGCTGGAAAAAAAGAAATATCCCGTCTTTCCTGTTCCGAGTGACGCCTTGAAAGATTTGCCGCCGCATTCGCGCCTACGCCGCGCAAGCGCAATCTCTCGTTTCGCAGCGGCTGCAGGTCTGGACGCGCTGGCCGATTCCGGGATGAAGATCGACGCCGAAATCTCAAATCGAATGGCACTCGTCTTCGCGGTCTCAAACGGCGGCGTCATTTACACAAGACGTTTTTATCACGACGTGGTCACATCTGGCGCGCAGTCGGCGAGCCCATTGCTCTTTCCGGAGACGGTTTTTAACGCTCCGGCGAGCCATCTCGCGGCAATACTCGGGATTACTGGCGCCAGCTACACGCTCGTGGGCGATGGAGCAGTCGGAATTCTGGCGATTAAGATGGCGGCGGATTTAATGGAAAATGAAACGCTCGATTATTGCCTGGTCGTCGGGGCGGAAGAAGCGGACTGGCTTTTGTGCGACGCGTATCACAGATGGCGGCTGCTCAAATCAACGCCGCCAATCGAGCCTTTTCACGAGCCTCCGCGGGGAATGATTTTGAGTGAAGGAGCAGGTGCAGTTTTGCTCGCGCGCGAAGGCACCGTCGAAATCGACAAGATTCATCCGGGCGCAAATTTTTCGCGACGAGAAAAAGCAAGCGAGCAGATGACACGAATTCTTTCCGATCTTGCGGCGGCAAAAGCGGAAATGATCATCGCGAGCGCGAATGGAACATTTGTCGACCTAGCGGAACGCAACGCGGTGCTGCACGAGACGCCCGAAGCGGTCGTTTACGCGCCGAAACCAGCGCTTGGAGAAAGCGTCGGCCCGAGCGCCATTTGGCAGGTCATCATTGCTGCACAAGCACTGCGGACGAAGCGACTCCCGCCTTTGCTCCATGCCAATTCCAAAGTCGCTTTGCACGTTTCCGGTCCGGCTGGAGAGAAGATATCAGCGTCAAGCGCGATTGTTTTAAGCTGCAGCGTCAATCAACAAATGGCCGGCCTGCGTTTGTCGATATAACGATTGTCGATCCAACATTTGAGCTGCATTTCACTCGCAAAGAGTGAGATAAGGCCTGACGCGACTGCTTTTAGCTTTGCAAGCGGGCAGACGTTCAGTACCTTCGGCGTCCGCCATGCGAACGTTGGGTTGGCCGGTCCTTATTCTTTCTTTCACGATCGGCGTGGCGAGCGCGGCTACGAAAACGCCGGAGAACCAGCCGGTGGAGATTACTTCAACCGGGGAAACAAATTACGAAAACGGCGTGGCTACAGCTCGGGACAATGTGGCCATTCATATTGGCGACACCGATATCTACGCGGATTATGCCCAATACAATTCGCGCACTCATGAGATTTCGGTGGAAGGCCACGTGCGAATCTACCGCGACGTTAATCTCTACGTGGCCGAGCGCGGCACCTACAACATCGACACCAAACAGATTCGCACCAGCGACGTGCGAACAGAGCACGAACCGTATTTTCTGAGGGGTGAAAAGGTTACCGAGGTTTCGGAGAACGTTTATCGGGTCGAGAACGCGTCCTTCACAACACATGATTCTCCAAAGCCTGATTTCCATCTTAGGGCACGAACGGTTCGCGTTTATGAAAACGATCACGTCGTTTTTCAAAACGTGACGTTTTACGTGGGAAATGTTCCAGTTTTTTGGTGGCCCTACATGTATCAGTCCCTCGATGACGCTTTTAGTTTTACGGTTGCACCCGCGGACCTGAGTTCATGGGGACCTTCACTATTAACGCAGGTAACTTTTCCGATCACGGACGATATTAAAGGCCGCGTTCGCCTGGATTATCGGGGGCGACGCGGCGTAGCAGTCGGCTTCGAGTCGGACATCGACTATGGCAAGGACAATTCGAGCAATGCAAAACTGAAGACTTACTTCATTCAAGACCAAAACCCGTCGATCAATCCAACTGCCTTGCAGCGAAAGGAACCCTCCACCGATCGATACCGGTTGAGCTTGCAAGATCGCACGAATTTTACCAGCGACATCTACGGAATTGTGGACGTGACCAAGCTAAGTGACGCGTTTGTGATGCAGGATTTCTACCAGAGCGAATTCCGAATCAATCCTGTGCCTGACAATGTGGTGGCGTTAACCAAAACAAATCCCTTTTTTACGCTAACCGGAATCGCCCGCTTTCAGGCGAATGACTTCTTCCAGCAAACCGAGCGCCTGCCAGAAGTTGTCCTGGATATCAAGCGGCACGCGCTTTTTGGCGGGCCAATTTTTTACGAAGGAGAAGCTGGCATCGCTGATTTACATCGGAGTTTTGCCGAAGGCTCGGGCTTTGAGGACTACGGGACTACGCGTGTTGATACATTTCATCAACTCCTTTACCCGAATACTTACTTTGGCTGGCTTTCCGTCGTGCCGCGAGCAGGGTTTCGAGCGACCTATTACGACCAGACCCGGGATCTCGGCAAAACCGCCTTTGAGACCAGTGACAACCCGTTGGTTCCCAATTTTCTTCTGCCGGATCCTACGCCCACGAATCCGATCGGCCACGGTGAAGGTGGCTTTCGCACCGTATTCGACACAGGACTTGAAGCTTCTTTTAAGTTGTCCCGCTCGTGGGAAGACGTGCAAACCCGCGCGCTCGGATTGGATGGACTGCTCCATGTTGTTCAACCTTTCACAGATTTTTCGTACGTACACGAGAACGGTATCAATCCGGCAGCGGTCCTGCAGTTCGACCGTTTCGAGCCATCGACGCAATTACGTCCAATTGATTTTCCGCAATTCACTTCCATCGATTCGATTGCCAGTTGGACCGTCTGGCGCCTCGGTGTCCGCAATCGGCTGGAAACGCGGCGTGACGATCTCACAGTCACCTGGCTCGAGCTCGATGCTTTTTTTGACGTGAACTTCGATAATCCGTATGACAGGTCGCAGTATTCAAACTTTTTTAACAAGCTGCGTTTCACTCCGCTACCATGGGCCTCACTTTCAATTGATTCGCAGATTCCGGCATTCGACAAAGGTTTTACCGAAGTCGACACTAGCATAGCGGTGCAGCCTATCGCCGATCTTCAAGTGAGTGTTGGGCATCGTTACCTGAATGGCAATCCGTTCTTCCAAAACAGCAGCCTCTTTGTCGTCGGCGGATTTTACCGGTTGAACGATAACTGGGGTGTCGGGTTTCAAGAGCAGTACGAAGGCACGACGGGTGTTTTCGAGCAGCAGCGCTACTCCATCTACCGCGATTTAACCAACTGGATTGCCTCCTTTGGCGCCGTAGTGCGGGACAACACCGGCAATAAGAAAGAGTACGGCATTGTCCTCACATTCACACTCAAGGCTTTTCCGAAATTCGGTTTCGACCTCAACTTCGATCCTGCAAGTGAAGGTCAATGATTAGCACGTTGCTAAACATCTTGCATTGTTCGTGCTCTCGTCGGTGGTTGCCGTAGCGCGACTAGGTCGCTGCATCTCTAATTCGCAAATGGACATTTCAATAATCGGTTCGGGTTACGTTGGGCTAGTCACCGGCGCTTGTTTCGCCGACGTCGGCCACAACGTCATCTGTATTGATAACGACTCGCATAAGGTCGAGACACTTCAGGCCGGGCGTGTGCCGATCTACGAACCGGGCCTGGAAGAAATCATTCATCGCAACGTCTCCGCGCACCGTCTGCGTTTCAGCGGCAGCATCAAAGAAGGCGTCGATAATTCACAAATCGTTTTCATCGCCGTCCCTACCCCGCAACTGCCGAACGGAGATGTCGATCTTAGCTTTATCGAAAAAGTTTCCCGCGAGATTGCCGGCGTCCTCACGACGTACCGTGTGATCGTCGATAAGAGCACTGTCCCGGTCAAAACCGGCGAAAGAGTCGCGGAGTCGATTAAACGCTACAACCAACATGGCGCGAAATTCGATGTCGTCAGCAATCCCGAATTTTTACGCGAGGGCTGCGCTGTTAGCGATCTGATGCATCCCGATCGCATCGTCATCGGCGCGCAAAGCGAGCACGCAGTCGATCTCATGAAGAAGGTTTATGAGCCCTTCATGGCGCCCATTCTGGTGACCGACATTAACAGCGCCGAATTGATCAAGCATGCGGCCAATTCATTCCTCGCGCTCAAGATCTCGTACATCAACGCGATCTCGGCGATCTGTGCAGCCAGCGGCGCCGACGTCGAAAAAGTCGCGGATGGGATTGGTATGGATCGGCGGATTGGCCGGCAGTTTTTAAACGCCGGAATTGGATATGGCGGTTCCTGTTTCCCGAAGGACGTCGCGGCTTTCATCACGATCAGCGAACAGCTCGGGGTGCCATTCAATTTGCTCAAGGAAGTGCAGCGCATAAACGCGACGCAAAAAGAGCGCTTCCTGAAGCTGATCCGCGAAACGCTCTGGGTTTTGCGGGAGAAAAAGATCGCGGTTTGGGGCCTGACATTTAAACCAGACACGGATGACATTCGTTCGTCCGTGGCCATCGATTTGGTGGCCGATATGCTGCGGGAAGGTGCGCATGTCACCGTTTACGATCCAAAAGGGATGGAAAAAGCGCGCGAAGTAAAAGCGATCGCCGACGCGAAGTTCGCGGCCTCTGCGCTGGAAGCAGCCGAAGGCGCAGAAGCGCTCGTGATCGCGACGGAATGGAGCGACTTCGCCAATGTCGATCTTGCCGTGGTGAAGGAGAAGATGACCACGCCCATCGTTTTCGATGGTCGAAATTTGTTTAATCCCGAAACGATGGGCCAACTCGGATTCCATTATCATTCGATCGGCCGCGCCAGCGCCACACCGCATTAAAAATTTGTGGCGGGGTCATCTGCTCGTCGAGTCGCCCTGACCGCGCTGCGCGTATGGCGAACGAAAAAGCGCTTCGCCGATTCAATTATTTCAGGGTCGTTTGCCGAAACCAAGCTGGCGGCGCAAGATCGCGCTTTCGCGCTCGAACTCTTTTACGGTGTCTTGCGCAATTTGACGCTGCTGGATTTCTGGATCCTCCGTCTCCGCCCCTCAAAGGTAGATGTCGATCTTTGCGACATTCTCCGACTCGGTTTGTATCAATTGTTTATTCTCGAAATTTCCGAACATGCGGCCGTTTACGAAACCGTGGAACTTGCCCAAAAGCGGAACCGCGCCTTGATCAACGGAGTCCTGCGCGCCGCAGCCCGCCGTAGAGAAGAGCTGCGTGAGCAAGCGAAAGCACAACCGCTCGACGTCCGAACATCTCATCCCAAATTTTTGCTGACACGTTGGGAAACAAACTTTGGAAGCGAGGCTGCGCAAGCGCTCTGCGATTGGAACAACCACCCGCCGCCAATTTACGCGCGCATTAATCGATTAAGAATTGATCCAGACTCGTTTTGGCAGACTTATCCAAACTCACGTCCAGTGCCGAACAACCCGAACTTTGTCGAAGTTAATTTATTGCCGGCGGACGCGCTCGAAAGCGGGCATTGCTACATTCAGGATCCAAGCACGGCGCTCGCATGTGAACTCCTCGATCCAAAACCGGGCGAGAAAATTCTCGACGCCTGCGCCGCACCGGGCGGGAAGACAAGCTATCTCGCTGAGTTGATGAAAAATCGTGGGGCAATCATTGCTTGCGATCGCGACCCGGGACGCATTGACATGCTCGAGAAAAATCTCGCCCGGCTTGGCGTCGAGATTGCACGCGTCTTTCGCCACGATTGGATACGAGGGCGCATCCCGGAAAAAATGGCGGCAGCCATCCCGGTTGATCGAATCCTGATCGACGCTCCTTGCAGCAACACCGGTGTGATGAGGCGCCGTGTCGATGTGCGATGGCGGTTAACGCCCGCTGATTTCAGACGCATGCAAAAACGGCAGATCGGGATTGTGCGCACAGTCGTTTCCTTGCTGAAACCGGGTGGTGTTCTCGTTTACAGCACCTGCAGTCTCGAGCCGGAAGAAAATGAAGAAGTCGTGCAACAGATTTTGGCCAACTTGTCGATGTTGCAACGTAAGGAAGAAAAGCGTTCGCTGCCGTTTCGAGATCATTTCGACGGCGCATTTGCCACAAAGTTCATCAAGGCCGCGTAGGCAAAAACCTGGCGACGGCCGGGTTGCATCCGGCGCGGTCGATGGAATCATAACTTTCTATGCACGATCTCCGTTTCGATAAACTGGCCAAACTCCTGGTGGAATATTCGACGAGGCTCAAACGCAACGAGAAGGTTCTGATCGAAGCGTTCGATGTGCCTGATGAGATGGCGATCGCGCTGATCCGCGCCACGAGAAAAGCAGGCGCAATTCCGTTCCTGCAAGTCCAACGCGCGAAAATCGGTCGGGAGCTTGCGTTAAGGGCGTCGGATCGACAATTAAATCTCGCCGCCCAACATGAGCTTGCGCGCATGAAAAAAATGGACGCCTACATCGCGCTTCGCGGCAGTAACAACATCACTGAATTGTCGGACGTCCCGATGAAGCAAATGCAGCTGATCATGAAAAAAATGCGTCCGGTGCAAGATCAAAGGGTGAAAAAGACCAAGTGGGTCGTGCTGCGCTGGCCGACTTCGTCGATGGCGCAGCTTGCCGCGATGAGCACGGAAGCTTTCGAAGATTTCTATTTCGAAGTCTGCACTTTGGATTACCGAAAACTGCAACCCGGCATGAAAGCGCTCAAAGCGCTGATGGAAAAAACCGATCGCGTGGAGATCAAAGGCCCGGGAACCGATCTCCGGTTCAGCGTCAAAGGGATTCCTGCGGTCATCTGCGGAGGCGACCGCAATATTCCTGACGGCGAAGTTTTCACCTGTCCGATAAAAAATTCGGTCGACGGCCACGTCACTTTCAATGCGCCAAGTATTTATCAAGGCATCGGCTTCGACGGGATACGCCTTGAGTTTCACGAGGGCAAGATTGTCGAGGCAACGAGCAACCAAACTGAGAAGCTGAACAAGATCTTGGATTCAGATCCCGGCGCCCGCTATATCGGTGAATTTTCGCTCGGGTTCAATCCTCGTGTTCTCCAGCCGATGCGAGACATTCTGTTCGATGAAAAGATCGCCGGCTCCTTTCATTTCACGCCTGGCCAGGCCTACGAAGAAGCCGATAACGGGAATCGCAGCCAGGTGCACTGGGATATGGTTTGCATCCAGCGACCGGATTACGGCGGCGGCGAAATCTACTTCGATGGCAAGTTAATCCGCCGTGACGGCGAATTTCTGCCGAAACAATTGCGATCGCTCAATCGCAACCATTTCGTCAAGCGTCGCACGAAATCTTAGGGACGAATTCGCGCAGACGGCGCGAAGCTCATTCGCAAGTTAAGTTGTCGATCTAACCCCGCTCTAGGCGGCGCGCTTTGGCCCCTGACCGAGGAGATTCAGCTGCATCATCCCGATATCACCGCTGCCAGTTAATTGCAGATTGGCGATCTCGAATATCGGCGCACCGTCGACCGGCGCTCCGCTCGCACTTGGTAACTGAACCGAAACTTGCTTGGAGTTGGAATTGAGGATGATGGAAGCAATCTCAAACGACGGCGAGAACTCGACCGTCGCGATTTGGAATGGAGCCGTAACGTTGACCGAGGCCTGTCCCTGCTGCGAAGGAGTAAGTTGAAGAGGCGCGGCCGCAAAGTCGGAGACCAGATGCAATCCTCCGACCGTAAATGATGGCGAGCCCACCGCTGTGGGGCGCTGCTGCTGCGAGGGCACCAGCCGGACGCTTCCAAGCGTGCCCCCTGCTGGCTGAATTTTCGCGATCTCGAAATTGACTTGCAGGTTCATGGCCGGTTGCGGATGGGCCGATGGCGCCAACCGCATCGTTACAACTTTCGATACAGGCCGCAGCTGCAACGCACCCATCTTGAAGCTTGGGGTGAGTTGCATCGACGCAATTTCAAAAGCGAAACTGAGTTGCACAGAAGTTTGCATGGCGCCTGCCGGTTGGGGCGTGCCACCTGGAGTTCGGACTGGAGCGGTTGGGATTTGGATGGGTTCTGGCATGGTTACTGGTGTGGTTGGTTCAGAAATTGAAGGTTCAATGGAAACAGCTTGCGGAACGAAGGACGGAATCTCAACCGTTTCGTGAAACTCTTCAAGTCCCGATGGTGGAGGTTCAGGCTCTATGACCTCGATCCCTGAGGATTCAGCGGCCGTTACGGGCGTCAACTCAGGAATCGGTTGACCTTGCCCGATCGGCTCGATCTCCGGCTCAACAGCCGGTGAAGCTTTCGCGAAAACCGGTTCTGCAACATCGACAGCGGGCGCTGCGGGCACTTCGAAAGCAGCCGGAATCGGACCGGCTAATTCTGCAGGCTCCGACATTGCAGGAATTTCCGGCATAGCGGGAGTTGCCCATTGCTCAATAACCGGGCCGACAGATTCGACTTCCGGAACTGGCGCGGTTGTGACTTCAGGCCCTCCATTTGACTCAAACACAGGTTCTGGAGCCGGTCCGCCCCCGAACGCCCGGCTGGGCTTACCTACGGGCATCACTGCCCGGCGCAAGGATGGTTCAGAGGCCTTCAACTTAAGCGAAACCTGGCGTGGCCCGCCGGTCAAACGAGGAGCCACCTTCATTTGTTTCTGGATCGGGGCGCCAGCCGTAACATTAACATGTTCAAGACGCGGTCCCGTGGCGGGTACAGCGCGGCGAAATGCCGGCATGCGGACTCCGCGGCGGCGAACTTCGGGCACAATCACCCAGGCCAGCAACCCGATGCCGGCCAGGACCAGTCCGCCTACGAGAAAGGTTTGCGAATCAAGCTTCCGGCTCCAGGAAGGTTGCGACCACTCGCGAACTCGAGCCGGGGCCAAAACTGTTGCTGGAGTCGCCGAGGCGACCGCGAGAGAGACGCTAGCCGCTGCAATTGCAGCCGGCTGCCGTGCGGGCGAAGCGGCAGGCTTGGATTCCGCTCTCACGGGCTGTTCGCGCGCGATTACCGGTGCCGTGGGCACCGCTGAAGAGGCCGGAGCAGCCGCCGCGACTGGAGTCTCTACGACTGGCGAAAGGCTGGGAACAGGCGCCGTGGGCACTTCATCGGGCCGGGCTGGCGTTCCGCCAGCCATCGACTCTCCGGAAGCGACAGCGGACGGCTGCATTACGACGTTGCCTGGCGATTCTAGCCTCGAGGTCGTCGCCTCCATGCCAGCGACGGGTGGCGACGCCGAGGCCAGGGCTTTCGAAGGCTTTGTCTTAGCGACCGCGCCGGGGATGGGGCTCGGCTCAATTGCCGGACTAGACTCGGTTTGCGCCTCTGCCATTGCAGAAGCCGCTTCGCTAGCCGGCGCCGGCGATGTGGCCAAAGAGGGACTTTGCATCCAGCCGAGGTCGTAAAAAGCGTCTGCGAAAACGACATTCAGCGCCGGCGAGTAAATTTTCTTGGCCGATGTGATCCAGTCGGTGGCTTTGTTTGGGTTATTGTGTTTAAACTCCCAAGCTGCCTGCGCGTAATAAAGTGCCGGCGTATCGCCTGTGAACTGGAACTGCTCCATCATTTTTTGGGCACGGCTCTCTTTTCCCTCGAGCAACAGCGTCATGTAGATTTTGAATTTGATCAGCTGCGACGCCTGGTTCTTGTCGCCGCCTGTGGTTCGGCTAAAGAGCGCTTCGAAACGATCGCGCGCGGTGGCGTAATCCTTCTTCTTAAACGGAACCTGCGCGAGATTGTACTGTGCCTCGCGGAACTTCGGCTCAGCTTTCGCTGCCTTCTTGAACTCGGCCTCGGCTTGATCGAATTCCTTTTGCTCGAGCAAAATCTCGCCGCGGAGATTGAGGATGGGCGCCTGGTTCGCATCGGCCGCATCCGCGTCGTCCACAAATTTGCGCGCGGCCGTGAAATCGTGCTGCTGGTAGGCTTGTTGCGCCTGCTCAAAACGGGAACGCGCAAAAGCCTTGTTCTTGGCTGCCCGTTCGGAAGCGGTGGTCAACTCCAATGCGGCGCGCGTCTGGCCTGCTTGCTTTTCCAGCCAACCCACTTCGTAAAGCGACTCGGCAAAAAGCTTATTGAGTTGCGGCGAGAAATTCTTCTCCGCTTCCACCATCCAATCCTTCGCTTCTTTTGTATTCTTGCGCTGAAGCGCAATCGCCGCATTCGCATAATGAACTGCCGGCGTATCGGGAGAGAGCTCGAACTTGGCCAAAATGGAATCGACCATGTTCTCCTTGCCTTCGAGGAGATAGGTCAGAAGAATTTTGTATTGAATGAGCTGCGTTGCCTCACCCTGCAGCTCCGAAGCGTTACTCGAAAGAAGTTCTTGAAAACGATCGCGCGCCTCCGGCCAATCTTTTTTCAAGAATGGAATTTCCGCCAGATTGAAGCGCGCATTCCAAAACTTCGGATCGATGCGGAGCGCTTCATGCAAGGCCGCCTCCGCCTTGTCGAAAATGCCTTCCCGCATCAAAATGACGCCACGCAGATTTTGCGACTCGGCCAGGTCCGGTTGCCGCGCATCAATTGCGTCGAGTTGTTTTAGCGCTTCCGGAAAATTATTCGCGTCGAATGCTCGAAAAGCCTTGTCATACATGGCCTCGAGTTCCGATTTCGACGGAGCCACATTGTCGGCCGCGAAAGAACCCAGGACCAAAAACGCAATCGCCGCAATTGTCCGAATCTTCATGCCGTCCACCATAGAACCGTTTTACGCGACCGATGACAAGCCGAAAATTTAGGGCGGCTAAGGCTTAGTTTTCGGCCTGGAATGGAGCAAGAATCGCGTTCAAAATCACCTCGCTTTTAGCCGAACACCCCGGGCGGGTTGCGAATTGAGGTCCGCGACGATGCGCAGTCCTTCCAAAGTCAGATTCGGATGGACCGCATCGATCTCGCGAAGCCTGGCGGCGATTAACTCTGCATATCCCCCGGTCGCAATCACGTGAACTTTTCTGCGCATAAACCGTTCTGCTTTAATCCGCGCGATAATTTCCCGCACCAATCCGCGATAACCAAATACGGCTCCCGACATCATGGCGTCGATTGTCGATCTTCCAACCGCACGGCGCGGTTCTCTTAAAGAGAGACGCGGAAGCAACGCGGTGCGCTGGTAGAGAAAATTCGTCATTGCTTCAAGTCCGGGCGCGATCACTCCGCCGACATATCTTTTTTCTTCCGAAACTATGTCGAATGTCACTGCCGTTCCAAAATCGACCACAATGGCGGGCGATCCGTAAAGCGCCGCCACTGCCGCCGCATTTGCCAAGCGATCAGCGCCGATTGTTTTCGGGTTCGGATAATCGATCCCAACTCCAAGCTTGAGCCGCGGATTTAGCCACAACACTTTTCTCTTTCCGGCAGCGCTTTTCACCGCTCGATTCTTCTTCGGCACAACAGAGCAAACAACGAACATGTCGATCTTTCGTTTGTTTACAAAAGAACGCAGAAACGCAGTCGTAAGCTTTTTCGTCGCAACCCGGGTGGGCCGAGAAATTCGGCGTCTCGTTCCAAATGCCGCTTTTGTGAACGAATTGCTGATATCGATCAGCAAATAATTTGTTGCGCGAATCATCGCCGAAAAATGGGCAAACCAAGCAGCCGCTACACGGAACGCAGCGTCCGGTCAAGTCCGCCAGGCGGAGGGATTCGCCCTGCGGCGCGCTTGCGACGCTATCTCGAAATGCGTAGCCTCGCTTCGTGAGAAGATTGGTCCATCGGCCGCGCCGATTGCGGCGTTCGCCGGCTCTTCGAAATCTCGTCCGCGAGACCAACCTGACCGCTCACGATTTCGTTCTGCCGCTCTTCATCAGCGAGAAGATCGACAAGCAACGACCGATCGCGAGCATGCCGGGGGTTTTTCAATTTTCTCTTAACGAGATTGTCGATGAAGCGAAACGCGCGCAGGACCTCGGGCTGCAGGCGATCCTGCTTTTCGGAATTCCCGAAGAAAAAGACGAACAAGCCACCGGCGCTTACGCCGAAAATGGAGTCGTGCAAAAAGCGTTGCGAGCGATCAAAAAGAAATGTCCGGAAGTCGTGGTCATCACGGATGTTTGTCTGTGCGAATACATGAGCCACGGACATTGCGGCGTGACGCGCATCGACGGCGATCATTTCCATGTGCTCAACGATGAGACTGTCGATCTTTTGGTAAAAACCGCGCTGTCGCACGCGCAGGCCGGCGCCGATATGGTGGCGCCCAGCGATATGATGGACGGCCGCATCGGCGCGATCCGCGAAGCGCTCGACGCAGAGGGCTTTGATCAAATTGGCATCATCAGTTACGCGGCAAAGTTCGCCTCAGTTTTTTACGGACCGTTTCGCGAGGCAGCCGAGAGCCCGCCACAATTCGGCGATCGGCGTTCGTATCAAATGGATTCTGCGAACGCAGAGGAAGCGTTGCGAGAAGTCGCGCTCGATATCGACGAAGGCGCCGACATTATAATGATCAAGCCCGCTTTGCCGTACATCGACATCTTGTGGCGCGCGCGCGAACGCTTCGGCAAGCCGACGGCGGTCTATCATGTGAGCGGCGAATTCGCGATGATCAAAGCCGCAGCTGAAAAAGGACTGGTCGATGAACGCGCGGCCGTGCTGGAAATCATGACGTCGCTCAAGCGGGCCGGCGCGGACATTATCGTTACGTATTGGGCTCGAGAGTTGGCGGAATGGATCAAACTGTAATTGCTGTCCGCGGCGAAACGGCGACACACGCTCGCCTCAAACGTTTGGCCCTGCTCTGGGCGCAGGCGCACGGCTATTCGGCGTGCGCAGTGGAAGTAACTCTGCCGCAATGTCGCTATCGCGCGGATATGGCGGCTTATCGGCCGGAACGCAATGGGCCTGGGTCGACCGCCATTTTCGAATGCAAACAGGCGCTGCCGGATTTGCGCCGAGATAATTGCTCCACTGTTCCAACGCGCGAGCGTCTCGAAAAAATTCATCTTCGCCGTCTGGTCTTGGAAAAACATTTGCGCGTGCATTATCCTCACCTCCGAATCGCTGATTCGTTGTTTTCCGAATTTGCTTCGCACGATTTTTCCGCCATCGGCCACCGTGGTTACGCACGTGTTTTGCGAGAATTGAGCACGCTCCAAAATCGCCTGTTTGACTGCACCAAGTTCGAAACACTAATGCGTTATCATTGTGCGAATCTGTTCTTCCTGGTCTTGCCTAACGAATTACTTCGCGAATCGGAAATTCCGATCGGTTGGGGCGCGCTGGTGGAATCGGACGGCGGTCTCATTCTCGTGCACAAGCCGGTTTGGCATGAAAGCGCTCCCGAAAATCGGCTCCGCTTCTTGCAACGAATCGCTGCGGCTGGAACGCGTGTTTTGAATCGACAGCTGGAAATTACGTTCGATGACGTGGCAACCGCACGATGTCGATCTTGTTAGTTGTCGATCCTTTCACCCGGAACGTTTTTCCGAAACGGCAACGAGCAAATTGTGCCCGGTCATTTCCGCCGGTTGCTTCATTCCAAGCAGAAACAAAAGCGTGGGCGCGACGTCGGCCAGAATCCCGTCATCGCAACGAAACTGCGCGGCATCCTTGGCCACATAAATGAAATGCACAAGATTTGTAGTGTGCGCGGTGTTAGGCGAGCCGTCGGGATTACGCATTTGTTCGCAGTTCCCATGGTCCGCCGTGACAATGCACTTGCCGCCAAGATCGAGAAGTTTTGTGATGATGCGCGCACAACATTCGTCCGCTGTTTCCACTGCTTTAATCCCTGCTTCGATGATCCCGGTGTGACCGACCATGTCCGGATTGGCAAAATTCAGGATGATCAAATCGTAATCCGCCATCCGCGCGAGCACTTCGTCAGTTAGCGACCGCGCGCTCATCTCCGGCTGTAAATCGTAAGTCGCTACCTTTGGCGACGGCACAATTTTTCGATCTTCTTTGGGAAATGCGCGCTCCACACCGCCGTTAAAAAAATAAGTGACGTGCGGATATTTTTCCGTCTCAGCGATCCGCAGCTGCGATTTGCCGGCTGCGCTAACGACTTCTCCCAAAATATGCGGGAGCTCTGCTGGCGGGAAAATAAACGGCGACGGATATCGAACGTCATATTGCGTCAGGGTGACGAAATGCACCTTTGGCCACGATTCGCGGTCAAAGCCGTCAAACTCCTTCAGCAAGAAAGCTTGCGAAAGTTGCCGTGCGCGATCGGCGCGAAAATTGAAAAACAAAACTGTGTCGCCATCCCGAATGCGTTGCTCGTTCGCGTAGCCAAAAATCAACGGCGGCATAAACTCGTAGGTCTTGCCCGCTTTGTATTGTCGATCCAACGCCTCAGACGGCGAAGATTTGCAAATTTCACCGCGACCCAAAACGATTGCATCCCACGCTTTCTTTGTTCGATCCCAACGATGGTCGCGAT
>DASYVQ010000014.1:0-8937 GCA_035936875.1 Chthoniobacterales bacterium
TAAAGCAGACCGAACAGCGTGTAAGCCATCGTTTGCAGCGGCTCGTCCTCACGCAACCGTGCAAACATTTGCCGCGCGAACACGGTCAGCAGAAAAAAGAGCAAGACCGCCACCTCGAAATCATAGGACTGTGCCGGTCCCATCTTGGCGAAGTAATAAAAACTGCCCGCGAGCATGACCACGCCGCAGATCATGCCGGTGATCTTGAAATTAGGCAGACCGCGATGATCGAGCATGCCGTAAAATTCCCAGAGCGCGATCAAACCGAACGCGCAGATCAACGCGTAAAACAGAACTTCGTAATGGGAAAACGCGATCAGCAGGGCGACCGACCACAGCGCGATCGTCGTTACAAATCGTAGAATAAAAACCGAGCGAGGGGTGCCGGTCTTCGGCTCGGTCCGCTCAAGCGTCACAGGCATGCTCGTGCATCATCCCGAATGATGACGCGACGCGCAAGGAGAACGCGCACAAGATCGACAACTACATTGCGCGCCCAATTCTCGCGCTTACTTTGCTCGGTGCAGAAAACGATGCATGCCGTCGTCAAAGCAAAGGCGGAACCGGGATTATGGCTCGAGGAGGTCCCGGTTCCCAAGGTCGCCGGCGACGACGTGCTCATCCGCGTGGTCAAGACGTCGATCTGCGGGACCGACGTACATATATATACCTGGGACGCCTGGGCCCAGAAGACGATCCCCGTGGCGATGACCATCGGCCACGAGTTTGTTGGGGTTGTCGATCTTGTCGGCGATCGCGTGAAAGGTTTCGCCAAAGGCGATCTCGTCGTCGGCGAAGGCCACATCACCTGCGGACATTGCCGAAATTGTCTCGCCGGACGCCGTCATCTTTGCCCGAACACCCAAGGCGTCGGTGTAAATCGCAACGGCGCGTGGGCCGAGTTCGTCGCCATTCCGCAATCAAATTGTTGGCACGCCGATCCGTCGATCCCGCTCGATGTGCTTTCCTGTTTCGATCCGCTCGGCAACGCCGTTCACACTGCGCTCTCGTTCGATCTCGTCGGCGAAGATGTGCTCATTACCGGCGCTGGCCCGATCGGTTGCATGGCGATCCCGATTTGCAAACACGCCGGCGCGCGTCACGTCGTCATCACCGACGTGAATCCGTATCGACTCGATCTCGCTCGCAAGATGGCTCCGAACATTGTCGGGGTTGACGTGCGCACTGAAAAACTAGCCGACGCTATGAAAAAGCTCGGCATGAAAGAAGGCTTCGACGTCGCACTGGAAATGTCAGGAAGCCCGAAAGCGTTCGCCGACATTTTGCCAAACATGTTTCACGGCGGCAAAATCGCGTTGCTCGGCATCATGCCTGGCTCCGCTGCGATCGATTGGAACCTGGTCGTGTTCAATCAACTCACCATCAAAGGAATTTACGGCCGCGAGATGTACGAAACCTGGTACAAAATGACCGCGCTCATCCAGTCCGGCCTCGACATTTCACTGGTCATAACCCACCGCTTCCCTTACACGCAATTCAAAGAAGCGGTCGAGCTGATGAAATCCGGCAACTCCGGCAAAATCGTTCTCGATTGGAGCAAGCCATAGATTTTGAACCGCGGATGGCGCGGATACCGCAGATTTCCTTTTACTGCAGCGAGGCTGCTTCCTGGTCGCGGCCTTCGAGCTTGAGCACCATTCGCTTGATATGCTTGTAGTCGGTGTGCGATCGCAGGATCTGCAAACTTTCCTGCGGGTCGCCCCACCGCAGAACCTGGATCGGCTCCTGCCGCGCGCCCCATGAATTCATGTCGCGCTGGTTCGCCATGTAAAGATCGATGGTGTTCCGGCCGCTCAGCGCCCAACCGTAGTCTTCAGCGTGGGTCAAGGTGGATCGCCGGCCGACTTATTAACACTTATTCACAGCCGCGCGAGACGTTTTTTCCACGACAAAGTCCGCGGCAGCCATTTCAATCGGCCATCCGGAAAGCGAAAGTGAATCCCAAGCTCATCAAACATGCCGAGTGGATCGTTGCGATCCTTCTTTCAGCAACGGTCTTGTTTGTTTTCTTCGTCCGCGCGACGCATGCGGGAGCACTGTGGCGAGATGAAGCTGCGACGTTGCAACTCGCGCAACTGCCGACGCTCAGCGACGTCGCTGCGAATTTTCAACACGAGGCGTTTCCGCTTCCGTTTCCACTCACGATCCGAACCTATGTTGCGTTATTCGGCGCGACCGATGCCAGTTTGCGGTGGTTTGGGTTCATCGTCGGCGCGGCAATAGTTGCAGCCGCCTGGTTCAATTCGCGTGCACTTGGCGACCGCGTTCCGCTCTTGTTTCTCGCCTTGTTCGGTCTCAACGCGACTTTTTTAACGTGGGGAACGTCGCTCCGGGGCTACGGACTCGGCTGCGTCTTGTTGCTTCTAACCATCGGTCTCACCGCAAAAGCAATCTCTCAGCCGACGACTGCCAACGCCGTTGTCGCGACGATCGCAGCGATCGCGAGCGTGCAGATCATGGTCAACGCGCTCCCTTTGATTGCAGCGATTGCCGCATCTGCGCTCATCGTCTTCATTTCGCAGCGTCGATTCCGGCAAGCAGCGATCGTTTGCGTGTGCGCTTCAATTTGCACATTCTCGTTCGTTCCTTATGCCAAAGCTTATCTGACCGCAGATTGGAATGTTGTTCTGAAATATCCGGCCGACTTTTTTTCTTTGTGGGAGAAATTTCGACTCGCGCTCGAAGAGCAAGGGCTCCTTGCGGGAATATTTTGGTACGCCGCTGTGCCATTAATTATTTTGGGAGCAATCTGGCACTGGCGCACGTTGCGCCGTGAAGCGTCCGTCGAAACGGATCCATTCTTGGTCCTGATCTTAATCAGCGTTTTGTCGATCTTCGCTTACTACGCGTTCCTGAAGATCCTCAGTTACGCGACGCGGCCCTGGTATTATCTTCCGCTACTTTGCGCAGTGGCCGGCGCGATTGATTTACTCAGTGGAATTTGGGCGCGCACTCAATGGATAAGAATCGCGCGGCTGCTTGTTGTCATCGCCGCTCTGTTGCTACTGCCTTTCACTCTATGGAAAAGCGCGCACGAGCGCATGACCGACATCGACGTGGTGGCGCATAAGCTCGAACAAGAAGCGAGTCGCGATGATTTGATTGTCCTTAATCCCTGGAACTTCGGTCCCTCGTTCTACCGGTATTATCACGGACCGACTCCATGGCTCACCGTTCCAACCATGAGCGAGCATCGAATCCACCGTTACGACCTCATGAAATCGAAAACGATGGAAGTCGATCCACTCAACGACGTTCGCTCTGCCATTCAGCAAACCCTTCAATCTTACCACCGAGTTTGGATCGTCGGTGGCGCGCTTCCGCCTGATGAGAATATGCCGCGCTTGGGACCAGCACCCAATCCGTACTTTGGCTGGGCCGGTTACATGAACTTTTGGTCGATGGAACTCGGTTCCTTTCTCAATCAACACGCCGCGACTGGAATGGTAGTGATTGAACGGATGCCGGGTGTGAACGACGGCGAAAATGTTCCGCTGCTTGTCGCGCAAGGCTGGAAGGATTGACTCCGTCTGCGAAACCAACCATGCCAGCTGCCCTTCAAACTGAGCGCACGAGTATGAAGAATCAGTGGATCACCCGGGTCGAAGGCGCCGTCGCCATCCTGCTTTCGATCGCCGTCCTTTTTCTTTTGTTCGTTCGCGCGACACATGCGGGCGGACTCTGGCGGGATGAAGCCGAGTCAGTACAAATAGCGCGAATGCCTCAATTCACGGATGTGCTCCAAGACCTGCAATACAGTTCCTTTCCGCTGCTTTTTTCCGTGATCCTACGGACATACACGACGTTGTTCGGCGTAAGTGACGTCAGCCTGCGCTATTTCGGTCTCGCCGTGGGCATTTTTTTTCTCGGTGTTGCCTGGCTGCACTCGCGAAGTGTAACGCGCGAATTTCCATTGTTGCTGCCCGCGTTGATCGGCTTGAACGCCAATTTTCTCACCGCGGGAACATCGGTGCGCGGTTATGGAATTGGAAGCGTGCTCGTTGTGCTGGCGTTTACTTTGACCGCACGGCTGTTACTTCAACCCAGTAGGCGGCTACTGCTCGGCGTGTTTCTTGTCAGTTTGGCCAGCATGCAGTGCCTTTTCTTTAACGCCGCAATCGTACCGGCGATTTTTCTGGCCGCGGCAACTGCATTTTTAGTCCGCGGCGAGTTGAAGTGGATGGGACAGCTGCTATTCACGGCCGCTCTGTGCGGTGGTCTTGCCTATCTTACCAAACTGTTGAACACCTACGGTGCGGAGGACTGGGGCAAGGTCCTGACGGTCCCATTTTCGTTTACCGCATTCCTGCATCAGTTCATCGCGGCTTGCGGAGAATCACATCTGAGCGTCTCGGTGGTGTGGCTCAGTGTTGTTCTCCTCTCGGTAATGGTAGCCGTTTGGCGACTCGCTATGGTCCGGGAAATCAAACACGCCCGCGAGCGCGACATGTTGCTCTTTGGAGTAATTGCCCTTTCGGCGTCCCTGTTACTGCATTACGCGCTGTTCGGCAGGATAAATGAACCCCAGGAACGCTACTTTCTGGCACTTACTTGTCTTGTTGCCATCGCCACTGATCTGATCGTCGCGAACCTTTGCCGTTATTACTGGATTCGTGTCGCCCGGATCAGTCTGGTAATCGTGGCGATATTCGCCATGCCCATTGGGATCTGGCCCAAGATCACCAAACGCCAGACAAACATCGACATTCTGGCGCACGAACTGGAACAAAATGCCACTCAACAGGATCTGATCGTGGTAAACCCGTCGCCGTTGGGGGTCTCTTTTAACTGGTACTATCATGGGCACGCCCGGTGGATGACTCTGCCCGAGCTGAGCGAAAAACGAATCCACCGTTACGATTTGCTAAAGGCGAAGATGGAGGAGTGGGATCCGCTCAGCGATATTCGTTCCGCAATTTCCCAAACACTGCAATCCGGAAACCGCGTCTGGCTTGTCGGCGGCGCGCGGCCACCAGAGAAAGATTGGCCGATGTCACTTCCACCGGCCCCCGATTCGGAATTCGGCTGGAGCGCGCGAGCTTACAGCAACGTATGGTCGCTGCAACTCGGAGACTTCCTCAGAACCCACGCGTTGATGGGCGACGTAGTAATCTCGCCCGCAAACAATGTCAGCGAGATTGAGAACATTCCGCTCCTGGTCGCGCGGGGCTGGCGCGACTGATATTTTTGCATCACGCGCGGTTTGATTGGTCGCGACGATCGGTAGCTTATCTTTCGAACGAAAACACTGATTCGATGGCTACTGAAGCGCGGCGGCTTCCTCGTTCCGGCCTTCCAGCTCGAGCACCATCCGTTTGATGTGCTTGTAGTCGGAGTGCGATCGCAGCACCTGCAAACTTTGTTGCGGATCGCCCCATTGCAGGACCTGAATTGGCTCCTGCCGGGCGCCCCACGAATTCATGTCGCGCTGGTTCGCCATGTAGAGATCGATGGTGTTTCGGCCAGCGAGCGCCCAGCCGTAATCCTCGACGCGATACATTTGCCCGGTCGATAACAATCGAAACGTTGTGCCCATCGGCCAGCGTGACCAATCGGCCGCGGCGCTGCCGATCTTTGACGGTTGGCTCACCGCGACGGCGCGCTTGATTCCGCGCGTTGTTTTCGTAACTCGCGCTGTCGTTGTTGTCGTCGTAACGCGCGTTGCCTTCCGCGTTTCCTGCATCGAGAACGGCTGCAACTTCGGGTCCTTTGTCGAAATGTTGATTACATCGACATCGTCGCTGTCGGAGATCGCCCCAGCGCGCCTTACATTTTCGGCGCGATGAATCGCCGGTCCGGCAGCGTGCAATTCTCCGCCGAGCGCATTGCGATTGCTAAACTCGCGATGATCGGCCTCGGTGTGCGTGTAGGCGGTCGTGCGAATGTTTTGGAATTCTGTCTTGACCAGCGGCGCTTCGTAAGCCGGCAGCGCACGGGTCCCCGTCGTGCCGCACGCAGAGAGAAGGATTGCGAGAAACGCCGCGAGAACGGCGAAGGCGAGGCTGCGAAGTTCGGCGTGGGTCAAGGTGTATCGCCGGGGAGTTATTAACAGTTATTCACAACCCGTCAAGGGACTTCTCTGGCCGATCCAGAAACCTACAACGCCTACTTCCTCACACGACGGCCACAAAGGACACAACGACCGCTACGGTGAACGAATGAGTCTATTTTTCTTTGTGTCCGTTGTGGACTTTGTGCGAGGTGATTGGTTTTTGTTATCCATTTAAATCCGCGTAATCTGCGGTTCCGTTATGCTTCCCGAATTCGAAAAGCAGCTCACCACCACCCTTGAGGAAATAAAATCGCAAGGTCTTTACAAGACCGAGCGCATCATCACTTCACCGCAGGATGCGCACATTGCCGTCGCAGGCGGCAAACGCGTGCTCAACATGTGCGCGAACAATTATCTCGGGCTGGCCGATCATCCCGCGCTCCTCAAAGCGGCCAAGGAAGCGCTCGACACCCATGGCTTCGGCATGGCCAGTGTGCGTTTCATTTGCGGCACACAAGACATTCACAAACAACTCGAAGCCGCGCTGACCAAATTTCTCGGCACCGAGGACACAATACTTTACCCCTCCTGCTTCGACGCCAACGGCGGCTTGTTCGAAACGCTGCTCACCGAAAAAGACGCGATCATCAGCGACGAATTGAATCACGCCAGCATCATCGACGGCATCCGGCTCTGCAAAGCGCAACGCTTTCGTTACAAAAACAACGACATGGCCGATCTCGAAGCGAAATTGAAAGAAGCGAGCGGCGAGCGGTTTCGGTTGATCGCGACCGACGGCTGTTTCTCGATGGACGGAACGATCGCGGACCTGAAAGCGATTGTCGATCTTGCCGAAAAATACAAGGCGCTGACCATGATCGATGACGCGCATGCGACCGGTTTTCTCGGCAAAACGGGGCGCGGTACACACGAATATCGCGACGTGATGGGCAAGATCGACATCATTACCGGCACGCTCGGCAAAGCGCTTGGCGGCGCGAGCGGCGGATTCACCAGCGGTCGCAAAGTGATTGTCGATCTTTTGCGGCAACGTTCGCGACCATATTTATTTTCCAACACGATCGCTCCTCCCGTCGTCGCCGCCTCTTTGAAGGCACTCGACATCCTGAGTTCCTCTACCGAGTTGCGCGACAAACTCGAAGAGAACACAAAATATTTTCGCGCCGCGCTGACCGAGCGCGGCCTGACAATCAAGCCCGGCACGCACCCGATCGTCCCGATCATGATCGGCGACGCGGCGAAATCGCAAAAGTTCGCCGCGCGCATGCTTGAGAAAGGCGTTTACGTCATCGGATTTTTCTATCCGGTCGTGCCGCACGGCGCCGCGCGCGTGCGCACCCAGGTCTCGGCCGCGCATTCGCGCGAAGATTTGGAATTTGCCGTCAACGCCTTCGCCGAAACCAACGAAGAGTTGAAGAAAAACTAGCGCTTGAGCGCCGGAAACGGTCACTTCCGATGCGCCCTCGGCGTTATCATTGGCCGGGATGGTCCCATAGCTTTCGTCCGATCGGCGAGCTGACTGCCTGGTAGATGATTTCGATGCGAACAAAATCGCTGTGAGCAAGACCGGCTTGCCAGAGTGTGTAAATTCCCTCCGCTAGTGTGAGGTTCACTTCTTCGAAGGTCTTGTTGGTAAGCTTTCGGTGATGCGCAAGAAATTCCCAATCGTGGACGATATAGGCGGGAAGATAATCCCAGGGAGATAGACCTGGAATAATCCAGGCTAGACGTGGAATGGACCCGCCGTCTGTGTTCATCGCGTCGGGCGTTATTTTTTCTTTGTTTTGCCGAACGAAATAAAACTCGTCTTCCGGATATTGCTTAAACTGGTAGTCGAGCGGACCATGCCATTCCAAACGCGCCCAACCAGTAAATACGCCTTCTTTTCTCCATCCGAAAAAGGCGGCCGTCAGGAGCGCCTCAGGACGCGATACAAACACACTTTGATAGCCAGGTAACTCTCGCATCAAGAGCTCATCCAGTTGCTGGTTGGTTAGGGGACTTGCCACGCGATGGTGTTTGCCAGCCGGCGTCTTCCAATGCAAGCCGATTGAGCCGGCACCAAGACTCCTCGACTTGCTCCGGAATAAGGTGAAGATCGACATTACGATGTTCTACATGGTCGTCGAGCGTTTCAAAGATGCGCCGGAGATTTATCGACGTCTCCGCGAGAAAGGACGCATGATGCCAGACGGTTTGGAATACGTTTCCAGCTGGATCGATCACGACCTCAAAACCTGCTGGCAGGTTATGGAAACAGAGGAATTCGTGTTGCTCGAGCGTTGGATCGACAATTGGAAGGATTTGATGGATTTCGAAATCGTGCCGGTACGGAGTTCGGCTGAAGTGCGTGAAATGATGAGCCAAAAACTGTAGGGGAAGCTGCCAGCTTCCCATCCAAAAACGGGCGGGACGCTAACAGCGTCCCCTACAGAATTCCCGCGGTTCAGCTACTCGTGCAGCGCGATGCTGGAGCCGACCCAGGTTCTATCCTTGTTGAAATTGACCCCCATCATTTTTCCCTGACTCATCCGGACGAGGTTGTTCACCAGAATCGGTTCACGATTTTCCGGCCAGAGAAACATCATTCGTAGTTCCGCTTTCGATTTCGGCCCGTCCGGCGTTGTGACAAACGCCGCGTAATCGACTTTCTTTTGCAAAATCCATTCGTGCGGATTCTCAAGTATCGAAAGTTTTTCGCGCGTCGGTTCCATGTCGACGCCGAGTCCGGCGAATGAGTAAAGCGGTTTCAAAACATAATTGCCTATGTCTTCATCGGCTGGAAATTCATCCGTGAAGAATGCCGGCGACGTGTGCTCCGTTTTCAGAAACGGCAGCGAGTGTTTGCTGATCCGGTAATACCAATTCGGATGCGCGACCCAGGTGACATCCAGATCGTCCTG
>DASYVQ010000015.1:0-11836 GCA_035936875.1 Chthoniobacterales bacterium
CAAATTCGCCGTGCGCGACGGCGGCATTGACATTTTCCAAGACATCGATCTGCTCGCCCGGCTTTTTACCAGGGAAACTCATCGAGACACCGCGAATGGAAACCGCCTGGCCGTTCATCTTCGTCGACCTGCGTAACCCCAGCGGACCTCGTCAAATTTTTCGAGCTGCCTGACGAGCAGATCGAGCACCAAGCCGATCAGCCCGATCATTACCATGCCGGCAACAACGAGATCGTAACGCTTGCCCGCGTTGCGCGCGTCGATGATCAAATAGCCGAGGCCGCTGTTCACAGCGATCATTTCCGCAGCCACTACTACGAGCCAGGCGACACCCAGCGCGATGCGAATTCCGGTGATGATTTGCGGCAAACAAGCGCGGAAGATGACTTGTCGAAAAAGTTCGCCAGTACTGAGCCCAAAGTTCTGAGCGGCGCGCAAGTAAACCAGCTGCATGTTTTGCACAGCGGCGATTGTCGCCACGGTAATTGGAAAGATACTTGCCAGAAAAATCAGGAATATCGGCGCGAGATCGCTCACCCCGAACCAGAGAATTGCGACGGGAATCCAGGCGATCGGCGAGATCGGGCGCAGGATTTGGATGAACGGATTGAACGCTTGAAAGGCGCGCGAGTACCAGCCGAGCACAAGTCCCAGAGGCACACCGAGCAGGACGGCCAAAGTAAATCCCCAGGAGACGCGAAAGAGAGACGCGACGATGTATTTGAAGAGCAATCCTTTTTGGAGCAGCTCGACAATGCCGCGGGCCACGTTGCCCGGCGTCGGAAATAAATCGCTCCCAGACCAGCGGACGGCGAGTCCCCACAGAGTCAGGAACAACGCGGCCATGCCGACTGGCCTAACGATTCGCCAAAGCAACGAATCAGGATCTCCAAATCGCGTGGCGCTTCTTCGCGGAGCAGATGTCGATCTTGGCTCGACCGCAACTTCAGCGCCCGCGCTATTCATTGCGTTTTGGTTCCCAGTTGTGCGCTTGCAAAACTTGCGTGGCTTCAGCGAAGCTCGGGTCGGTGTAGTCCTCGAAATGCGCTGTGCCGTTTAGAATTCCCGATTCGCGCCCAAGCGCTTCGATCTCCTCAAAATCTTTGCGCAGCGGAAGCAGGTTAGTGTAGCGGACCCGATCGGGCGGTTTGCTCAGAACGAACGTGAGCAAACGGGGATCTTGATTGTAATAAAACTTGCTCACGAACTGCGCCGCCTCCAGGCGATGGTCCATCTTTTGATCGAGCCATTTTCCGCTCTTGGCGATGCCGTCGACCAGTCGTTGGATGTCGGCCCGGCGATTTTTGATCGCGTTTTCGTTCACCGCCAAAACACAGGAAATAAAATTCGGCCAGACATCTTTTGTCAGATAAAGAACGCGCCCGTATCCATCGAGCTCGGTCTGGCCCATGAACGGTTCTCCGGAGGTAATTGCGTCAACCGAGTGTGAGTAGAGCGCCGCGGGCATGTCTGGCGGCGGCATCTCGATCAAGTTTACGTCCTTGATGCTCATCCCGCGCTCGCGCAGCGCCTTGAAGATGAGCAAGCGCTGATTGGCGAAACGATTCGGCACAGCGATGGTCTTGCCTCTCAAATCTTCGATCCGAAAAATGCTGGAGTCCTTATGCACCATCATGGCGGTGCCGTCGCGGTGGCCGAGGTAGACGATCTTGATCGGCACGCCTTGTTCGCGTAGCGCCATGGCCATCGGGGCGAGGATGAATGTCGCCGGCATCACCTGCGGCTTGCCGAGGAAGGTTTCCTTCAATTCCGGAAAGCCGTTGAAGCGCATCGGCTCAAAAAAACTTTCGCCTTCGAGGCTCTTGTTAATGAAATCGGTGACCGGGCACGTGAGGTGGCACGTAACGGGGATAAATCCGACACCGAACTTTGCCGATCGGCCAGCGTTCCAGGCGCGCGCCTTGAAGACGTGCAGATTAATCGACGCATGAATGAGCGTGATGAGCGCCAGCCACGCGATCGCAATGATGATAAGGATTTTCCGGAGCGACATTTAGCAGCCGAAGTATTCGGTTGCGCCGCGCGCCGTCAACGATTCTTTCTCAACGTCGATCCGGGGGCCGAAGATAAAGATTCATCCCACCGACGTCTACGATTGCGAAATTCCAAGACAAATATTCCTCGCCCAGAAGTCCCGCTCCGACCATTTTGGCCACGTTGGCGACCACGACCTCGGCATTGCTAATGGTCAAATTGCCCAAAGCCAATTGTTGAACGTGACCAATACCTTCTCCGCGGCGGGACAATTGGGGTGATAATGACGTGCCAGATGCCGCAGCGACCGGCGCGAAAATAAGAGTGGTGAAGGCACCTGTATCAACAATCAATCGTACGGGATGCCCGTTGATCGCGGCATCGATCTCCAAATGATGCTCCGAATTAAAACGCATCGGAATGCGGGTGAAGCCTCTGCCGCTCAGAAACGCAGCGAGTTTTTGAGCCGCCGCCGCCGATGGCCCCTTGGGATTCACATAAATCATTTGCCGGGCGCAATCGACGATCATTCCAAACTTGGCCATCTCATGCGCGCCGAACAAGCCATCAAGATGCGGTCGGGCATACTCATTGATCTGGCTCTCGTCGGCAACCCGCACCGGAACATTTGTGAAAGTGCAATTACCCATCGCCAGTGTCGCGAGTTGGCTGACGCCATAACGTTGCGCCGCTCCAGTTACGCCGCTGACGTACGACTTGGTCTCCCGGACTCCAAGACCCAGCTTGCGGATACTCGCGCGATCGATCAGCGTGAAGGGGCAGCCGCTATCGATCATCAAGGCGGTGCGTTGGCCATTCATGACCGTCGTGACGAAAAGGTGGTTCCCGAACCGCCGCTGCAAAGGCGAGCCACCAAAGCCTTGTCGTTCCAGAAATGTTTTGAGTGCAGCGGGCTGCGAACTACTGCCCTTCTCAGCGGCGCCACTTAGCGTCGGCAATAAAGCGGCAGCAACGATGCAAAACGTTCGGGGGATGTTCATAAGTTTCCTTCCTAAAGGAATCGAGGCCCATGGCAATTTGGATGTCTAGAGCAGTTGATAAGGATCGACATCAACAGCCACGGCTACGTCTTCAGGGAACGGAAGCTTGTCGAGTGTTTCGCGCACGAGCCGGCTCAAGCGCATGATCGCCTCACCGCGGAGCAAGATGTGAAACCGAAATTGGCCCTGCAATTTTTCCAGCGGCGCCGGCGTGGCGTCGCCGAGGATGAATTCAGTGCCGAGATTTTCCTTTAAGCGCCGCACTAAAGTTTCGGCCGACAGTTTCGCGCGGCCTTCATGTGTGGACCGCACCGTCATCAAAATAGCGTGCTTAAATGGTGGAAAATCGCAGCGCTCACGAAATTCGAGTTCCTGCTGGAAGTAGCCGGCAAAATCGTGGTGCCGGGCAAATTGAATGGAAGGACTGAACGGCGTGTAGGTTTGAACAAAAACTTCGCCCGGCGTTTCACCGCGGCCTGCGCGCCCGGCCACTTGCGTGAGCAGCTGAAACGTTCGCTCGCCGGCGCGGAAGTCCGGCAGATGCAGAGCAAGATCGGCATTAATGATTCCGACCAGCGTCACGTTCGGAAAATGCAAACCCTTCGCGATCATTTGCGTCCCGACGAGGATGTCGATCTTTCCGGCGCGAAAAGCGAGCAGCGTATCGCGATACGCCTGTTTGCGTGTCATCGAATCGGCGTCCATTCGGCGGACGGCCGCTTTTGGAAAAAATAGCGCGACGGTTGACTCCACTTTTTCCGTGCCGAAGCCAGCGTAAATCAGCGCGTCCCTGCCGCAGGCCGGACATTTTTTGGGCACCGCGGCGGTGTGTCCGCACAAATGACAGCTCAAACGCGCCATATGCCGATGGAAGGTGAGCGCCACGCTGCAATTCGGACAATTGCGCGCTTCGCCGCAATTGCTACAGAGCAGCGACGTGGAAAAGCCGCGTCGATTCAAAAACAAAATTGTTTGCTCGCGCTTTTCCAGTCGATCCGCGATCGCCTGGCTCAATTTCTCCGACAAGATCGCCGCCGCTTTTTGCTTTCGGCGCTCCTGACGAAGATCGACAATGCGCATGAGCGGCATTTGCTGCTCGTCCACGCGCTGCGTCAGCGTTGCCAACTGATATTTACCCGTCGTGGCGTTGTGATAACTCTCCAGCGAGGGCGTTGCGCTGCCGAGGACAACGGCGCACTTCTCGATCTTAGCGCGCACGACCGCGACATCGCGCGCATGATAACGCGGAGCCTCCTCCTGTTTGTAAGTGGTCTCGTGCTCTTCATCGACAATGATGAGGCCGAGATTCTTGAGCGGTGCGAACACGGCGCTGCGCGCACCGATGACAATCCGGGCCCGGCCGGAGTGGATCTTGTGCCATTCATCATGGCGCTCGCCTTCGGACAAATGACTGTGCAGTACTGCCACCGCGTCCTGCGCTTCCGCGAAACGGCCCTTGAAGCGCTCAACGGTTTGGGGCGTGAGCGAGATTTCCGGAACGAGAACAATCGCGCTGCGTCCACGTTCGAGCGCCGCGCGTATTCCCTGCAAATAAATTTCTGTTTTGCCGCTGCCCGTGACGCCATGCAGCAAAATCGGCCGCGCATTTTCGGGAGACGCCAGCGCTTCTTCGATTTTACTCAGCGCGACCACTTGCTCGGCGTTCATTTCAAGATTTGTCGTGGCGACAAATTGTTCGTCGGCGTGGGGGTCGCGTTCGACCGCTTCTTCACGCAGTTCGGCCAACCCGCGTTTTACCAGCGCGCGCAAGGTCTGGTTGTCGAGCGAGACCTTTCGCAAAAGCGTCGCCGCGGGAATCGGCGTCGTTAACTGTGAGATGGCTTCGAGCAGTTCGGCCTGGCGCGGCGCGCGTTTTCTCAGCTTCTCGATTTCCTCATTGTCGATCTTGCGGCCGGGCTGCACGAACAATTGTTTCTTCCAACCGATCTCGGCCCGCCGGATCACTTGCGGGAGCAGACTGCGCATGACCGTTTCCAGCGGACAGCAGTAATAAGCGCCCATCCATTTCGCGAGCTCGAGCAGCGGCTCGCTGATCACCGGCGCCTCGCCCACGACTGCTTCGATTGGACGAATTCCTTCCGCCTCACTTTGCTCGAGGGTAGCGACGACGGTGGCGAGCGCGGATTTGTCGCGAAAGGGAACGCGCACCCGTGAGCCGACGCTGATCCGCTCGGCCAGGCTGTCCGGCACCAGATAATCGAGCTGGCGATGGATCGCGCGGTCGATAATCACGCGGATGTAAGCAGGTTTCATCATGCCATTACGCGGAAATTTGATTGATCATCCCCAGCGATGCGTGGATTGATGCTGACGTGATAAGGTTTTTCTTCAAGTTGATCCTTTGCCTGCTACTCGCATTAGCGGCGGGATTTGGTTATCTCGCCGCGCGGTCGGGCGATCCGGTTTACACATTTTACGAATGGATCAGCCCTGCGCGCTTTCAACAATACGATAAACTGATCGTGTCGGTAGCGACCGAGCATCATCTCGATCCGATGCTCTTGAAGGCTCTGGTGTGGCGCGAGAGCCGGTTTGATCCGCGAAAACATGGCAGCGCCGGCGAGCGCGGTCTCATGCAAGTGAGTGAAAAAGCGGCCAACGAGTGGGCCCACGAAAACAGGATCGACAATTTCCAAATTGACGGACTTTTCGATCCGAAAACGAATATGGAGGCCGGTTCGTGGTATTTACGGCGTGCAATCGAACATTGGGAAGCCCAGCCGGATCCGCTGCCTTTTGCGCTCGCCGAATACAACGCCGGCGCCAGCCGTGCTCAGCGCTGGGCAGGCGGCAACGAGAATGGACCGATTGCCAAACAAGATTTTCTCCGCAACATCGATTTCCCCGGCACGCGCAAGTACGTCGAATCGATCATCGCCCGCTACGAGTTTTACAAACGACGCGGCCGAATGTGATCCCTCGCGCGCGGCGTTGCCCTGGAGATTTACGAAGAGAACTTGCTGCCGATCTCCGCGTTCATTGTCATGACACGCTCGATTGACTTGCGTATCGGCAAGCTCACACCGCGCTTCTGAAGCGCCTCTATCACGCTTTCCGTAGGAATGTTTCCAACCAGCGCATCTTGAGCGAAAGGACAGCCGCCCAGGCCGCCGACTGCCGAATCGAACGTTCGGCATCCTGCATCGTAGGCGGCCAGAATTTTCGCGGCGGCATTTTCGCGCCTGCTGTGCATGTGCACGCCGATTTCATATTTGCCTTGGTCGCCTGCTGTCGCGTTCATCACACTGCCGATGAGTTGCGCTGTGGCGACGCCGACCGTGTCCGCTAGCGAGATTGAGCGAATGCCGAGACTGGCAATTCTCTCCACTGCCTGTACGAGTTCGTTCTCGTTCCACGGATCACCATATGGATTTCCAAATGCCATCGAGATGTAGACGACCGTGTCGAGCTTGGCGTCGTCGGCACGCTGCTTGATCGCTTTCAGCACTTCATAATTCTCGGCCGGCGATTGGTTTTGGTTTTTGCGCAGGAACGTTGCGGAAATGGAGTATGGATATCCGAGGGTCGTGACGGCTTGGGTTGCAATTGCGCGTTCCGCGCCTTTTTCGTTCACGACAATCCCGATGATCTCAACGTCATCCGGCGGATTGAGTTGCTCGAGCACTGTCTCGCTGTCGGCCATTTGGGGCACGGCTTTCGGCGAAACGAAGCTCACCGCGTCAATGTGCTTGAAACCGGCGTCGATCAGTGCGCGCAGATATTGCACCTTCATTTCGGTCGGGATTTGCCGCTTGAGGCCTTGCCAGGCGTCACGCGGACATTCGATCAATTTGATGGGATCAGCCATGAGAGCTTAATGCCTTCGCTAAACGCAAAGTTTAATGCACTTTCGCCGCGCCGCAGGTTGAACATCGACGCCGCCGTAATCTTCGCTAACGGTCTGGAATGACGAAGGCGCAGATTGCCGAAGTTTTGCAGGACATTGCGACGCTGCTCGAATTGAAGGGCGAGAACCCTTTCAAGATACGAGCTTACGCGAACGCGGCGCGCTCGCTCGAAACATTCGGCGGCAGTCTTCCTGATCTGCAAGACGAGGAAGCGCTCGCAAAAATTCCGGGGATCGGCAAAAGCATCGCAGAGAAAATCAAGGAGCTCGCAGCGAGCGGTTCATTGAAATATCTCGAAGAACTTCGCGCCGAATTTCCGGCGGCTATTTTGGAATTGTTCTCAATCTCCGGTCTGGGCGCGAAAAAGATCAAGGCGCTCTACGAGAAACTGCACATCAGCTCGATCGAGCAATTGCAAAAAGCATGCGAAGCGGGCCGCGTTGCAGAATTGTCGGGATTTGGCGAAACCACCCAGACAAAGATTTGCCAGGCGATCGAGCAACGCGCCAAGCATTCCGGGTCTTTTCAATTCGGCCAAATCGCTACCGAGGCGGAGACCTTAAGGAGCGATCTAGCGGCGCATCCGGATGCGCTCCATGTCGATGTTGCCGGGAGTTATCGGCGACGAAGGGAAATCGTGCGAGATGTCGATCTTGTTGTCGCCACCAAGAAGCCGGACGCGATCACGAAGTCTTTCGTTGCCCATCCGCTAGTCGAATCAACCATCGCGCAAGGCCCGACGAAAACGAGCGTGCGGCTTCGTTCCGGAATCCAGTGCGATTTGCGGGTCGTAAGCTCGACCGAGTACGCGTTCGCTCTCAACTACTTCACCGGGAGCAAAGAGCACAACATCGAGATGCGCAGTCGCGCTCTACAGCGCGGTTGGACGCTGAACGAATATCGGCTTGCTCCTGTGCCGGTCGATCCGAAAGCGCGCAAGAAAAAATCCAAAATAAAAATCCCGAAGATTCGAGATGAAGCCGAGCTCTATCGAGCGCTGGGCCTCGACTTTGTTCCGCCGGAGCTGCGCGAGAATTGTGGCGAATTTGAGGCTGCGGAAAAACATTCATTGCCGCGCTTGATTGAGCAGGGAAATCTGCGCGGCACATTCCATTGTCACACCGTCGCCAGCGACGGCCACAACACACTCGAGGAAATGGCGGAGGCGGCGCAGGAATTGGGTCTCGAGTATCTCGGCATCGCCGAGCACAGCCGCAGCTCGATTCAGGCCCACGGCCTCGATCAGGCAAAACTTCGCGCGCAAGTCGCGACGATTCGTAAACTAAATAAGAAGTTCGACGGCTTTCGTTTGTTCGCCGGGGTCGAGTGCGACATTCTCCGCGACGGCTCGCTCGATTTTAACGATGAAATTCTGGGGGAACTCGATTTCGTGGTTGTTTCGATTCATTCGATTTTCAATTTGAGCGAAGCGGAGATGACCAAGCGCATTATTCGCGCGATGGAAAACCGGTTCGTTACGATGCTTGCGCATCCGACGGGGCGACTTCTGTTGAAACGCGAACCCTACGTTGTCGATCTACCGGCGGTCCTCGACGCCGCTGCGGCGACTGGAACTTGGATTGAGCTCAACGCCGCCGCCAAACGCCTCGATCTCGACTGGCGGTGGTGGCCGCTGGCGAAACAGAAGGGAGTCAAATGCGTGATCAACCCGGATGCACATCGCGTCGAACGCCTGCAAGATTTGTGGTTCGGGGTCGGCATCGCGCGCAAAGGCTGGCTCACCAAATCTGACGTGATAAATTGCCTACCGCTCGGCAAAATCGAGCAGGAATTGAAGCGTAAGCGCGAGCGAGCGACGTAATTCGCCGTTCCGATCACGGAACCTTATCGCGCTGCGGCAAGAACATCGTCAGGCATTTGCACGCGCCGCCGGCTTTCAGGAATTCAGTCATAGGCAGCTCGTGGCAGTGGTAGCCGCGGTCGCGTAGAGTCGCCACCAGCTTCGGCGCGCCTTCCGGCAAAACGACTTCGTGTTCGAGCACGATGGCGTTACAGGAAAAATGAGCCGCTTCCTCCGGGCTGACATCGACAAGTTCGGGCAAGTGTTCGCGGATCGTGTGTTGGCCGTATTCATCGAGCGCGGCCGGGAACCAGACCGCTGAGCCGTCGGGGAGCGGACAAAAACAGGTATCGAGATGATAAAAGCGCGGATCGACAAGCTCGACCGAGATGACGAGGCATCCGAGCATGTCTGCGACTGCTCGGTGGGAATTGATGTCGGAACGAAATTTGTACCCGCAAAAAAGCACGTCGCCGCCGAAGAGCGCATCGCCTTCGCCCTCGAAGTAATGATCTTTCGGCAGCCAGGAAATTTCGTAACCGTGTTCCTCCATCCAACGCGCAAAATGCGGCGCTTCGCCGGCGCGCTCCTTGTGGCGAAAATTGCTCGGAATAAATTTCTTTCCGACGGCGAGGCCGGCGTTGGCCGTGAAAACCATGTCGGGCAAATTGGGCTGCGGCGTGATCAACTCGATTTTGCAATCCAGCTTGGACAACGTGGCGTGCAAATCTTTCCATTGTTTTTGCGCAACGGCTGCTTCAGCGCCGCGGGCGCGACTCATCCACGGGTTAATCTCGTACTCGATGCCATAATGGTCGGGTGGGCAAAGGAGAAGCTCTCGCATAGAGTCGATAATTACTTTTTGCGAATGACCTCTGCGCCCTGCTCACGCAAACGTTCGATCAGGTCATCGAGTTCCGACGAACTCGGTGCAGAGATTTCGATTCGGGCGCAACTTTGGTCCACTCGCTTTTGGCCAATCTTAAATTCCACAATATTGAAGGTTGCGCCGCCGGTTACGATTTGATCCAAAACCTTCGGTAAAGTAAGCGAATCGATGATGTGTCCGCGCAGCTCGATCGTTTCTGAAACCATCCGCAAAATTTAGCCGATGAAGTTGGGTCGCGCCAATTGCGGGAATCGCGCCGTAGATCGACAATGGAGCCGGCGGGAGCCTCGCGACATCGACCGCCACAGCAGTTGCCAAAAAAGAGCAAAAAAACCGGGAGCGAAATTGGCAAAGACAACTGAGAGTGGATCTGCTTATGGCCGGATATGAAGAACTGCAGGGGTTAGCGGCGAAAATCTCAGCGCGGCTCGCGGTGAAGCCGGAGATTCTTATTATGCATCCGGCCGAGCTCCGGGTTCTACATTCCCTTACAAACAAGGAAGTTCGGCAGTTCGCCGCCGAACATGGCTGGCGCACTGTGCGTCGTGTCGGCGGGCGTCAGATTGAATTTTATAACGACGCGAGCGAACGCGCAGAACTGTAGCGGCGGTTTATGACCGCCGAGTGAACAAGACTGCGCCGCTCCCGGAGCGTTGCAAGAAAGTCATCCGCAGCTTCTTCGAAGGTAAAAGCTAAACGATGTAGGGAATAGGAACCGAATTCCGGAGCGCAACGTCGGTTCAGTTAGCCTTTTGCTTTGTAGGTATAACTTCGGTACTGCCAGTCTGGCTTAATATAGGAGAAGAGCGTCACGTAAATGGTGCGTCCGTCGACGGAAATACCATTTACGGTAACTGAGAGAACACTCAGGCTTCCGGAATCCTTAATATCGTGGGCGCCTGGGGAGCTGCCGACGTAGAGCCGATAGGCGGTCGCACTGCCTGCGCTCCAGGTGAAAGTCACGCTCGAAGAAGTAAAGGTTGATCCCGGTGGCGGGCTGAGCATCTGCGCCGGACCAGTGGCAGGCGGGGTTGGTGTTGGCGTAGGAGTAGGTGTGGGTGTGGGTGTTGGCGTAGGAGTTGGCGTCGGGGTAGGAGTTGGAGTCGGAGTCGGTGTAGGCGTTGGCGTCGGGGTAGGAGTTGGCGTCGGTGTCGGGGTAGGCGTTGGAGTCGGCGTAGGCGTTGGGGTGGGAGTAGGTGTCGGGGTAGGTGTTGGAGTGGGCGTCGGGGTAGGCGTTGGAGTCGGAGTAGGCGTTGGGGTGGGAGTCGGAGTTGGCGTAGGAGTGGGTGTTGGCGTGGCCGACGGATTGAAAGCCTTATAAGTGTAGTTTCGAGGTGGGTTAGACCATGTTCCGCTAATAAAGGAGTAGAGCTGTACGTAAATGGTACGCCCGTCAACGGGGACATTAGTTACAGTTTTGGAAAGCACGGTCACTTTTCCGGAGCTAGAAATATCGGAGGCACCTGGGGAGCTGCCGACAAGAAGCCAATAGGCGGTCGGGCCGCTGCCAGCACTCCATGTAAAAGTCACGCTTGACGAAGTAAAGGTCGATCCTGGCACTGGACTTAAAATCTGCGCCGAGCGAGGGTCTGGCGTTGGAGTAGGGTTTGGAGTTGGAGTTGCAGTCGGGGTTGGTGTTGGTGTACCCGCGGGCGTAGGTGTCGGCGTCGGCGTTGGCGTGGGAGTCGGGCCTGCCGAGCACGTCGGAAACTTGAACGAGCCAATGCGCGTAACCCAGTTCACCCCTTGCACAGGGAAGTACATGTTCGTGTACCAGAAAGTGCAGTCATCCACAGGATCAACAGTCATCGCGCTGTAATCGCCCCACCGGATACAGGCGCTCGGACCGCAGTTGCCGGTTTGCACACTACGGGTTACTGATGGCAGCATCGTTACCTCGGTTTGCGGCAACGTATTCAGCGTGTCTGTGGATAGCCGGCCGGCGTAGCGAATGTCCGGAGCGACGCTCGAGCTTGAAGCGGTGTAGCCGAGAGCCATGTTCCCTACGTGATCAACGGCCAAAGATCCCATAAAGCGGTTAAGTCCGTCGGCGCCGTTGTTGTAAATCTGCTCTTGGACGGGAGTTGTAGCGATGGTTCCGCCAGTAACATCAATCTGAGCCCATTGGACTCCGGTTGGAGTCGATGCAGTCGTGGTTCCAATGGTGTGATTGACCCAGAGCGACTCGACACCTCCAATATTTCGATACTGATTCTGCATCATCGCTCTGTCAGCGAGGGTATCGGTCATATTACCAGGAGCGGGCTGCGGCACTGGATCA
>DASYVQ010000016.1:0-34377 GCA_035936875.1 Chthoniobacterales bacterium
CTGCCAATGCTCCGCGCAACTCCAGACCGCCCAAAGCCACAGCCCGACGACAATTAGCGCTGCCCAGGGCAGGACGTGAACACGGGGGGCCGTGGCGTCTGACGGGTGATAATTCATTGGAAGGAAAGCATAAAATAGAACCTCAGGGTCCCGCCAGCGGCCCCAAAAAGGGGCTTCCGGATCGATATAAAATTCTTATTGACGCCAAGGGCCGGTTTAGTTCAGGATCGAAGGCGAACCACACAAATATATGAGGAAAGCATACCTTTTAGGGCTGGTAGCGATTGGAGCAAGCATTCTCACAGCGCGCGGCGACATTATTCCAACATTGTCGTCCACTGCGCCTGCGGTCGGCGGTTTTACCTGGAATTACTCGGCCAACGTAACCGTGGACGAGACAATTAATAACGGCGATTTCTTCACCATTTACGATTTCGGCAGCATCGTCCCCGCATCCAACATGCAACCGGCCGGCTGGGTATTTTCCACGGCGCTTCTGGGAGTTACGCCGGGGCTGGTTTCGCCGACGGACAATCCAAACATCCTCAATCTTACGTGGACTTACATGGGTACGACGCCCATCAATGGCGCGGCCGCCCTCGGTATTTTCTCGGTCATCACGAGCACCGATCAGCTTAAGGTTGGCCAGTTCACTGCCGAGGCGACCCGCAACAGCGGGCCAAATGCGGGGACAAAAATAGACAATATTGGTAACGTCTCCGTGCCGGTGCCGGAGATGTCCGCTCTGCTTCCGATCCTGAGCGTGTGCGCCGCCGGGTTACTTTCCCTGCTGCCATCATTCCTTCGCAGACGCCAGGTCAGCTAGAAAATCATTTCTGTTTCCTAAGAGCCGCCGCGATTTTCGCGGCGGCTTTTTTTTCGCCAGCTCATTCGGCGCAAGCGCACCTCGTAGAGATCATTTCCTGGCAGATCCCAAAAACTCTTGGTTTCGCGGCAGTCGCGTGAGAGAATTCGTCTGATTTTTATGTCTCCTGCGCCGGCAGCTTCCACATGGTTAAAGCTCTGGGGCGTGCGCGGTTCCATCCCAGTACCGGGGCCGAGCACGGTTCGTTATGGCGGCAACACCACTTGCGTAGAGGTGCGCGCCGATGATGAGATCATTGTCCTGGACGCGGGATCTGGAATTCGTCAGCTCGGAGTCGCTTTGGAGAACGAATTTGGCTCGCGGCCGATCAAGCTCAGCTTGTTGATCACGCACGTTCATTGGGATCACATCCAGGGGTTCCCGTTTTTCGTTCCCTCCTACAATGACAAGAACCAGATCCGAATCTACGGCTACGACGGGGCCCACGCCAAACTGCACGAGATTCTCAAGGGACAAATGGCCAGCCCATTTTTTCCGGTGGAATTGGACGACCTGCCCGGAAAGATCGACATCGAGGAACTTGAGGCGATGGAATTTAACGTCGGCAAAGTGCGGGTGCGTTCGAAATTCATGAATCATCCGGGTGTTTGCGTCGGATATCGCCTCTTCACCAGCAGCGGTTCGGTTGCTTTCCTGCCGGACACCGAACCATACGACGCGTTTAAGTTACATTCGGCCAAATCCCATTTGCTCAGCCCGGAGCAGACGCGAAAAAGAGCCCAAGAGGAGCGGGCCAGCCTCGTCAAATTTTTGAACGGATCGGATGTTTTGATTCTCGATACGCAATACACCGACGAAGAATATCAAGCTCACATCGGCTGGGGCCACGGCTCCCTCAGCGCGGCCGTTTCCCTCGCGCTCGATGCCAGCGCGCGCAAGCTGGTGCTCTTTCATCACGACCCCAACCACGACGACACAACAATCGATAGCATGGTGGAAACCGCGCGAAAAATTGCGGCCAAAAGCGAGACTTACCTCGAAGTGGAAGCTGCGCGCGAAGGCGAGGAACTTGCCTTGCGGTAAGCGCTGCTCATTTTGCCCAAGTCTGAAGATTCCTTCAGGCCGACGCGCTTGCGCGCGTTGCAAATCCGGACTTAAATTCCTGCTGCATTTTGCCTCGTGGTGTAATGGTAGCACAAGAGATTCTGGATCTCTTTGTCTAGGTTCGAGTCCTAGCGAGGCAGCCACGTAAAAGACCTGGCGGTCTCACGCGGCGCTAAGGCATTCGATAATCACACCAAAACCGCGTGGGGCGGAGCCTTTTACGCGGTAATCTAGCGTTTTACCTCGTGCCATCCGCCTATCTCTGTTTAGATGCCGACCAATGCGACAGCGCGCGACAGAATCAGAACGTGAGCCTGTCAATGCAGCCTCAACTGGCCGCGCGCGCACATGCGCTTTAGTTGCCATGAAATTCTCTCAGTCCAGCGCTACGTTGGAGACGCGGTCCCGGCGCTTCGCGTTTGCTTCAAACAACAGCGCGATCGCCCTCCTCTCATGCCCAGTGTATTGATTATCGAGGACGATGCGGATAGTCGCCGGGCGATGGCCGGACTCTTCGCTAGGGAAGATTGGAAAGTCTTGGAAGCGGGCGACGGCGACACCGGAGTAGACCTCGCCGTTCAGCATCGACCGGAAGTTATTTTGTGCGATTTGCTAATGCCAAAGTCCAATGGCTTTCAAGTTTGTCGCACGATCCGGCAGCAGCTCCAACCGACGAAGATCATCGTCATTTCCGGACGAGATTATGCAGTCGATCGCGCGAGCGCGTTGGAAGCCGGGGCGGACGAATATCTGCTCAAGCCGATCACATGGGAACTCCTCCGCGATGCCATCGATCGGCTTCTTCCAGACATTCCGCATCCGCCAATGGTCACGAAATCGGCCGCGGAGCTTCGGTCGGTCCCGCCGCGGTTGAAATTGTGGGGCGTGCGCGGTTCGCTTCCACTGCCCGGGCCGGCCACGGTTCGTTATGGGGGCAATACCAGCTGCGTGGAAGTGCGCGCTGACGGCGAAATCATTGTGCTTGACGCCGGCACCGGAATTCGCGCCCTTGGTCTCGCCTTGGACAAGGAATTCGGACCGCAAACGATCAAGCTGACGCTTTTGATCACGCACACGCACTGGGACCACATCCAAGGGCTACCGTTTTTTTCCCCTGCTTATAATCGTAAAAATCTGATCCGAGTTCTGGGTTATGAAGGCGCGCGCGCTGGTCTCGGCACGATCCTCGCCGGCCAGATGGAGACCCCGTTTTTCCCGGTCAGTTTGCGTGAACTGCCGAGCCATCTTGCAATCGAAGAGCTTAAGGACATGGAATTTCACATTGGCAAAGTCAAGGTGCACTCAATATTCGCCAACCATCCCGGCATCTGCGCCGGTTACCGGCTCTTTACCAGCGCTGGATCAATCGCCTACATGCCGGATAATGAACCCTACGAACCTCTCAAAATGCAGCTCGCCGCGCACGATGGGATCAACGGCGACGAAGCACGCGATTTTGCAGCGGGCCAACGAGGCAAAGTGGTGGAGTTTCTCCAAGGTTGCGACGTGGTCATTCTGGACGCGCAATACACCGACGAGGAATATCAGCAGCACATCGGATGGGGGCACAGTTCACTAAGCAGCGTGGTCTCGCTCGCCCTCGATGCGAACGCGGGCAGGCTTCTGCTTTTTCACCACGATCCGAGTCATGGCGACGAAATGGTCGATCAAATGGTTGAGCAGGCTCGGTCCCTGGTTTCGAAAAGTGGAAAGACCTTGCTCATCGATGGGGCGCGTGAAGGCATGGAAATTATGCTCGGCGCAAAATTATCCGCTAAATAACCTTCCTTTCCATTTTCAGATTTCAGATTTCAGGTTTCGCTGTTTCTGAAAGAACTCGCGCAGAATCGTCGCGCATTCTTTCTCCAGAACGCCGGCGGTAATTTCGCACTGGTGGTTAAACGCCGCTTGTTGCAATAAATTCATGACGCTGCCGGCAGCGCCGCCGCGCACATCCGCGCATCCAAAAATGACGCGGCGAATACGCACATGGACAAGCGCGCCAGCACACATCGCGCACGGTTCTTTAGTCACGTAAAGGTCGCAATCCAAAAGACGCCAGTCGCCCACCGCCGCTTCCGCTTGCGTTACGGCCAGCATCTCTGCGTGCGCGGTTGCGTCTTTCAGCAGCTCAACCTGATTATAAGCGCGTCCGATAATTTTCCCTTCGCGCACGACCACTGCGCCCACCGGAACTTCGTTGGCCTCGCGAGCTTTCGCGGCCAATCGCAGCGCCTCACGCATGAAAAGATCGTCGTTTTGCATCTTAATGTAAAACTGTAAGGCCTAACGAGCTGCTAAGATCGACATATTCATTTGGAAATACATCCACGCAGTCTTACGCTGGCGAAGTACTTATAATCCAATGAAAAAATTATTCTCTATTCTAACGATCCTGTCTCTTTCATTCACCGCGGCCAGCGCCACGGAGCAGGACGTTGTCGATCGTAGCGCGACGATTGTCAGCGAATTCCGCCACATGCCGGAAAAGGGCATTCCCAGCAGAATTCTCCGCCACGCGAGGGGTCTCGCCATTATCAGCGTAGTAAAGGCCGGATTTATTTTTAGCGGCAAAGCTGGCGACGGCGTGGTGGTCGCGCGCACTGCCCATGGTTGGTCCGGACCTTCCTTCATCGGAACCGGTGGTGCCGGCTGGGGCCTTCAGATTGGCGCGGAAGTGACCGATTTTGTCATCGTCCTCAATAACGACTCTGCAGTGCGGGCGTTTTCAAAGGGCGGAAATGTAACGCTGGGAGCTGACGCGAGCGTTGCAGCCGGACCAGTAGGGCGCGCCGCTGAAGCGGACGTGACGCCGAAAGCAGCTGTTTACACCTACAGCAAGAGCAAAGGCCTCTTTGCTGGAGTATCTCTGGAAGGCGCAGTGCTCGGAACGCGAAAAGAAGCAAACGCGCGCTATTACGGACGGCCAGTGAACGCGGACGATATTTTGCACGGCCGTATCGCAGCGCCAGCCGGTGCTGCGCGTTTGCGCAACGCCCTCGGTCGCTAAATCCGTTGGTCAAATCTCAGACAATCAGTTTCGCGTAGCGAACGATTGTTGCGGGCGGACAACGGAGCCGGTGGAAACCGAGCGGCGTAGATGGGAAAGCCCGAGAGGGTTGACGAGCCGGGAGGCGCGTCAATCAATTTACTTTACAAACACGCCGCCGCTTCGTCAGCCTGAGCGACGTGCGCTGGCATGTGATGATTTGTTCTTCTGTTGCCTTGCTGTCCGTGGCTCAAGCGCAGAACCAGGAGGGCAAACTCATTGATCGCCTGCTCAGGCCGAACACCACGTTGCAAAACAGCGCCCAGAATAAAAAAGTGGCGGCGAGCACTGCGGTGATCGATAGCCGTGGAACGGTTGGCACATTCTACGTCCAACCCACATCCAGAGAGAAAAGCTTCGCCGCAACGCGCGATTTTTCGACCCGCGCGGTTGCATCTCGATCTTTTCACGGCCGCGATCGAACGAATGTCTCTTCGCCCAATCAGATCTTGAATTCGCAAACGACTTACCCAACATCATCCGAGCCCGAGCTTCTTCCGGCCTACGATAGCGAGAAGAGCATTGGCGGCCGGAGTTTTGCCAATCAGCGAACCTTTCTTGATCAGGGCAAGAGCCAAAAGGCCCTCAACCGCCAAAATCCGCCGCTGACGATCGAACAGGTGCGCGAATTACTGAACAAAAATAAATAGCGCACCGGCCCGGTGCACTATTCCTTAACGGATCATGCAACCGGATGAGGCGCTCGCGGTTTTAAGACAAGGGGCCGCGCAAATCATTAGCGAAACCGAGCTACGCGAAAAACTCGCGCTTGGCCGGCCGTTGCGCGTAAAGCTTGGGGTCGACCCGACCAGTGCCGACATTCACCTTGGTCACACGATCGTCTTGCGCAAACTCCGGCAATTTCAGGATCTCGGCCATCAAGCTGTTCTCATCATTGGCGATTTCACTGGAATGATCGGCGACCCGAGCGGACGCTCAGCAACGCGTCCGCACTTGACTCACAAAGAGGTGATGGCGAACGCGGAAACTTATCGTGAGCAGGCGTTCAAGATTCTCGATCCGGCGCGCACCGAAACCGTTTGCAACGGCGACTGGTTTCGCACGATGTCTTTCGAAGATGTAATTCGCCTGAACAGCCGTGTCACCCTCCAGCAGATGCTTCAGCGCGAAGATTTCCGGGCCAGGATCGACAAGCAACAAGCCATTCACGCACATGAGATTCAATATCCGATCATGCAAGGCTGGGACTCGGTCATGGTGAAGGCCGACATCGAACTGGGCGGGACCGATCAGCTCTTCAACATTTTGGTCGGCCGCGATTTCCAAAAGGAAGAAGGTATGCCGCGGCAGATCGTTTTTCTTCTTCCGATCCTGGAAGGTTTGGACGGCACAAAGAAAATGAGCAAGAGCCTCGGCAACTTCGTTGGCGTGAACGAACCGGCCGCGGACATGTTTGGAAAACTGATGAGCATCACTGATGAATTGATGGCCCGTTATTATCCGTTGCTGCTTGGGCGCGCGCTTGACCGAAAGGCGCATCCCCTTGAGGCGAAAAAGCAACTCGCGTTCGAAATCGTGCAGACTTATCACTCGAGCGACGTTGCGCAAAAGACACTGGATGAATGGAACGCACGGTTCAGTGAGAAACGCCTGGCTGATACGGAACTCCCGGAATTTCCACCGCGCGAAGACGAAGCCGTCACAATCATCGTCGCGGCCTATTCACAGGCGTTCGGCGTGAAGAAGTCCCGGGCCGAAGTCAGCCGATTGATCAAACAGGGCAGCGTTCAACTCGACGGAAAAAAGATTGTCGATCCAAAAGGAAAGCTTTCCTTGCGATCCGGTCAGGTTCTTCGACTCGACAAAACACACGCTGTCCGGATCAAGTGATCGCCTAAAAAACAGAAAGAGCACGAAGCGCAAGCCCCGTGCTCTTCCTGGAGTTATTGCTGATGAAATTTACGCTGCCGCTGCCGTTTCGAACATCGGCAAAATCGGAGCGCGCTCGACGTACGGGGCCGCGATGCCCTCAAAGTGCGCGCGGATGCTGCGCAATTCCGCCGTCACAAATGCGTCGACAAAATGCAAACGCCGGTCGAGCCAGGCAAAGAGTTTGTTTTTGATCTCATAATGAACCGCGAGCGTGACCTCGGTGCAGTTTGGCCGGATCTCGGTGAAATCCACCAAGCCCATCAGGTCGATGTTCCCGCCAACTGATTCAAAGGCGCATTGATCCGCCGAATCGCTATCGATCGCCAGCAACACGGTTTGGGCTTGAAAACCGACCGGCCCGCGGAAACTAAAATCGACCGTTTTTGAAGACGTCACGGTGGCTTTCGTCACCATGAGAAATTGCCGGCGATAGGATTGAATGCTGGCGAGCCGGGCTTTGCACTCGGCCGGCGGTTGACTCATATGAAGGGTTTTTTCAAGGAGCATATTAGTAGGGTTAAGTTGTTGCATTCTTTAGCAGCGGCGATGCCATGGGGTTTTACCTAGGGAAGCCCAGTTCTGGCGGCCATTTTGTGTAAATTTTCTTTACACATGTGTCTATTCCATCGACAAACCGACCCTACTAAATCGACTCGATTATCTGGCCCCAAGAGGCTGGCAGCTCAGTCATATCTTCCGATAATCCGGGAAAAATAGGCACATCCACAATCTTCTCTAAAATCTCGGCGTTTGTCGCCACCGCCACGTCGCTTTCGCCAAATGGACTATTTAGGGCGACCCCGACACAGTGCAGCCCATCGCTGACGATATTCCGAACGGTGAGCGCGGTGTGATTTAAACAGCCAAGCCGATTCTGCGCCACCACCAGGACCGGCAATTTCATCGCCGCCGCCAAATCGCTCACGAAATAATCTGAGCGAATCGGCACGAGCCACCCTCCCACACCTTCCACGAAAACATGATCAGCGCGCTTTTGAAGCGCATCGAAAGCAGCCAGCAAAAGCTCGATGTCGATCTTAACATCTTCGACTAGTGCCGCAGCAAATAAATTGGTTTCATGCCGGCGCACCGCGCTCCCGACGCGCGCAACAAACGCAAAAGTTGCACGATGGTGTGCGTTTTGCCGACACCCGTGTCCGTGCCGGTAACAAAAAAGCTCACACGAATGCGATGTTACGCAGCGCGGGCGCGCTCCGCTGCAATTGACTGCATCATCGAGCGGAAAATTTTGGCGCCGTCGGCGCTGCCGAGACGTTCATCGCACGCCCGGTCGGGATGCGGCATGAGCCCGAACACGTTTCGCTCGCGATTACAGATGCCGGCGATGTTTTCAATCGAGCCATTTGGATTCGCTTCAGGAACGATCCGCCCGCGGCTATCGGCATAGCGCACGATCACTTGTCGATGTTGGTTCAAATCACGCAGGGTCTGTTCATCGGCGAAGTAGCAACCTTCCCCGTGCGCCACTGGCATTCGCAACAATGTTCCCTCTGGGCACCCATGCGTAAATGGAGAATCAGGAACCTCCACTCGCATCGTCACCATTTCGCAAACGAAGCGTAACGAACGATTACGCACGAGAGCGCCCGGCAGCAAGCCCGCTTCACAAAGAATCTGGAAACCGTTGCACGTGCCCAACACCAGTTTGTCCTCGCGCGCGTCGCTCACCACTGCTTCCATAATCGGGGAGAAGCGCGCGATGGCGCCACAGCGGAGATAGTCGCCGTAAGCGAAGCCACCTGGCAAAACAATCGCGTCGTAGTCACGCAGCGACGTTTCCTTGTGCCAGACGTACTCGGCACGCAACCCGTCAATGCTGTTGATGCCGGCGACGCAATCCTGATCGCAATTTGATCCGGGAAACTGGATAACCGCGAATTTCATCAGCATTCAGCGCGCGGTCGCAAAGCGCGCGTCCCGTTGCTCTTCGTGATAATCGTTCACGACCAGACAAGCGTGAATAACTCCGGGAATCCACCCGAGAAGCGTTAAAAGGATGCTAAGGAAAAAACTGCCGAGCCGCCCGGTCATTAAGACCGCTACGGGTGGAAGCACGACACAGAAAAAATATCGGAGGGCTTTCATTTCTTCTTCCTGACTGCGGCTTGCCGCGCCGTAGCCTTGGCGGAGGCGGGTCCTCTGGCTTCTGATTTTTGGAGCTCGTAATCTTCGATCACCGGATTCGACAACAGATCGCGGCAGAGACCGTGCAATCGCTTTTCAAGATCGACATCTTCTCCCTCGACGTCGATCTCCATGTATTTGCCGATTCGCACGTTCCGCACTTCCGGCATTCCGAGATGACGCATGGCATCGCGGACGGCGTTGCCTTGGGGATCGAGCACCGCCTCTTTCGGCTTCACGATTACGTTTACTTTCATCGCGGCAAACCTAGCGCGAACCGCTGCGGTCACAAGCCACAGCTTTACGAGCCACTCTGTTCCTGCGAATGTCGCGCGCGATGAAGGCGACGACCTGGCGCATCCCTGCTGCGTGGCTGACGCTCTGTGTGATTTGGAGTTCGACGTGGCTCGCGATCAAAGTTGGCTTGCGCGATCTCCCGCCGATCTCGTTCGTCGCGATCCGATTTGTAATTGCAGTCGCAGTGCTCATGGCCGTCTCGATTGGACGCGTCCGACTGCTACCGCGCCAGCGCAGCGATTACGTGCTGCTGGCCGTTACCGGAGTGCTGATGTTCGCCCTGAACTATGGGCTTCTCTTTTGGGGAGAACTGCACGTCTCCTCCGGTCTAGCGGCAGTTTTGCAGGCGACTATTCCAATGTTCGGAATGGTGTTTGCGCACTGGATGTTGCCGGACGAACCGCTGCGGCTGCAAAAGCTTGGCGGCGCGCTCTTGGCCTTAGGCGGAGTCGCGCTCATTTGCGCGCGTTTGCTCAATTTCAGCGGCCAGCTCGCGTTTTGGGGCGGCCTCGGCATCGTTGTGGGCGCAGCCGGCGCGGCATTCTCGAATGTGTTGATGAAACTGCGCGCGATTCAGTTGGCGCCGGCAATGATCGCTGCTTGGCAAATGATTTTCGGCACAGTGCCCATGGTCGCGGTCGGATTCGTGGTCGAAGGCAATCCGGTGCGGTTTCATTGGAGTGGAATGTCGATCTTCTGTTTGCTTTATCTGGCCGTGCTCGGTTCCGCGCTGACCTTCTTGCTTCTTTACTGGCTCCTGCCGCGCATGACCGTTACGAATCTGCAAACGATTTCGTTAGTCACGCCGCCGGGCGCGGTGATGCTCGGCTGGCTCATCGGCGGCGAAACCTTTCCGATTTGGTCGCTACTGGGCGCTGGCTTTGTGCTGGTGGGCGTCTGGCTGATTTTCCGAAAGACCGGAGTTAAAGAAACCGCCGAAGCTGTCGCCGCAATTCCCGACCGCGGCTGATTACGCCACTGCGCGTCGTTTTTGCTTAACGAGTGCTGAGGTTGAGCGACGACGGGCGCCGGCCCCGTTTCCGCTGCGTTTGGCCCGGCCCGATTGACTCCGGTTCAGACTTTCCTGAAGCACTTTGACAAGATCGACAACGTTGGTGCTGCGCGGCGCTGCCGCCGGTGCTGCGGGAAGTTTTTTGTTCTTCGCCTTCTGCTCGATCATTTCCATGACCGCGTTGCGGTACTCGGAACGGTACTTCTGCGGTTCCCAATCCGCGCTCATGCTGTCAATCAAGGCCTGCGCCATCTTCAGCTCTTTCTCATTGAGTGCAGTGCTCGGACGACTCAATTCCTCAGGAGTAAGCACTTCACTGGCGAAATGCATGAGCTCGAGAACAAGGAACAATCCGTCCGGCTTCACCGCCGCAAGATATTCGCGATTACTGATCACGACTTTGGCGACGCCAATCTTTCCGGTGCCGCTGAGCGCCTTGTGCAAAAGCGCGTACGCTTTTTCGCCGCCCTTTTGCGCCTCCAGGAAATACGGTTTGTAGAAAAATTTCGGATCGACCTGCCCCAAATCGACAAAGTCGGTGATATCGATGGAATGGGTCGATTCGATTTTCACCTTCTCGAAATCCTCGTCGCTTAACACGACGTAACGCCCGCGTTCGTACTCGAAACCTTTCACGATCTCATCGGCCGGAACTTCTTTCATGTCGGCCTCCGCTACCTTCTTGTATTTGATCGGGCTTAGATCAGTGCGGCGCAGCTGACGGAAACTCAGCTTCTCTTCGCGGGTAGCCGGATAAACTGCGATCGGGATATAAACCAAACCGAAACTGATGCTGCCTTTCCAAATTGGACGCATAGGTTTTAGAACGGGAGAGTCGTTTCCACCAATTGTGAATAAATGTCAATAACCTTCTCGGGGTTATCAATCAATGAGCAGGCTTTGTGCTCGCTGCCTAAGACAGAACCTCTGGCTCGTTATTTAATGAGACCGGTTAGCGCGGCGAGGACGATGGGAATCAGAATCCATCCCAGCATAATATGCACACGCATATAATTTCTCAGAAAAGTCTGATCGGCTCTTGGCTTCCATACTTTATCCGCTTGGAGATCGACAACGGGAAGGAACAGGCCGAGGCTATACCAGAAGCGACTGTAAACTCGCGGCGCATCGTCCGGCTTTTGTGGTTCCATTTTCTTGGGAGAGAAAAGGACGCAGCCTAGTGCAACTAAAACTGCACAGGGAATGCCGGCCTGCCACGGATGACGCCCATAGCCGACGAGCCAATCGAGCAACCAACTGCCAAGCCAGTCGGATCCGTGAAGATTTTCCTTCCGCTCGCGACGCTTCCCCGCGATGAAAGCCCGATCAGCGTCGCCGCGGTAACCCTGGCGCAAAAAGAACTCTTCCAGGTTGCTATACACATCGGCGGTGTAAAACGACTGGTCAGCCAACTTCAAAAGCGCTTTGTGCGACTCGGGTTCGTTGTTCGGTACCGCGCGAACGTATTTGTAGCTCATTCCTTGCATGTGGAATTGGGCAGCGACCTTCGGCCAGGAAGCAACCGACAGATCAAGCCAGGCAACGTCGGCGTAGCTGAAGTCCACCGGCCCTTCGAAAACAGCATTCTTGAAAAAGGCGTCGCCTCGGACTTTCATGCTGTTGAAGCTGGCTTCCTTTTCCTTGTTGTTAAACTTCGCCCCAACCGCTTCGAAATTGCTTGCGATGTCTGCCAAGGTGAAGTCCACCGGCCCTTCGAATACAGCCTTTCGGAAAAAGGCGGAGTATCCGACTTTCATGCCGCTGAAGCTGGCTTCCTGTTCCTTGTTCTGAAACTTTGCCTCCTGCGCTTCGAAATTGGCGATGTCTACGCCGACGAAGTTTACCGGTCCTTCGAACACCGCATTGCTGAAAAAAGCGCCGCCTCGGACTTTCATGGAGTTAAAGTTAGCGCCCTGTTCCACATTCTTGTTCTCAAACTGCGCCTCATTTGCAACGAATTGCCAGGCGATGTCTGCCGAGGCGAAGGTCACCGGCCCTTCGAACACCGCCTTCCGGAAAAAGGCGGTGTGTCCGACTTTCATGCCGCTGAACGTTGCCTCTGCCTTAAACCTGCTGTCATCGAACGACACTGTGCCCGCGAAACTCGCACGGGCGAAAGTCACGCTTTTATTGAAGTGGCAATGAGCCAGCCCGACTTGGCAAGGGATTTGCGCATTTTCGAGATCAATTGGCTCGTCAATGATTGCCCCAATGATTCCCACACCATGTCGATGCGGTTTGACGCCAGGCAGCGCGCCCGTCAGCAAATCCTCCAGAAAATGCGCGCGGAGCTTTCGGTCCTTATCGGCAGGGAACTGCTTGCTCAGATTGGCCTCTTCTCCTTCTCCCGCTGTCACCTGCGCCACCACCCATTTTTCCGCGGGATTCAATTCCCTCGAGTTTGTTTGAGAGGCCGCTCCCGCCGGAGTGGAAGTGAAAATAAATAAAACAGCGCACGCGAGCGCGCTTGGAAAGGATCGCATCTTCACGCGGGGGTTGGGGTTACGCCCGCGTGATATCGGAAAATCCCCCCTATGACAATCCTTTTCGCCTAACGATACCTTCGCGTGTCACTTCGCGCGCTTTTTTGTCTTCGCGCAGTCCCAAGAAAACAGGCTGACGCAATTTGTTATCCCGGGTCCACTGACTCGTTCGCTCCCGCTCACTCGCCGCTTCCCAAGCGGCTATGCAGTCTATGTCGCGGCTTCCCAGCACGCTCCATTCGGTGACCCTCCTGGACACGCTAGGCTTCGCGTACAACTTCGCCGGGCGGTTTGTCTTCACGTAAACCCAGGAACACTGGTTGTCGCAATTTTCCGTCGCGTGTCCACTCGGCGAATTTGATTTGCGCGACGAACACCGGATTTACCCAGTGCATTTTTTTCATCATGGAAGGCGTGATGCCTTGCACCCATTCGCCGCCTTGTCCGCCAGTCGGACGGACTCGTCCCGTGGCGAGTTTTGATGGAAGATCGACAAATGGGCAACTGTCCCGTTCTTCCTCACGGAATTTCCTGTGCAACATCGACAACGACTTTGCCGTGAACCCGGAGCCAACCTTACCGGCAAACATCAACCGGCCGTCTTTGTAATAACCGACGAGAATCGCGCCGAAATGTTTGCGCGAACCGCCGGGCGGTGTGTAACCGCCAATCACAAATTCCTGTTCGTTTACGCACTTAAGTTTGATCCAGGCGCCGCTTCTTCGGCCCGGTTCGTAAACGGAGTTGCGCTGTTTGCCCACGATTCCTTCGAGGCCGCGACGCTTCACTTCCTTCAGCAGGGCAGCCGCGTCGCCGCCGATCTCGCCGGAAAAGCGAACCGGATCGCCGGCATCGCCGCAAACTTTCCGGAGAACGTTTTTTCGCCCTTCCAGCGGCAGGGACATCAAGTTCTTGCCGTTGAGTTGGAGCAAATCAAAAACGTAAAAATAAATCGGCGATTTCCTTCCTTCTCCGCCAGTCGGACGGACTCGTCCCGTGGCGAGCATCTCGCGGGCTTGTAAAAGCTGAAAGGACGACCGGCCTTCTTCGTCGAGGGCGACCACTTCGCCATCAATCACGCATTCCCGAGCGGGCAATTGCTTAACCGCATCGACACTCTCCGCAAACCGCACATCCAATTTGTTTCCGTTTCGCGAGAACAGCGAAACCTTCTTGTCGATCTTGACCGCGATGGCGCGAATCCCGTCGAATTTCAGCTCGTAAACCCAATCGCCCGCAGTTGGTGGTTTCTCCAACAGCCGCGGCTTCATCGGCTCGATGAAGCGCGCTTTTGCCGAAGGAAGCGATTTCGGCAGCGACGGCGCACCGTCCTGTTTTTTACTTTCGCCGCCGTCTCGTTCTACGCCTTTTTTTTTAAGCGCCGCTTTGATGCGCGCCTTCAAGGTCGAACTTGCACTCGTGTCTTTTTCTTCGCGATTTGATTCCCATTCGGCGTCGCGTTCTTCCGCGATCTGCTTCATGGTCCGCTCGGTTTTGACCGATTGATCCTCGAGTGTTTTTGAAATCGGTTTTGCGTCCGCTCCCGTTTTCAAAATCAGCCACTGATTTTTTTCACCGTCGCGGCCGCGAATGCGGACCAGCGTCCACTCGCCCTTCGCCTTTTTCCCATCGAGCACGAGATGAAGTTTCCCCTCACGCAGAGATTTCACCGGCTGCTCGCCGTAGACGTAATAGTTGCCGCGGTCCCAGACCATCACCGTTCCGCCGCCGTAATTTCCTTCCGGGATCACGCCCTCGAACGTTTCGTAATCGATCGGATGATCCTCCACTTCAACCGCCAGATGTTTTTCACCTTGCTTCCACGGCAGGCCTTTCGGGAGCGCCCACGATTTGAGCACGCCTTCCATCTGCAGCCGAAAATCGTAGTGCAGACGCCGCGCGTCGTGTTTTTGAATGACGAAGCGGCTCGCGCCACGGACTTGCTTCGGCCGTGGCTTGCCTTTCGGCTCAGCCGTGCGCGCAAAATCCCGTTTTCGTTTGTATTCCTTCAGTCCCATCCGTCTTAAACTAACCACGGATTACGCGGATGAACGCAGATTTTTTCTAGAGAGGTTAGTCGGACGCGACGGCGCGCGTCCCTCCAGAAACTCTGCGATTCTGCCGCCGCGGACGGCGGCCGCTACAACGCTACTCGTTAGCCAGCGGTTCGCCGACGAGATAGCGCGTGAAACGGCGGATCACGATGTTCTCACCGAGCTCGGAGATTTTTGCGCTGAGCAAATCTTTGATCGTTTGATCCGGGTTCTTGATGAAGCCCTGTTCGAGCAGGCAAACCGTGCTGTAAAACTTGTCGAGTTTTCCATCGACAATCTTCTCCACAACGTTTGCCGGCTTGCCTTTCACTTGGGCTTTATAAATCTCCCGCTCAGCCTCGATTAGTTTTCCGGGTACGTCTTCGCGGCTAACGTAAAGCGGATGGGCCGCAGCGATGTGCAGCGTGATATCTTTCACAAACGCGCGGAAGATCTCATTCTTCGCCACGAAGTCGGTCTCGCAGTCTACTTCGACGAGCACGCCCACTTTGCCCTGAAGATGAATGTACGAAGCAACGATGCCCTCTTTCGTAACGCGTGAAGCTTTCTTGCTCGCGCTCGCGATTCCCTTCGTCCGCAAAATCGTCTCGGCTTTCGCCAGATCGCCGCCGGCTTCCGCAAGCGCGCGTTTGCAGTCCATCATTCCCGCGCTCGTTTTCTCCCGAAGCTGTTTGACTAATTGAGGGTCGATGTCCGTTTTAGTTTCCATGAAACGTTGAGCGTTAAACGCTTACTGAACTCAGGCCGACACGCCGGCCATGTCCATCTGCTCGCGAACGCGCGCTTCGCCGCTGGCGGAGACAATTGCATCGACAAGCTTCTGCAGCACAACGCGAATCGCGCGAATGGCGTCGTCGTTTCCGGGAATCGGATAATCGATCAATTCCGGATCAGCATTGGTGTCGACAATTGCGACGACCGGAATACCGAGCCGCCGCGCTTCATTGACAGCGTTTTGCTCGCGCGTCGTGTCGATGACCACCAGCGCATCGGGCAACTGCGCCATCTCCAGAATGCCAACGAGATTCCGGCGCAGCTTGGCCGCTTCGCGATTAAGGGCCGCAAGTTCCTGTTTGCCCATCTTCTTGTATTCGGGCGATTGCTCGATCTTCTCGATGTATTGCAAGCGGCCGATGCTTTTTCGGATCGTGGTAAGATTCGTCAACGTCCCACCCAGCCAACGCTGATTGACATAAAATTGTCCGCAAGCTTGCGCGGCTTCCTTGATTGCTTCCTGCGCCTGCTTTTTGCAGCCGACGAAAAGAATCTTGCCACCGCGGCGCGCAACTTCCTGAAGAAACTCCATCGCGCGCCGAAGCTGCTTCACCGTTTCATCAAGATTGATGATATAAATCTGGTTGCGCTTCTCGAAGATGAACGGCTTCATCTTCGGGTTCCAGCGCTTGGTCTGGTGACCGAAGTGCACGCCGGCTTCAAGAAGCTCGGGCACTAATTCTACTGTGTTTGCCATACAAAAAATCGCCGGGCCGAGGGGGAAACGGCGGACGGGGAAGATGCTCTAAGACACGTAATGTCGCAACTGCAATTTCAAGCCTTTGCCAATAATGGAAATTCTCTACCCGGCCCGACGACGGAGCAGCCATTCGGTGAGAACGAGGGCTGCCAGCGTGATGCAAGCGCCCGCGGATAAAAGGCAGTATCTGCAAAAAGAATGGATGATGAAAGCCTGAAGGTAGACCAGCCAGAGACTGGTGATAGCCATTGGAATTGCGATTAAAGCAACTACCCGCCGCGCAATGCTGTGACCGAGTGCAGCGAGCACGGCCGCGACGAAGACAGCAAAATAGGCGATTGCTCCGATAGCAGCAAGCGGCACCCCAGCCACGTCCGCATATTTGCTGCCAAGCACGGCCGAACAATCATCTCCGCATCTAACATAATCACCGCGAAGATGCTTCACAGTTAGATAACCGCTGTCAGCTAGCCCAATAACGGCCACCAAGACAGCAACTAACATGACAATGCTCCGCTGCCGCGCCACTATCCCCCTTTTGCGAGTGCAGCCTGGATCGCAGCCCGAAGGCCTCTTTCGTTAAATTCGGCATTCGGAACCGAATAGCCGTTAATAAAAACCCACGGAGTGGACTTGACACCAAGCGCTTCCCCGCGGGCCTGATCGGCTGCGACGCGCTCGCGCAGCTCGCTCGCATCTAAATCTTCCTCAAACTGCGGGACATTCAATCCCAGCTCCTTGGCACGGTCGATTAACACGACACGCGGGGCAGGGGCATTCTCCCACATCCATTGAGTGCGGTAGAGAGCGTCGGCCATCTCCCAAAACCGATTCTGGCGTGCTGCAGCCTCCGCAGCGCATGCGGCTAAAATGGCATTCTGGTGTTTTTCCATGGGAAAGTGGCGAAATACGATGCGCAGTTTGTCCCCGAACTCGGATTTTAACTTCTTCACAGTCGGGTCGGAACGGGCACATTGGGGACATTGAAAATCACTGAACATCTCAAGTGTCACCGGCGCGTCGGAGGGGCCTAATATGTGTGCGGGCGTGGCCCCACGTGGCGGATCTGAAGCGGTCAGTGTCACACCCGCTGCGAATATAATCAGGACGGCCACGAAACTGATCCGAGAGAAGTTCTTCATTGGTTAGAGGCGTTGTCCGGTTGTTTTAGCCGCTTCTCCGTGTACCGGGCAAGCAACCAACACCAATCCGAGAGCCGATTGAGGTAGCGCAAAATCTCGGGGTTGAAATCTTTTTCGTCCGACATCGAAGTCGCGATATGCCGTTCGGCCCGCCGGCACGTTGTCCGGGCGAAATCCAAGGCCGCGGAAACCGCTGTTCCGCCCGGAATCACCCAATCCTTTGGATAAAGTGACTTGTCTTTTTCAAGATCGACAATCACAGCCGTAATTCGATCGACCATTTTCTCGCTCGTAACCTGAAAGCCGTCTTTGAGATAACGTTGTCGATCTTCGGCCACCGTGGCCAACTCGCCCATCACGATGATCAAGTCTTTTTGGACGGCGAAGATTTGTTCGGAGACAAACTTGTCGTTGCAAACAGCTCGGGCCAGGCCGAGCGCGGCATTGAGCTCGTCAACGCAACCGTTGGCATCGACACGCGGATCGCTCTTGGAAACACGCCGACCGTACATGAGCGAGGTTTCGCCCTTGTCGCCGGTTTTGGTTACGATCGACATCAGCCGATCAGTCCACTACTCCATTGACCCGCTCGCAATCAGCCGATCGCTGGTTGCATCTCGGCTTCTTCGAGCACCGGCGCACCAATCGGTTCGCCTTTTTCCACAAGTTTGATCTCGCGATGCTGGGGAAATCCGGTGCCGGCCGGGATCAAGTGACCCATGATCACGTTTTCCTTGAAACCACGCAGACGATCGACTTTGCCGAGCGTCGCCGCTTCCGTAAGCACGCGAGTGGTGTCCTGGAATGACGCAGCCGAAATAAAGCTGTCGGTTTCGAGCGAAGCTTTGGTGATTCCGAGCAGCACTGGTGTCGCCTCGGCGGGTTTGCCACCTTGCTCAACCACGCGCTCGTTCTCCGCTTCGAAGTCAAGCCGATCGACCTGATCGCCCCAGAGCAGCGAAGTGTCGCCCGGATCTGTGATTTTCACTTTGCGCAACATCTGACGCACGATGATCTCGATGTGCTTGTCGTTAATTTCGACACCTTGCAGGCGATAAACTTCCTGCACCTCGTTCACGAGATGCTCCTGTAAATCCTGCGGACCGCAGACTTCGAGAATTTCGTGCGGCACAACTGGTCCCTCCGTCAGCTGCTGGCCCTTCTTCACGAAATCGCCTTTGAAAACGATGATGTGTTTGGTCAGCGAAATCAGATGCTCTTCCTCTGCGCCCGTTTCCGGATCTTTCAAGATAAGCCGACGCTTTCCGCGCACCGTGCCGCCCATTTCGACGATACCGTCGATCTTCGCGATCTCGGCTGCGTCTTTCGGACGACGCGCCTCAAACAACTCCGCCACACGCGGCAGACCGCCCGTAATATCCTTGGTCTTGGCGACCTTGCGCGGTGTCTTCGCCAACAAGGCGCCGCCGCGCACTTTTTGTCCTTCTTCGACAATCACGTGCGCGCCAGCCGGAATCGAATAACTGGCAAGGACTTCCTTCTTATCGCCGACGATAACAATTTGCGGATGCAAATCTTCCTTGTGCTCGATGATCACCGTGCCCATCAGACCGGTCGCTTCATCGACATCGCGCTTGATCGTCACGCCCGCAATCATGTCGCGGAATTCGATCTTGCCGCCCTTGTCCGTCAGAATCGGGACGTTATACGGATCCCATTGCACGAAGGTTTCGCCCTTCTTCACAGATGTGCCTTCATCTTTGGAAATCATTGAGCCAATCACGACGTTGTAACGCTCGAGCTCGCGGCCCTCCGCGTTGTGCACACTGATCGACCCGTTCTTGTTCAAAACGATCCAGCTGCCGTCGAGCGCTTGCACAGTGCGCAGATCGTTGAACTGAATCTTGCCGTCGTTCTTCGCTTTGATGATCGGTTGCTTGAACGTCTGGCTCGCCGTGCCGCCGATGTGGAATGTCCGCATGGTCAACTGCGTGCCGGGCTCACCGATCGATTGCGCGGCAATAATGCCGACCGCTTCGCCGAGTTTCACAAATTGTGCGGTGGCGAGATTACGTCCGTAGCACATGGCGCAAACGCCGCGGCCGCATTCGCACGTAAGCACCGAGCGGATTTTCAAACTTTCCACGCCGATGCGCTGAAGTTCCGCGGCGATCTTCTCGTCGATCAGCTGATTCGCTTTGACGATTTTCTTTTTCTTCTCCACCGGGTCCGCGATCGTTTCGCAACTGACGCGGCCGATGATGCGTGTGGCAAGATCGACAACTTCCTCGTCGCCCTCGTAAATCGAGCGCACGACAATGCCGTTCACCGTCCCGCAATCATCTTCGTTGATGATGACGTCTTGTGCCGCGTCCACCAACTTGCGCGTCAGATAACCTGAGTCGGCTGTTTTCAGCGCTGTATCGGCCAGACCTTTTCGGGCGCCGTGTGTCGAGATGAAATATTCGAGAACGCTCAGACCTTCGCGGAAATTTGAAGTGATTGGGCGCTCGATGATTTCGCCGCTCGGTTTCGCCATCAAACCGCGCATACCGGCGAGCTGTCGAACCTGTTGACGATTGCCGCGAGCTCCGGAATCGACCATCAAGTAAACCGGATTCAACTCTTTGCGGCCTTCGTTGTGTTCGAGTGTGCGGAACATCACGCTGGAGATTTCGTCGCCAGCATGGGTCCAAATATCGATAATCTTGTTGTAACGCTCGCCGTCGGTGATGATGCCCTTGCGATACTGCTGCTCAACCTGGCGGATCTGTTTGTAAGCATTTTCCAACTCGGTCTGCTTCTCTTTCGGAATAATCATATCCGAAATTCCGATTGAGATTCCGGCTTTCGTTGCTTCAGCAAAGCCAAGCTCTTTCAGCTTATCCAAAGTGGCCACCGTGGCGGCCGGCCCGGCCACCTGGTAGCAGCGCCAGATGATGTCGCTAAGTTGCTTCTTGCCCGCTGCTTTGTTGAAGAACCCAAGTTCCTTCGGCCAGATCTGGTTAAAAATGACTCGGCCAGCCGTGGTTTCGATCGTCTTGGCTTCAGCATTTCCAAGCGATGTCTGCCGACCGTAATCGGGATTCTTGAAGCGGACACGGTCGTGCGTCTTGATTGCGCCCTCGGCCATGGCGAATTCAACTTCCACCGCATCGGAGAAGAGCGACAGATGTCCGTCCTTCTTCACGTTCCGCGGGTTCTGCGTCATGTAATAGCAGCCCAATGTGATGTCCTGCGACGGGGTCGTGATTGGTTTGCCGCTCGACGGCGAGAAAATATTGTTCGGCGCCAGCATCAACATGCGCGCTTCCAGTTGCGCTTCGACCGAGAGCGGCACGTGCACGGCCATTTGGTCGCCGTCGAAGTCCGCGTTGTAAGCCGTGCAAACGAGCGGGTGAATTCGGATCGCTTCGCCTTCAATCAGTTGCGGCTCGAAAGCTTGGATCGACAATCGATGCAGCGTCGGCGCGCGGTTGAGAAGAACAGGATGTCCGCGTGTAACCTCGTCGAGAATGTCCCAGACCTCCGGTGTCTGACGCTCGATCATTTTCTTGGCGCTGCGTACCGTGTGCACGTAGCCGAGGTCTTTGAGGCGCCGGATGATGAACGGCTCGAACAAAACGAGCGCCATCTTTTTCGGCAAACCGCATTGATGCAGTTTTAATTCGGGGCCGATCACGATGACCGAACGGCCGGAATAATCCACGCGCTTGCCCAACAAGTTCTGACGGAAACGCCCGCCCTTGCCCTTGAGCATGTCGCTGAGCGACTTAAGCGGACGATTGCCAGCGCCGGTCACCGCGCGGCCATGGCGGCCATTGTCGAACAACGCGTCGACTGCTTCCTGCAACATGCGCTTTTCGTTTCGGATGATGACATCCGGGGTCTTGAGCTGGAGCAAATTCTTGAGACGATTGTTGCGGTTAATGACGCGACGATAGAGATCGTTGAGGTCCGACGTTGCAAATCTTCCGCCTTCGAGCGGAACGAGCGGACGTAAATCGGGCGGGATGACCGGCAACACTTCGAGAACCATCCATTCCGGTCGCGCGTGCGAATTTTGGAATCCTTGGACGAGCTTGAGGCGTTTGGCGAGCTTCTTACGAATCTGTTTGCTCTTCGTCGCCCCCATCGCTTTCTCGAGCTCTTTGTTGAGTTTGTTGAGATCGATCTCGGAAAGGAGCTTCTTCACCGCTTCCGCGCCCATGCCGGCGACGAAATCCTCGCCGTACTGTTCCTGCGCCTCGCGATACTCGACTTCGTTGAGGAGCTGCGCTTTTTGCAAGGGCGTTTTGCCCGGATCGATGACGATGTAGTCTTCGTAATAAATCACCCGCTCGAGCTGGCGCGCGCTCATGTCGAGCATCAGGCCGAGCCGCGATGGCATGCATTTGTAAAACCAGATGTGTGAGACGGGAACGGCGAGCTCGATGTGCCCCATGCGTTCGCGACGGACGCGCGCCAATGTGACTTCCACGCCGCAGCGGTCGCAAATGACACCCTTGTGCTTGATGCGTTTATATTTTCCGCATGAGCATTCCCAATCGCGGGTCGGACCAAAGATGCGCTCGCAGAAAAGGCCGCCCTTTTCCGGCTTGAACGTCCGGTAGTTGATCGTCTCAGGGTTTTTGACCTCGCCTTTGCTCCATGATCGCATCGTGTCACTCGACGCGACGCCAATAGCCACTTGATCAAAACCCACGGGCCGCTCTTCGCCCACTAACTCACGCCAGGAATGTTCGTTCATTTATTCTCCAAATGTGATTGTCGATGTAAAAATTTAACCAATATTTTCAAAAACCGTGCTCGGCGCTTGACCGCCGACTTTGACGTCGAGGCCGAGGCTCTGCATTTCCTTGATCAGCACGTTGAAAGATTCAGGTGTGCCCGCCTCCAGTGAATTGTCGCCTTTGACGATCGATTCGTAGATGCGGGTGCGACCTTGCACGTCGTCGGATTTCACGGTGAGTAATTCCTGCAACGTGTAAGCCGCGCCGTAAGCTTCCAACGCCCACACTTCCATCTCGCCAAAGCGTTGGCCGCCATATTGCGCCTTTCCGCCGAGCGGCTGCTGGGTCACGAGTGAATACGGGCCGACAGCGCGCGCGTGAATCTTATCCGCGACCAAGTGGCCGAGCTTCATCATGTAGATGTGACCAACCACGACTTCCTGATCGAATGGGTCGCCGGTCCGCCCATCAAACAACCGCGCCTTACCGGTCTCCTGCACCCAACTAAATCCTTCCTTTTTATGCGCCTCTTTCAGGTATTGGCGGATTTTGGCTTCGGAAATGCCGTCAAACACCGGCGTCGCAACCTTGAAGCCGAGTGCTTTCGCCGCGACTCCAAGGTGAGTCTCGAGCACTTGTCCGACATTCATACGGCTCGGCACGCCCAACGGATTGAGGACGATTTCAACCGGCGTTCCGTCCGCCAGAAACGGCATGTCTTCCTCGGCCACGATGCGTGCAACAACGCCCTTGTTGCCATGGCGGCCGGCCATTTTATCGCCGACCGAGAGCTTCCGCTTCGAAGCAATGTAAACTTTGACTTGCTTAATAATGCCCGGGTCGATGTCGTCTCCGCTCTCGACTCGGTCCATCGAACGTTCGCGCTCCAGTTCGAGCTCGGCGAACTTGTGTTCGTAATGCGCAATGATCTCGCGGATTTTGTTGCGGATCGGGCTCGGATCGATCTCGATGTGATCGTAAACATTGGCCAACTTGCGCAGGAGCGTCTTGGTGATCTTGCGATTAGCCGGGATGATGATTTCGCCCGTCTCGGCGTTCACAACGTCGAGTGGGATTTTTTCACCAAGCAAAATATTTGAAAGCGCGTCGGTCAGCTGTTCGGTCAGCTCTTCCTTTTTGCGCCTGTGTTCTTCCATGATCGCCTTGATCTGCTTTTTCGTTTCTGCCGGCGTGAGTTTTTCGCGCGAAACTTCTTTGCGCGATGAAACTTTCACGTCCATGACGATACCGTAAGTGCCTGAAGGCACAGTGAGCGACGTGTCTTTCACGTCGGCCGCTTTTTCGCCGAAAATCGCGCGGAGCAATCGCTCTTCCGGCGCGAGTTCGGTCTCGCTCTTCGGCGTAATTTTACCAACAAGGATGTCGCCCGGTTTCACTTCTGCGCCCACGCGCACAACTCCATCCGATCCAAGATTGCGCAACGCTTCTTCGCTGACGTTCGGAATATCGCGTGTGATTTCCTCCGGCCCGAGCTTTGTATCGCGCGCGCCGATCTCGAATTCATCAATGTGAATGGAGGTGTAAATGTCCTCCTTCACGGCCTTCTCCGAGATCATGATGGCGTCTTCAAAGTTGTAGCCGTTCCATGGCATGAACGCGACGAGCACATTCCGACCCAGCGCAAGCTCGCCATGATCGGTGTTCGGACCGTCCGCAATGATCTGGCCCCGCTTTACATGATGGCCCTTCTTCACGATCGGCTTTTGGTTCACGCAGGTGCCGGCGTTTGAGCGCATGAACTTGCGCAACTCGTAAACGTGAATGCCTTCTTCCGGGTCGCTCTTGAGTTTCTTGCGGTGTTCCGGCATGCGACCATCTCTTGTCACCACGATTTGGTCGGCGGTCACCGAAGCGACTTTTCCACTGTCGATCGCGATAACGACCGCGTGCGAATCACGTGCGACCTTCGCTTCCAATCCCGTGCCGACTAACGGTGCTTCAGAAACAATCAGCGGAACACCCTGGCGCTGCATGTTCGAACCCATGAGCGCGCGGTTGGCGTCGTCATGTTCGAGAAACGGAATTAACCCCGCTGCAACCGAGACAAGCTGTTTTGGCGAAACGTCCATGTAGTGAACCTTTGAGGGCTCGACCTCGAGAAAGTCGCCGCGGTAACGGACCGAAACTTTTTCGCCGGTGAAATGGCCGCGGCCGTCAATCGGCGCGTTTGCCTGCCCAACCAAGTAATTTTCTTCGCGATCGCCGGTGAGATATTCAATCTCGTCGGTCACCCGGCCGTTGTGAACTTTACGATAGGGGGTTTCGATAAAACCGAATTCGTTAATGCGTGCGAAGGTCGACATCGAACTAATCAAACCGATGTTCGGACCTTCCGGCGTTTCGATCGGACAAATGCGCCCGTAGTGCGACGGATGGACATCGCGCACTTCGAAGCCGGCGCGATCGCGGCTCAATCCGCCGGGTCCGAGCGCGGACAAACGGCGCTTATGTGTCAGCTCGGCCAATGGATTGGTTTGATCCATGAACTGCGAAAGCTGTGAGCGGCCGAAGAAATCGCGAATGACGGCGCTTAGCGCTTTCGGATTCACCAGCTTCTGCGGGGTCATTCCATCGACGTTGATGTCGAACAGCGTCATGCGCTCCTTCACCAAACGTTCGGTGCGGGCCAGGCCGACGCGGCATTGATTGGCGAGTAGTTCGCCCACCGTTCGCACACGACGGCTACCGAGATGATCGATATCGTCGAGCGTGCCCTCACCGCGCCGCAGGTTGATCAAGTACTTGATCGCGGCGATGAAATCTTTGTCGGTTAAAATTCGTTCCGTAGGATCGACATCGATCCCAAGTTTCTGATTGATCTTGTAGCGTCCGACGCGGCCGAGATCGTATTTCTTCGGATCGAAAAAGAGTCGTTTGAGCAAAGCACGGGCATTCGCGACCGTCGGCGGATCGCCGGGGCGAAGTCGGCGATAGATATCCTTGAGAGCCTCTTCCTGATCGTGCGCCGGATCTTTCCGAAGCGCTTTTACGACCGTGTCATCATTCGAGATATCAATCACCTTAACCTCTTTGATGCCCAGACCCATGATCTGGCGAACCGTCGCCAGTGTGAGCGGCTCAAACGCGCGGGCAACGGTGACTTCGCCGTCAAGCACCTCTGCAGTCAGCACTTTGGTTGCAAGCTTTTCTTCGTCGAGTTTCTCGCTGAGCTTGAGGTTCTCTATGCTGTAAAAAAGCTTGATGACTTCTTCATCCGATCCGTAGCCAAGCGCTCGCAGGAATGTGGTGGCGAGAAATTTGCGGCGGCGTTTGCGACGATCAAGATAAATGTAAAGCAGATCGGCCGTATCAAATTGAACTTCAATCCATGAGCCGCGATCCGGGATGATGCGGAAACTGTAAAGCACTTTGCCGTTCAAATGGACGCTTGATTCGAACGCGATACCTGGTGAGCGGTGAAGTTGCGAAACCACCACGCGCTCGGCGCCGTTGATCACAAACGTGCCCTGAGGTGTCATGAGCGGGATTTCGCCCATGTAAACTTTTTCTTCCTTGGTCCCTTTTTCCTCCCGCAATTGAAAGGTAACGTGAAGCGGCGCGCTATAAGTCTGGCCTTCGCGCTGCGCTTCCAGAGCGGCCAGTTTTGGCTCGCCGATCTCGTAATGACTGAAATCTAGAACGGCTTTTTCGTCGTAACTTTCGATCGGGAAAACTTCCTTAAAAACGGCCTGTAGCCCCTGGGTCTTCCGCTTGGCAAACGGCAGATCCTTCTGCAGAAAATCGACATAAGAATTAAGCTGGACCTCAATCAGGTTGGGAGGCTCGATGGCTTCTTTAATGGTGCCGAAGTGGATACGTTCCGAATTGCGTTCTGACATAATCACTAAATCACTAGGCCATGGGGTTAAATTCGCACCGGCCCACAATAAATTGCGGCCGCTTGCGTACAAGAGCTTACGGCATCAACCGGAGAGCGAGGGGTGCAAAAATGGCCTCAAAACGGCGGCTTGTCAAATCAACCTCCACCGTTTTGCTGCCAACTCGTTCTTTACCGTCAACTGCGGGTTAAAAATAAGTCTCCCTACTTCTAACGAAACCCGAGATTAAACGAAAACGGCCGCCACGCAAGCTCTTTTACGCGGCGGCCGCTCTGGAAATTCGTTATTTAATTTCGACCTTCGCTCCAGCCGCTTCGACCTTTTTCTTGATCTCTTCGGCTTCCTGCTTGGTCACGCCTTCCTTGATTGTCTTGGGAGCGCCCTCGACGAGCGCCTTGGCTTCGGCCAAACCGAGCCCCGGCACTGCGCTGCGGATCTCCTTGATGACACCAATCTTGTTCGCGCCCATCTCTTTCAAGATCACGTCGAACGTGGCCTTCTCTTCAGCCGCCGGAACTGCTGCTCCGCCTGGAGCCACCCCGCCGGCAGGCGCCACCGCCACGGGCGCAGCCGCGCTGATTCCCAGCTTTTCCTCCAACTCCTTTACGATGTCTGCAGCTTCCAACAAGGTGAGCCCGACAATTTGATCTACTAACGATTTTTTATCTGCCATTTTTCTTTCCTCCAATTGCCGCTTCCGAAAGCTTTCGGAAAATTAAGATCGACAGCCGCCGACCCGGACAGTTTTTGTTTGCATCGCAGCGCTTCAACAGCGCGACGAAATTTTAAGTTGGCGCCGCTTCGGCTGGCCTTGCCTCTCCTTCGTTTTCAGGTTTTGCCTTCACCAACCGCGCTAGCGATGACGCTGGCTCATTCAGCATTCTTGCCAGTCGCGTTGCCGGCGCTTGTATCAAACCGAGTAATTGCGCCAGCAGAACCTCACGCGACGGCAGATCCGCCAGTTTCTCAAGTTCGGCTGCCGAAACCACTGCCCGATTGACCAAGCCGATCTTGAGCAGTGCTTTTTTAAATTCCTTTGTGAAATTCTTTATGATCTTCGCGATCGGCGCGACATCCTTGGCGCCAGTTATGATTGCAGTCTGGCCGCCGAGCTTTTCATCGACAGCCGGAAAGCCGGCATCCGCCATGGCGCGCTTGAGAAAACTGTTTTTAACGACATGCACTTCCGCCCCGGCCTGCCCCAGTCGATTTCGCAACTCGCCGAAATCTCCGACTTTCATGTGCTGGTAATCGGTTACCAGCACAAACGACGACTCTTTCAGATCCTTTGAAAGATCTGAAACAATGTTGGCTTTTTCGGGTCTCATAGTTAGTGCCAGTCCGGCTCGGACTCGATCTTACGGCTGCCCGCTCAAATACGGAGATGGGTCGAGTCGCAAGCCGGGCGACATTGTCGCGCTTAACGTCATCGCGTCAAGATAACGTCCTTTCGCCGTAGCTGGACGCGCCCGCGCCACCGCTTCGATAACAGCGTTTCCATTCTCGACCAGCGCTGTTTCTTCAAACGAAAATTTTCCCACCGGCACCGCGACGTTGCCGTTCTTGTCGAGCTTGAATTCGACGCGGCCGGCTTTGACTTCTTGCACCGCTTTCGCGGTATCGTCCGTCACCGTTCCGGCTTTCGGGTTCGGCATTAATCCGCGCGGCCCAAGAACTTTTCCAAGCTTCCGTACTTCAGCCATTGCCGCCGGCGTCGCAATCGCGACATCAAAGTCTTGGAAGCCTTCCTGACATTTCTGAATCATGTCTTTGAATCCGATGAATTCGGCACCAGCGTCTTTAGCGTCCTTTGCCGCCTTCCCTTCCGCAAAAACGAGCACTCGCACTTGCTTACCGCTTCCATGCGGCAACGCACAGATCCCGCGCACCATTTGATCCGATTGTTTTGGATCGACCCCGAGCCGGAAAGAGACGGTTACGGTCTGGTCAAATTTGGTGGGCGGAAACTTTTTTAAAACCGAGACCGCATCGGTCAGGCTATAAGCTTTTGTCCGATCCACCTGCTCGGCGGCGGCGCGATAACGTTTGCTGCGATTTTGTGGCATGTCGATTTGCAGTGTTGGCGGTCGCCGCGGCGACCTCCTGCTTAAATTAACGCCACTTAATTCAAGCGGCGGAACGAGGAGAGTAGCGATGATTTTTGTATTGTCAAAGCCGAGTTCAACCTGGTAAAACCTATAATTATGAAACACCCCACTGTTTATAGCTTATCTATCATCGCGGCCATCCTGACCGTTTGGATCAATCCCGCTGCAGCCCGCCCGATCGGTTTCAGCGAACTATCTCTGCTTGTTCGCATGCACGAGCCCGAAGCTTCTATTAAAAATGAAGTCGCAGAGCGAAAACTCCTGCACGGATTAACTCAACCGCAGGAAGGCATCCTCAAATCTCAAGGCGCGAGCGATTCGCTAATCAAGTCGTTGCGCGATTCGAATCTTGTTGCGTCCAAAGATGAAGTCGCAGCGGCAGAATCAGCCGCTCGAGAAGCTAGCGCGCCGTCAGCGGAAACGCGTTCGGTAAATCATCAGCGGCATGTTGAGATTTTCGATGTGGCGTTTGGCCACCCGATTAATTTGAGCCGGTGGGGCGGCCTGGATTACGAAATCGCATTTTATTCGTACCGCTTCGCTGGCGAAGATCACATCCAACCTGCGCTTATCGATCAGGTGGGCACGAGAACCGTCATCTACAAAAGCATTCCGCTCGAAAGTGAAAACGAAGTTTTCACCGAAGATTGGTACCCGACTAATGGCGTCCGTAACTGGCGATACACCCCCTACAATGGAAGTGGCGGAACGTTGTACAACGGCCGGGGCGATTTTCGCGACACGCGTTCGATCAACTTCAGTGATTCAGTCGCGGTAAGTTCTTACTCCGTTTCCCGCCCAATCGCGATTGACTGGAGAAACCCTCAATTTATCGACGGCCAGCCCTACACGTTTTATCCGGTTTATGTTGGGCCCGGGGTTTCACTGTACTTCATCAACGCATCGAGTGACTCAGCGAGAGTCGCGGTAGTCCCTAACGATACCCACGTTGCTTTAATTAGCGGTAATATTCATTGATGTCGTGATCTGACTCGTTAATCGGCCGGAATTTCCAGTTCCTGCTCGGCCGACACTGCCACGGGCGGTGCGCTCGGCGGACCGTTACGGATAATTTTGCCCTCCTTCATCACGAAGGAAACACGTTCCGTCGCGGTGATGTCGGAAGTCGGATCGCCCGGCATGGCGATAATGTCCGCGAGTTTTCCTTTTTCCAATGTCCCAGTTTTCTGCGCGATGCCGAAAAGTTCCGCGTCATTTCCGGTCGCAGATTTCAACGCGTCGATTGGTTGCATACCGAGGTCGACCATTAACTTGAATTCCTTTGCGTTCTGACCGTGCGGGAAAACCGCCGCGTCCGTGCCGAAAGAGACTTTAATTCCCATCTTCACGGCGTTGCGAAACATTTCCGAGCGCGCCACCGCAGCTGCTTTCGCTTTCGCTTGCAGCATCGGCGGATAATTGTCGATCTTGCTCATGATCCATTCAGTTGCCATCAAGGTCGGCGTGAGAAAAGTTCCTTTGTTCTTCATTAACGTCAGCGTCTCCGGTTTCATGAACGAACCGTGCTCGATCGAATCCACTCCCGCTTCGATTGCTTCGCGCGCAGCCTGATCACCGTGACAATGCACCGCGACCTTCCTGCGCAAGCGATGCGATTCATCGACTAACGCCGCCATTTCTGCCGGGGTCAGTTGCGGCGTGTCCACTTCGTCCGCCAGCGATAAAACGCCGCCCGACACTGCCGCTTTGATAACATCTGCGCCGTTCTTCACTGCGAAGCGCACCGCTTTGCGAATTTCGTCCGGGCCATCGGCAATGCCGTCGCTCGCGTTAGGTTCGCGGCCGAACAAAAGATCCCGAAACCCGCTCGTCGGATCGAAGTGGCCGCCGGTCGCGCCGATTCCTTTCGTAGCAACGAGCATCCGCGGCCCAACGATCACGCCTTTATTGATGGAATTACGCAGCGCCACATCAACGCGTTCGGGACTGCCGACGAATCGGCTGCCCAGATCGCGCACGGTCGTGAAGCCGGCTTCGATTGTCGCCCGCGCGTAGGTCGTCGCTTTGATCGCTTGCTCCGAGACATTTAAGTCGAGTTCTTTTAACCGGCGCTCGTTGAAATTCCCGCTGAAATCGAGCGTCAGATGTGTGTGCGCGTCCATAAATCCCGGCGAAAGCGTCGCGTCGCCGAGATCAATCACCTGCGCACCGCCCGGCACGGACAAATTGCTGCCAGCATCCACAATCTTGTCGCCCTGCACGATGACAACGCCATTTTGCACGAGCGTTTTTGCTTTGCCGTCGAACATGCGTGCCGCTTTCAGGACGATGACTTTGTCGGCTGCGCATAACGACATCGTGCCGAGGCCAAAAAATAAAACAGCAAAAAGAAACTGAAGGCAGGATCGACAATAAGCCCGGATATTCATTCCAGCGGTATAAGAATTTCGACATCGCAAGGCAAGACTCGCGATTAGGAATCATTTGACCGTTGTTTAGCGGGCCGGATTTCGCTTGAATGCTCGCATGAGCAGATCAGCCGTCACTTTTCCTCGTCTGTTTTTCACCTTTTGCCTGGTGACGATGTCGATGTTGGGGATCATTCGAGCGCAGTCTCCTCCGCCGCTCGCGTCTCCGGAGCCAAAACCACAGACGTCCCCTCCTCCACCGCCTGATTACGATCTGCACTGGGGTCTCAAGATTCCGCTGCGCGACAAAGTCGAACTGAACGCGACACTTTATTTACCAAAAGCAAAAGATGGAGCTCCGCCAAAGACGCCGGCCATCTTCACTCTCACGCCTTATATCTCCGATACCTATCACGCCCGCGCCGCTTACTTCGCCTCGCATGGTTACGCGTTTGCGCTTGTCGACGTTCGCGGTCGAGGAAATTCCGGCGGCGAATTTGAGCCGTTCGCAAACGACCCGCGCGACGGGCACGACGTCGTGGAATGGCTTGCGCAGCAGCCGTTTTGCGATGGCAAAGTTGCGATGTGGGGAGGTTCTTATGCTGGTTTCAATCAATGGGCCACTGCAAAGGAATTTCCGGCGCACCTCGCCACGATTGTGCCCGCGGCGGCCGCGCATCCCTCGCTCGATTATCCCTCCGTCAACAACATCGGGATGACTTATGACATGCAATGGTTCACCCACACCAGCGGCCGTACTGGGCAGGCAAATCTTTTTGGCGATAGCAAATTCTGGCGCACGAAGTTTCTCGATGCTTACAAAAAGCACATTCCGTTTAAATCGCTTGATTCAGTCGTCGGCAATCCGTCCGCGAATTTTCAGCGCATCGTTAAACATCCGACCGCCGATGCCTATTACGATGCGATGTTGCCAACGCGTGAACAGTTTCAAAAGATCACACTGCCGGTTCTCACCATCACTGGCCAGTACGATGGGGACGAGCTCGGCGCGATGACATTTTATCGCGATCACATCGCCAACGCTTCGCCGGAGGCGCGTGCGAAACATTTCCTCATCATCGGCCCCTGGGACCACGCCGGGACGCGCACACCGACCGACGAAGTTGGCGGCGTGAAATTTGGCCCTGGCGCGCTTGTCGATCTTAACGATCTGCATCGGCAATGGTACGACTGGACGATGAAGAATAACAAGAAGCCGGACTTTTTGAAAAATCAGGTCGCTTACTACGTGATCGCGCCTGGGAACACCGGTGCAAACGGCGAATGGAAGTACGCCCAGGACTTTGTGAGTTTAGCTGCAAACCCGAAGATGTTTCATTTGGATTCGAAAAACGGCGACGCGAACGGCGTTTTTCGCTCGGGCACACTGACAGAAGCGCAACCGAGCGAAGGCGTTGATCAATTCGTAAATGATCCGCTCGATACGCACCGTGGCGAAGATGTCGAAGGAGTTGAACCCAACGATAAGACCGCGGGAGTCGATCAACGTTTTGCGCTCTGCATCGGCAAAGACGGTTTGGTTTATCACACCGATCCGTTGCTGAAAGAAACGCCGCTCATTGGTTGCCCGAAAGTTTCGCTTTGGGTTTCGATCGATACGCCCGATACCGACTTGGAAGCCGATCTCTACGAAATTCAACCGGATGGAACCAGCATCGCCCTCTGGAGCGACTTGCGCCGGCTCCGTTACCGTGAATCGCTGCGCGAAGCGAAGCTCGTTAAACCGGGCGAGATTGTCCGGTGCGACTTCGATCCGGGATTGTTTGTCGCGCGCCGCTTAATGAAAGGGAGCCGGCTGCGCCTCGTCGTTAATTCGCCGAACTCGATCTTCTGGCAGAAAAATTACAATTCGGGCGGAGTTGTTGCCGATGAAACCGCAAAAGACGCCCGCACCGCGCACGTGAAGGTCTATCACGATGCGCAGCATGCGAGCGTGCTGCAACTTCCGCTGCGCTAACGACTATTTGTCGGATGGGACGCAGACTGCCAATACTGATTCTCATTGGAGGGCTGATCTCGATCGCGCCACGAGCGTTTGCTACCGCGGAGATCGTGATCGCTATCCGTTATTTGCAGGCAGAGGGCACCAGTCATTCGCATCTTTATCTGTATCGCGAGGGCGGAAAGTTCTTGCGGCAGCTCACCGACGACAACTCGGGCCAGGATGTCGATCCAATCTTTGCGCCCGGCGGCGAGACCATCGTCTTTACGCGAGAGAAAACCGGAAAGCCACTGGAATTCTGGGAGATCGATCCGCGCGGACTCGCTCTGAAAGAACTCGAGGCGGCGCCGGATTGGTACACGGCCACCAAGACGTCGCTGTTTTTCACAAATCGCGAAATCGATCAACCAGGAGAGCAGTCGCCATCGCCCAGTCCGACTCCGTCGCCGGAAGAATCTGCCGGGGCGAGTTCGCCGCCCAAAACAAATATGAAACCGCAAAGCTATACCGCCCCGGACAAATCCGTGGAGTTAGTCTTGCGTAAAGATCCATCAGATCCCGATGATCAGATCGATGGCGCAGGTCACGGCAAGCATTACATTTTGCGTTATCTGAAAACGAGAGTTGAAGCGAACTTCGGAGCCTTGCCCGGCTTCTTTGGCGTATATGAAATCCTGCATGAAAGCAAAAAGCAAGATCGGCAATTTCTTTTCGACGGTTTGCTTCGCGTCGCGTTCTTCGGTTTGCATTTGAACAGCACCGACGGCGACACCTGTTCTGCGCTCGACCTGAACGGACCGAGGCTGGTGCGGCTTTCGCCAAACTGGGCGGCGCCCATTCCATTGCCGGGCGAGTCGGCATTTCTTACGTTCACCGAAAATCGGTACGTTCCGATTCCCGGCAGCACGAAGAAAGCAAACTGTTCTTACATCGAACACTGGGACGCGGAGCTTAAAACTATTCGTTACGCGAAACCGAATAGCGCGGCCGTTTCCTACGGCGCGTCGATGTATCGGCCCGACCGCACACCTGCTACCATCACCATCCGCCAAACTGCGGATTAGCGACTTATGAGAAACCTTTGGCTGGCACTGCTTTTCACCTTCGTTCTCTTCTCCGGCGAGGCCCGCTCGCAAACAGAGACACCGACGGCGACTCCGGGGCCGGAATCCCTCGACAAACTCGCGGAGAATTTCTGGGCCTGGCGGGCAAAATATGCGCCGTTCACCGGCGACGACGTACCGCGCATGGAGCGCCCCGGCGGAACTCGCGATTGGTCTCTGGGCAAGATCGACGATCGCCGAAAAGATCTGTCGGAATTCGAGGCGCGTTGGAAAAAACTGGATGTAACCGAGTGGCCGGTGCCGAAGCAGGTCGATTATCGGCTGATCGGTTCGGCCTTGTCGCGGGTGCATTGGGAATTGGAAATTAATCCGCGCTGGGTACGCGATCCCATTTTTTACATCGAGCAGACGCTCACGCCTGTCGTCGAAGCGTTAACAGTTCCGGGACCGTATAACGCGGCACAATCTCGTGAGATTCTGACTCGTATCGAAAATATTCCGGCGATCTTGCAGCAGGGCGAAGACAACCTCGAAAATCCGCCGGCGCCGTTCGCCACGGTGGCCATCGAAGCGTTGGAGGGCGTGCGAGAACGCCTGCAAAAAATGGCGACCCCGTTGCTAAAATCGACAACTCTCAAAGAGCAGGACTTGAACAGCGCAGTCGAACGTGCGGCCGATGCGCTCGAACATTTTCGCGAAAAGCTTCAGGAAAAATTGCCGTCGCTTCCAAAGGAAACGGCGCTCGGTCGCGACGCTTACACATTTTTTCTCAAAAACGTGGCGCTGCTCCCCTACTCGCCGGAGGAACTTCTCGCCATGGGCCAGCAGGAGTGGAATCGC
>DASYVQ010000017.1:0-5553 GCA_035936875.1 Chthoniobacterales bacterium
GACCGGCTCGTCCTGACCGATTCGCTGCCGTTTGTGGGGAAAATACTTTTCGTTGTCGGCGATGCTGTTTTGAATTTCAAACTCCGCCGGCGTGGCGCTCACGTAGACGAGTTGGTTGGTCAATTTCATGAACTCGTCGAAATTGAGGGGCCGGTTATCGAGCGCGCTCGGCAAACGAAAGCCGTAATCGACCAGCACGGTTTTGCGCGACCGGTCGCCTTCGTACATCCCGCCGATCTGTGGGATCGTGGCGTGCGATTCATCGATCACCACCAGAAAATCTTTCGGGAAGAAATCGATGATCGTGTACGGCTTCGATCCCGGGGGCCTTCCCGACAAATGGCGCGAGTAATTCTCGATGCCGCTGCAGAAACCCATTTCTTGCAGCATTTCCAGGTCGTACTCCGTACGCATGCGCAGCCGTTGCGCTTCGAGAAGTTTGTTGTGCGCCTCAAGATCGACAATGCGTTGTTCGAGTTCTTCGCGAATCGTGCCCAACGCGCGGTTTAATTTGTCGGCAGGTGTGACGAACTGTTTGGCCGGGTAAAATATCATTAAGCTCAGCGATTCATGCGCGTGGCCGGTGAGGGGATCAAACCGGATGATTGCGTCAATCTCGTCGCCAAAAAATTCGAGCCGGATCGCTTCTTCGTCGGCTGTGGCGGGATAAACTTCAACTACGTCGCCGCGGACACGGAATTTTCCGCGCGAAAAATTCATGTCGTTGCGCTCGTAGAGCATGTCGATCAAGCGGCCGAGCACAGCCTCGCGAGAAATTTGTTGGCCTCGTTTTACTGTCAGCAACATTCGTTCGTAATCTTCGGGCGACGTGACGCCGTAAATGCACGACACGCTGGCGACGACAATCGTGTCGCGACGCGAAAGGAGCGCGCTGGTCGCAGCGAGCCGCAACCGCTCGATCTCTTCGTTAATCGACGAATCCTTCTCGATGTAAGTGTCGGAGCGCGGGATGTAGGCCTCCGGTTGGTAGTAATCGAAATAGCTGACAAAATACTCGACCGCGTTTTTTGGGAAGAACTGTTTGAACTCTGAGTAAAGTTGCGCCGCCAATGTTTTGTTGTGCGAAATGACGAGCGTCGGCCGGTCCAGGTCTCGAATCACGTTGGCAATGGTGAACGTCTTGCCCGAACCGGTCACGCCGAGCAGCGTCTGATGCCGATTCCCGGCTTCGACCGATTTCAGCAGCTTGGCGATCGCCTGGCCCTGATCGCCCCGCGGTTTGTAGTTGGATTCGAGCTGAAACGGCATCCGTTAATCTAGCACGCACGAGACGTTGCGCTTGTGAAAGGCGCTTCCAAAAGTTAATTGAGCGAACAAAGTGAACCTCTCGAAATTCTTCGCCGAGCTGCAGCGGCGCCATGTCTACCGCGCTGCGGTTGCTTATGGAATGGTGGCGTGGTTGTTGACGCAGGTTGCGACTCAGGTCTTTCCATTTTTCGACGTGCCGAATTCGGCGGTGCGTTTTGTGATTGTCGCGCTGGTGATTGGATTTCCCATAGCCATGATTCTGGCCTGGATTTACGAACTCACGCCGGAAGGCCTCGTCCGCGCGGAAGATGTCGATCCGGCGGCGCAACGAACCATGGGTCGAACGTTCTATTTTATCATCATCGGCATCCTGCTTCTTATCGTCGCGATGCTGATTTACGAACGATTGCCGTTCAGATCGCCTTCCGGAGAAGCGATTCCTGCAAAAAGTATCGCGGTGTTACCATTTGAAAATTTTAGTGACGATAAAGAAAATGCGTTTTTTGCGGACGGTATTCAAGACGACATTCTTACGAGTTTGGCAATGATCCGCGACTTGCGCGTAATCAGTCGCACCAGTGTGATGGGCTATCGCGGCGAGCGGGCCTCCCACAATTTGCGCGAGATCGGCAAAAGCCTGGGTGTGGCGAATGTTCTTGAAGGCAGCGTCCGTCGTTTAGGCAACCGCGTCGTCGTCAATGTGCAGTTGATTGACGCTTTGCAAGATCGACATCTTTGGGCAAACCGTTACGACCGGACGCTGGCCGATTCGTTAGGTTTGCAAGGTGAATTGGCCGTCGAGATTGCCGAGGCACTGCGGGTGGCTTTGAATCCCGACGAGAAAGCACGCGTGGAGAAGAAACCAACGGAGAACGCGGACGCCTACGGCTTTTATCTGCGCGCGAACCAAATTGCGCGCAATCCCGATACGCTGCTCGAGGATTTCAAGAAAGCCGAACAACTTTACGTGCAGGCGATTACGATTGATCCGAGCTTTGCGCTCGCGCATGCGCGACTCGCATCGACGCAGGCGCAAATTTATCACTTCTACGAACCTCTCGACAGTTGGAAATCAAAAGCGCGTGCCGAAGCCGATCTGGCGCTGCGTTTGCAGCCAAATCTTGCTGAGGCGCATCTGGCTCTGGGGCAATGTAATTATTGGATCGACCAGGACTATGAGCGCGCGCTCGCCGATTTCGGAGCCGCGGCAGCGTTGTCGCCTAGCGACGCCGAAGTTGGCGAGTTGATCGCTGCGATCAAGCGGCGTCAGGGGAAATGGCAAGAATCGCTCGAAACTTTTGAAAGGAATCAAAAAATCGACCCGCAAAATCCAAATATTGTGCGCAACATTATTTTTACCAACACGGCGCTGCGTCGCTGGCCGGAAGCGTCCCGTTGGGCGGCGCAAATGCGAGCGATGGCGCCAGCTTCACTCGTCGCCAAAATTCAAAGCGGTTACGTCGATTTCTGGTGGAAAGGGAACACGGGCTTGCTCAAATCCTTGCTCAGGCAGGTCCCGGCAGGAACCGATCCGGATGGCGCGGTAACGTCATGCCGCTGGGACGTGGCGATGATTGACCGCGATTTTGGTGCGGCACGCACGATTTTGCAAACGCCGGATTTGAAAGAGGTCTCGTACACGAATGCGGGAGCAACACCGAAGAGTTTTCTGCAAGGCTGCATCGAACTGGCCGAAGGCAAACAGACGCAGGCCCAGAAATTATTTGAATTGGCGCGGCCGAATTTTGAAAAAGCGGTCGAGGAGGCGCCAATGAGCGCGGATCGTCACGCTAATCTCGGTTGGTTCTACGCGTTCGCAGGTCGAAAGGACGAGGCCATTCGTGAAGGCAGGCGGGCAGTGGAGCTAAAGCCCGAATCGAAAGATGCGTTCGATGGCGCGATCATGAATTGCTATCTCGCGCTCATCTATGCGCGTGTTGGCGAAAATGATCTCGCCATTCCGTTAATCGAGCGCTTGCTTAAAACTCCCGGCGCAGTCGACAGCGTGGATTACAGTGTCACGGTGAACGATTTGAAATTTCGATGGGAATGGGACCCGATCCGTAATGACCCGCGATTTCAGCAATTGATCGCGCATTCGTCGCCGTGAGTCTCTCGAAATTCTTTGCCGAGCTGAAGCGGCGAAAAGTCTATAGCGTCGCGATTGCCTACGTCGTTGCCGGCTGGGCGCTGGCACAGGGGATCGCGCAGGTCTTTCCGGTGTTCGATATCCCGATTTGGGTGGTGCGGCTCATTGTCGTCCTGATTGTGCTCGGGTTTCCAGTCGCGCTGATGCTCTCCTGGTTCTTCGATCTCACCCGATATGGAATTGTGCGAACGCCGGACGCGAAGCCGGATTGGAACATCGCCAGCACTGAAACGCCGGATTTATTTGAAAAATCGATCGCGGTTTTGCCTTTTAGCGACTTGAGCTCTGGCGAAGACCGCGATTATTTCGGCGACGGCATCGCAGAAGAAATTCAAACGGCGCTGGCGAAAATCGACGGACTGCGCGTGGCCGCGCGCCGCTCTTCTCTTTGGTTCAAAGACCAAAAAGCAGACCTCAGCGAAATCGCGGCAAAGTTGAACGTCGAACACGTGCTCGACGGCAGTGTGCGTCGTGACGGCAACCGCGTTCGCATCACGGCCCAGCTGACCGAGTGCTGCAACGGCTTCACTCTTTGGTCGGAAACGTTCGACCGCGAATTCCAGGGAATCTTCGCGCTGCAGGATGAAATCACGAACGCGATTGTCGATGCGCTGAAACTGAAGCTCGACATCGCGAAACCGAAACCGAAAACACCATCGCGGGACACAGCTGCGTACGATATTTATCTGCGCGGATTATTCTTTTCAGACAAGAGCACGGAGGAAGCGTTGCGGCAAAGTTTGGGACTTTTTGATCGTGCGCTGGCGAAGGATCCACAGCTCGGCCGGGCCTGGACCGGAATCGCAAAGACCTGGCTTTGGCTGGCTGATGCTTACGTACCGCCGCTCGAGGCATATCCGAAAGTGCGCGAAGCCGCGCTGAACGCGCTGAAGATCGACAACGACGATGCCGAAGCGCACGTGTATTTGGGCGAAGTAAAACGGATCCTCGATTGGGACATGGACGGCGCGGCCCGGGAATTTTGTCGCGCCGTCGAGCTCGATCCAAAGTCGACGCCCTCAAATTATTTTTCAGCGGCGTTCTGGGCTGCGCGCGGGGAACGCGACGAAGCGCTCACTTATTTGCAGCGTACATCGAAGATCGATCCGGCATCACTTTGGGTGAACAACTCAGCTTGCGAGCTTTACCGCTACTTTGGACTGTACGACGAAGCGATCGCGGCCGGCGAACGCGCATTGCAACTCGACCCGGCATTTGTTTATGGCGAGCCGTTGCTGGCGGCGCTGTATCGCGAGATGGGGCGCTTCGATGAAGCGATCGCGCTCTACCAAAAGGCGGAGAGTCTCAGCGGCCGACCAGCCTTTGGTCTGGCGATCACCTACGCCCGCATGAACCGGCGCAGCGAAGCGCTGGAAATTCTAGGCCAAGCGGTTGCCACTCGCGCAAGCTACACGCCCGGCGACGCCATTGCCCATGTCCACGTGGCGTTGCATGCGCATGACGATGCGATTCGCGAACTCGAACGCGCGTGCGTGGAACGCTCGTCGTCGTTGCATTTTGTAGGCATCGCACCGGAGTTTATCCCGTTGCGCTCGGACGAACGTTTCTTGTCAATCGTGCGCAAGATCGGGCTCGAGCCGGAGAAAGTATTCGCAGCGAACGTCGCGCGTTGATCACTGCACGATCGTGTCCTGGCCGTGCCCGTGGGACCGGACGCCATGTTCGTGCAAATCGCGCGCGGCAAGATGCATCGCGAAAATCAGCATGGCGATCAAACCGAAATACAAGATCGACATCGTCCAGCGCTGAGTTGGCGTGACCTCGTAATAGCGCTCCTCTTCTTCCGTTCGTTTGCGGAAGAGCGAATAGATGCGCGGCAAAGAAAGAAGCACGATCAGCCAGACAATGAAATTAGGATACTTCCACCCGAACCAGATCAGCACCGCAAAACCCGGCAACCAAAGCCAGCGCGAAAGCGCGGTGACGATGCGACCACCGTCGAGCATGCCGACGGGTGTTAGGTTGAAGAGGTTCAAAAAATAACCGAACCAGGCCAGTGCAATAAACACCGGCGCGTCGAAAAATTCGCCTAACGAATTGCAAACCAGCGCGCCGAGTGTTCCGAGCATGGGCCCGCCGATTCCGACGCAAGCTTCAACCCACGCGTTACGTGG
>DASYVQ010000018.1:0-1959 GCA_035936875.1 Chthoniobacterales bacterium
TCGCACGGCGCGGATGCGGATCGCTTCCAACGTCGCGTGATCCAGTTTGCGAGCATCATCTTCTCTCATGCAGGAAGGGAATCATTGCAGACCCTTCACGTCAAGAAAAAAGTGCATATACTTCTAAGCTGATTAATAACCATCGACGATGACTAAATCCGCTACTTCGGATATCGCTTTCCACCCGAGATCGCGCAACACGCGATCGCGTATCGGCTAACCGATTCTGAGGCGACTGTGCAAAGAATCACGTCCGGCAGCTGCGGCACAGAGCCAAAGCCCAGAGGCTGAAAATCTTTCGATTCACGGCGGGTTTTGGGGGGTCTGGCGGGTTTCCACCGCGTAGAACCGAGCAACGGGATTTGATTCGTTGCGGGTCTACCGAGGGCTGGGGCTCAGCGCTTGTGCTCCTCGCGCCATTTCCTGACGACGGCCAGCGTATTCTCGATGTGTTTTTCCGCGCTGGAATCGGAGTAGGCGTAAAGAATTTTTCCGTCCGGCGAAATCACATAGGAAATGCGGTTGGCGAAGGCCGCGCCTACAACCGGAATGTTGAACGCGGCGTCATAGGCCTTTATCACTGAAAAGCTGGGGTCCGCGCCAACCGGGAATTTGTCGCGGCACTCCTTGGTCGAAAAGTCGCGCTGCACCTTGATCTTGTCGCTCGAAAGGCCAATGACGCTCGCGCCGGCCGCCGCGAAATTCTCGATGTTTTCGGCGAATTCATGCGCCTCGACCGTGCAGACGCTCGTGAATGATTTAGGATAAAAGTAGAGAACCACCGGTCCTTTTTTCAATGCTTCGGCGAGGGAGAATTTGAACTCCTTGCCGCCATGCGCCGCGTCCACGGTGAAATCGGGCGCGGCGTCGCCCGGCTTCAACGTCGCACTCGCGGCGGTGGCGGAAAATCCCAGACAAAGAGAGAGAAACAGGGTCGACTGCTTCACGGGGCGCATCCTTTTGTTTCGTGCTCGTCTGGCGGCAAAGACAAAAGCAGACCGCCTGTTCTTTGGGCAAGACATAATGCTCCTCCCGATTCGATCAACGACGGTCGATCGGAAGATCACTGGGATTTTCTGCGGCCCCTTTTTTGGCACATCCACGAATAGCTATCGAAGGTCCGCTTTGGGTCATCCCGAGACGAACGACCACGTCAGCGGTAGGTCGGCTCTTTGTCCAGAAGCTGAAATTCCAATTTCTGGATTTAGCTAGGTTTCTGGAAGCGGAATGAACTCTATTTCGCCCGGCACCGGCGCGAATTTTCTCGTCTTTCAATCCTCTTTCGCTTGCTCGATCCTCTCCCTGCGCGAGGACACGAAATTCCACCAGATGTAGCGTGGGCCCTCCAATGCCGCTCTGTCTCGACCGGCAGCGTTTTGCGCCGACCCGGCGGGACAAAGACGTTCGGCTTGCCGGAAACTAACAGGAACCGTATTCCTTCCTCGCTTGCCCGTGCGTTGGCATGGACCGGGCGCACCACGACCGTTAATATCCCCGGCACCGTCGGCCAAGACCGCGAGGTTTTGCTTTAGCCATGACCCCCAGAGACAGAGCGATCATCCGTTACATCAACAGCCGCAAAGGCATAATCAGCATTAGTATTGGTTTGACAGTTTGCGGTATAATTTTCATTATTCTAACGCGCCGCTATGGGCTCAGTCTGTTCATTGTCGCTGCCATATTTCCTTGGATCGAGAATTGGCTGAGAGGCAACAAACGATGACCCGGCCGAAGCGCGCACAGAACACCCACTCGCGATTCCGAGATCTTCCCGTCGCCGTTATGACCCTGAAAGCCGCAGTCCGCGTTTAATTAGGGGCTGGCGTGAGCAATCGAACCGAAGGGGGTTGCTGCGCCTTACACGATCATTATGGGCATTCGGGGAGCCGCAGAAGAGTATCCGGCTGATCGCCATCTGCTTCAGTCTTCAAATACTTTTTGCCGGAGGGGCTGACGGCT
>DASYVQ010000019.1:0-7099 GCA_035936875.1 Chthoniobacterales bacterium
TCTCTGCGAAAAAGTTGAGCGCGGTCTTGGCGTTGTTCCGTTAATTGAAAATCGGGCCGAACCGCTGGCGACAATTTATCCTCGCGATGCACACGCCGAAATTGTCGACGCCCTTTCCGGCAGTGATTTCTCGCTCCAGTCGCTCGTGAGAAAACTAATCGCCGCCGGAAAATTGCAGCCGATTCAGGTTTCCGAGAAAGAGAAGGCATTATTCCGTAATCTGAACGAACCTGGCGATCTCCGACCTCTGACTTCCGACCGCTGATCTGGCACCGCGAGTGCTGAGCTACAGCGCACGCAGCAATGAAATCAAATCCCCAACCGGACGAAATAGAGCCTCTCATTCCCACTCTCGAGCTGAAAGCGATTTTGGTGGTGGACGACGACCAGCAACTCGCTTCGGCGTTGCAGTGGATCCTGGCGGACGAAAATTATCTGGTCGACGTGGCTTTCGACGGCGAGCAAGCCCTTCTCAAAGTGAAAGTGCACGAGTACGACGCGGTGATCTGCGATCTGAAAATGCCGAAGCTGCGCGGCGACGAGTTTTATCTCAAGGCGAAGGAAATGCGGCCGACGCTAGCAGATCGGTTCATCTTCATTACCGGTTTCGCAACCGATCCTAACATCGCTCTCTTTCTCAACAAACATGGCGTGAAGTATTTGGTGAAACCTTTTGCGGTCCAAGGGCTGATTAGCTGCGTGAAACAATTGCTCTGCTGAGTCCGAGCCGGACTGGCAGTTGATAGTGTAGTGGCGGGGGTGTCGCCCGCGGAGTTGTAACCTTGTGCGGCCGGCACGGCCGCCTCTACAACTTGGAGATCACTGATGTTCCGGTAAGATCTTCGCGAGCTGCCACTTCTCGCGAGCTATTTGAAGAAGAAATGGGCGACGTCGGATTCGAAATTCCAGTAGATCATCGCGAGCGCGGTCAGATCGAACGCGGCGTGCGCAATCATCAGCATAAAGATCCGGCCAGTGAGTGCGAAGATCGTTCCGAAGACGAGGCCGGTAAAAATGGCCTGTTCAACGCCGGGAAGCCCCTGGCTCGCATAGTGCGCAGCGCTAAACGATACGGAGGTGAGTAGCACGATGAATGTTTTGGCCCACACGGCGAAACCGAAAAGCTTGCCGAGGCGTTCGAACATCCAACCGCGAAAGAAAGTTTCTTCCCCGAAACCTGCGTTGACAATCAAAACGAAGAGCATTCCCGGGAGCACAGCCGTGTTTCCGGCAAGGAAATGGTAGGCCTGATTGATCGGAGGCGTGCCGAGAAGCGGCATCACGATCGCTTTCATCGCGAATTTGAACGCGACGCCAAAAACGATGCCGATGACGAGCGTCCGCGTCCAACTCTTCGGTCGCACGTAACCAATCTCGCGCCATGGCGTGCGCGACAGCTGCGCCCACACCAGCACAAGAACAGCGCTTACCGGCGCAACGACAAAATTCCCCGCGAGGATGAGGAGGATCGAAAGAATTCCGAGCGGCCCGAATCCGCGCAGCGCCGCAGCGCCGCGATCATCAGAGGCAGGTGGATCGGCCGCTCCGTCGGGCGATGTTATTTTACTCGGCTCCGCCGACATTTTTTAACAACGCGCAAGGGACTGCGCGTTCCACCTCGCCTGTGTAGCTTGTCATTGATGCTCGCCCAGAATCTTGGCGAACCGCCACACTTCATGAAAAGAATTATAAAGAGGAGTGGGCGCGGCGCGGATCACGTTCGGTTCGCGAAAATCGCACTGCACGCCGCCGGCTTGGAGTTTCTTGAAAAGCTCTTTCGGATGCTCGTGTACTAAGATCGACAACTGACAGCCGCGCGAGTCCGTTTCGCGAGGTGTGATAACTGTGAAGCGCTTCGAGCCCGCTTGCTCTAACAGGAACTGAAGATAGCCCGTCAGTTTGATCGACTTCGCGCGCAACGCTTTCATCCCGCCGGCTTCATCGAAGATCGACATCGACGCGCGCAGCGGCGCCATCGAAAGAATCGGCGGATTGCTGATTTGCCAGCCGTCGGCGGACGCAACCGGAATAAACTCCGGCTCGAGGTGCAAACGGAACCGCGTGTTCGGATCGTTGCCAAACCAACCGGCCAATCGCGGCAGTTTCGTATTGGTCGCGTGCCGCTCGTGCACGAACGCGCCCGCCGCCGCGCCGGGGCCGGCGTTGAGATATTTATATGAGCACCACACCGCGAAATCGACGTTCCAGTCGTGCAATGCGAGCGGCACGTTGCCGACGGCATGCCCAAGATCGACACCGACGGTGATGCCGCGCTTCTGCGCCGCCGCGGTGATTTTCGGAATGTCGAACAACTGGCCGGTGAAAAAGTTCACGCCGCCCATCATCACGACTGCAAGTTGATCGGCGTGTTTCTCGATAAGATCGACAATCTCTTCTGTTCGAACGGTGAATTCGCCTTTGCGCGGGCGCGCGAGCACGAGCGCGTCCTTGGGATCAAGTCCGTGATGAACGATCTGCGTTTTGATCGCGTAGGTGTCGGAAGGGAAGGCTGGTTCCTCCATCAGGATCTTGTTTTTTCTCGATTTCGTCGGCCGATAAAACGTCGCCATCATCAGGTGAAGGTTCACCGTGAGGCTGTTCATGCAGATCACTTCGATTGGTTTCGCGCCAACGAGTCGAGCGGTCGGCTCGCGCAGCGTCTCATGATACGAATACCACGGTGTCTTCGCATCGAGGTGCGCGTCGACACCGAGCTTCGCCCAGTCGTCCAGCTCTTGTTCCACAATCTGTCGCGCCGCTTTCGGCATCAGGCCTAACGAATTCCCGGCAAAATAAATCAATGGCTTGCCGTCCTTGCCGAGCGGCAGATGAAATTTTTCGCGAAACGAACGCAACGGATCTTCGGCGTCGAGTTGACGCGCAAAATCTTCGTCGGCAGAAAAAGTCATCGACATGTTTTAAACAGGATTAGCCCGATTCTGACGAGACCCTAACTGCTAGTCCGGCTCGGACAAATCCTGTGAATCCTGTCTGTTTTGTGAGGCGCAGATTCAAAGCGGAGAATGATGTCTCGGTCCGCGCTCGCCGAAGGACGAGTCCGTCCGATTGGCGGACCGGACTTGCATATCGCTCGACATGATAATTAGGTGGTAAGGCGTGGAGGCGATCCGGCTTTTCAAATCGCTTAGTCCTGTTCAGCGAAAAACTTTTCTAGCCTGCTTTCTCGGTTGGGCGCTGGATGCACTCGATTTCTTTCTGCTCACCTTCGTGCTCGTTCCGGTCGCGCATGATTTCGGCCGCAGTATTCCGCAAGTTGCTTTCGCCATCACGCTGACACTAATGATGCGCCCGCTCGGTGCGTTCATCTTCGGCTTGCTCGGCGACAAGTTCGGCCGGCGCATTCCGCTTATGGCCGACATCATTTTTTATTCGGTGATGGAATTGCTGACCGCGTTTGCTCCCAATTTCACGGTCTTCCTCATTTTGCGTGCCCTTTTCGGGATCGGGATGGGCGGCGAATGGGGTTTGGGCGCTTCGCTCGCGATGGAGTCACTGCCGACACAGGCTCGCGGTTTGTTTTCCGGAATCTTGCAACAGGGATATGCGTTCGGTTACCTGCTCGCGGCGCTGGTCTATTGGATAATCTTTCCAATCTTCGGATGGCGCGGTCTTTTTGTGGCGGGCGCGCTTCCGGCGGCGCTTGTCCTTTACATTCGAGCGCATGTCCCGGAATCGCCGGTTTGGGAACGTCACCGCAATCAGCGCCCAGGAACGCCATTCAATGCCGCCAAGTTCATCAAGCAACACGGGACGCTGTTTATCTACGCAGTGCTTTTGATGACAGCGTTCAACTACATGTCGCACGGCACACAGGATCTTTATGCGACATTCCTGGAAAAGCAGCGCGGCTTCGGCGTCAGCCAGAAATCGATGATCACCATCGTGTACGCGATCGGCGCGATCTGTGGAGGAACGGTCATTGGTTTCATGTCACAGCGCTGGGGGCGGCGACGTTCGATCATTTTGTCTGCGGTTTGCGGCATGCTGTTGATTCCCATTTGGATTTTCGCGCCCGCCACCGGCCTTCTCATTGTCGGCGGGTTTTTAATGCAATTTATGGTGCAAGGCGCGTGGGGCGTTGTGCCGGTGCATCTGAACGAGTTGTCGCCGCCGGATTTTCGGGGAACATTTCCGGGGCTCGCTTATCAGCTTGGAAATTGCGCCGCCGCCTTTGCCGCGCAACAGCAGGCATGGTTGGCCGAACATTTTCGCACCGCCACTGGCACTCCGAATTACGCGCTGACCATGGCTGTGGTCGAAAGCGTTGTTTTTCTCGCGATAATTATCCTGGCCGCGATCGGACGCGAGGAACGTGGCAAAGAATTCTAATTGCGTCGGAGAGAGGAGGGGGCAAGGCCTGGCCCTTCACTGGCAGTCGGTCCTTTGCCTGGCGGTTTCACGGCGTTGCCAGCCGCAGTGTGGTAAACCCCGGGCCCATAGCGTTGCTCGACAATCGCCTCTGCGATTCTGTCCGCGAGCATCTCGCGATACTCCGAGTCGCGCGCTTCGCCGCCTTCGAGGCGGTTGCTCAAGAAACCGCATTCGACCAGGACCGCCGGATAAGCCGCGAGCCGCAGCACGCGAAAATTTGCCGTGTGCACACGGCGGTTTGCTGAATGGGGGATCGTCATCAGCTTCGATTGAATGCGCTGCGCGAGTTCGGCCGAGTCGGCCGAGTGATAATAAGTCTCGAACCCGTGAATGCCGCGCCGGCGCGAGTCGTTGAAATGAATGCTGACGAAAATGGAATTTTTCTGCGCGTTCTCGATCGCGACGCGCTGTTCGAGTGGAATGAAAACATCATTAGACCGGGTCATGACCGTTTTTAATTGCGACTCGCGCAGTTTTCGCTCGAGACGCTTTGCCACATCGAGCGTGGCGATTTTCTCGGCGCCTCCGAAACGGCGATAGGCTCCGTTATCTTTTCCGCCGTGTCCGGCATCGACAACCACGGTCGTAAAACTCTTGCTGGTATTTTTCGTGACTCCGCCGGTCGGAGCGGTCGCGCAAGCGGCCAATAAACCGGGAAGAGCAAATACCGAGACGCGCCAAATCAATCGTGCCATTCTGATTTTTTAACTTAAAGCGGTGGATTTCACAAGGCGCAGTGCAAAAAGCGCTTGTTTTTTGTGCGACCAGAATTAAAGGCGTTTACTTCAATTATGCGCACTCGATCCCTTGTTCTTTCACTGCTCGTCGCCTTTAGCTGGCCAATTTGCAATTCAATGTCGGCAGCTCCAGCCGCCAGTCCAAGCCCGACCGCGAGCCCGGCCGCTGCCGCGCCAGCGTCGAAAGTTACCAAAGGAGTTGTCGATCAAACGGCGCAGACGATCATTTTTTGCTATCACCGTCTGGTCGACAAGATCCGCTATCCCGGGACTGAGATCACGCCTGCTGCTTTTGAGGCACAAATGAAGGAACTCAAGGATCGCGGCATCACCGTGATCAGTATGCAAGATCTTCTGGCCTGGAAGCGCGGCGAGAAAAGTATCCCACCGCGCTGCGCCGTTATTAGTTTCGACGATGGCTGGAAATCGCAATACGACGTCGCCTGGCCGATCATGAAAAAATTCGGCTACACGTTTACGATGTTCATTTACACCGAAGGCGTGGCCGGAGGCACTCTTGGCGGCGGACAGGCGATCACGTGGGAACAGCTCGCCGATATGCGCGACAATGGAATCGATATTGAAGCGCACACCGCGACGCACCAGGATTTGCGGGAAGGGCACACGATCATGGTGGCGGAACCCGGCGCGAAAAGAACCAAGAAGAAACTGACCGGACCGGAGTACGAACAATGGCTTCAAAATGAAGTCGTTGGGTGCAAGCAACTCCTCGAGCAAAGACTGGGAATTAAAGTGAATTGCTTCGCTGTCCCGTTTGGCACTTACAACGAGCACGTCAAAGAAGTAGCCCGAAACGCCGGTTACGAAGCGATTTTCACCGTTTACGGTCAGCCTATTACTTACACGTCGCCACTCGACTCACTTGGCCGTTACGCGATCGAAGCGAACAAGCCAAAGGTTTTTGCCGATGCCGTGAAGATGATCAGCACTTCATCTGGTGGCGGACCCGCGGTCGCAGAGGTCGGCAACGCCAATTTGTCGACCCAACCGGCGGACGGCGAAACCGTGCGTTCTGCGTTACCATTGATCAAGGCGAACCTAAGCACGGTGGGTGCAATTGATCCCGGCAGTGTCCAAGTGCGCGTGAGCGGATTGGGTATCGTTCCGGCGAGTTACGATCCTAAGACGGGGACAGTTTCTTACCAGGTCACACAAAAACTGCGTGAGAAAACCTGCACAGTCATTCTGAGCGCAAAATCCGAAGGCAAAAAGGTCGAGGCACACTGGACTTTTGGAATCGATGAGACCGGCGCAGCTCCGGCCGCTCCATCAGCGACGCCAAAGAAAAAGTAAGCGGGTCGATCGAGCAGTCCCTTGCTCGATGTTATAAGTGGCGGCGAAGCCGCGTAATATTTAGCATCGCCCGCGGAGCGGCCGATCCACCATTTTATGTTTTCGCAACTCAGCGACAAGCTGCAGGACATCTTCAAGGATCTTCGCGGTCGCGGGAAGATCAGCGAATCGAACATCGACGACGCGCTGCGGCAAGTGCGACTCGCGTTGCTTGAGGCTGATGTCGATTTTCAAGTCGCGAAGAGTTTCATCGCCCGCGTCAAAGAGAAAGCGCTCGGCGAAGCCGTCCTGCGCAGCATTACGCCCGGACAGCAGATCGTTAAAATTTTTCATGACGAATTGTCGACCTTGCTCGGCGGCGACGCCGCGCCGCTGAATCTCGGCGAGCCGTGCAGGATTTTGATCGTCGGTCTGAACGGTTCTGGCAAGACGACTTCAGCCGCCAAGTTGGCGCGGTTGCTTGAAAAAGAAGGACGTTCCCCAGCGCTGATCGCCTGCGACTTGCAAAGACCTGCCGCGATTGAGCAGCTCGCCACGCTCGGAAAACAAATAGACGTTCCAGTTTTCACTCCCGATCCGAATGAGAAGAACGTCCAGCGCGCGGCCGCTGCTGCTCTCGCATGGCAAGATGGACAAGGAACTAACATCGACATTTT
>DASYVQ010000020.1:0-3214 GCA_035936875.1 Chthoniobacterales bacterium
TGAAATTTCAGATTGGGAATCTTGAACGACGACAAGTGCAACAGAGAACAGACCAGCCGACCGCGCTTCGGCGCGGGGTGATGGGTGAAACGGTGCGGCCCGCAAGGGCTTAAAGTAAGAGCGCACCGGCGCGCGTGGCGACACGCGCGGCCAGGCAAACTCCTCGCGGTGCAAGACCAAATAGGGAGGCGTCAGAAGGGCTGCCCGCCCGATGCCCCGACTAGTCGGGGCTACGACCTCCGGGTAGGTCGCTTGATCCAATTGGCAACGGTTGGACTAGAGGAATGATCGTCACTCCGATTTCAGCTTTGAGATTTCAGATCTGAGATTGGAGCACAGAATTCGGCTTACAGACTTGCTCTCAATTGCATGGCTTTTGGTCCCGCGAACGGCCGTAGGTTTTAAGGCCCGCTTTCGTGCTCGCGGCGCGTCGAGCGTTTCTCAAATAATCTGAACTTGCCGAGTCGATCGATCGGTTTTCACAAGGAGATATCGAAAACAAATGGCCAATCGCAAAGGAGTTTTCATCGGCGCCTACGTGCCCAACGAATTGAAGGAGTCTCTGCGTCGGCGCGCCGCGGGGGAACATCGCACGCTGTCACAGGAAATCACGCGCATTCTCACCGAGGCAATTCACGGACGCTCGCTGCCCGCGGGAAGTATCGATCGCCGCACGGCAACTTCGCCGGCGCGACGCCGCGGCACTGATGCTTTTCCGCGTCGTCGCCGGGAGGATTTGGGTTACTCTCCTGATAAAGGCCAGCGCGGCGGCGATCGCTAGCGACGGTTCGGATTCACGCGCGGCGATCGCAGACAAACCCATCACGCCAGGAACGCGAAGTTGAAATTTCTACTTGTTATCGGTTTGGTTGCGTTGCTGTTTGTGCTCCTGTATCGGCGGTTGCGCCCCTACCTCAAGATCGTTGGAAACTTTCTCAACACCATCCGTCACTTCCAACAAATAAACGCGAGTCAAGCTGGAAAGCAAAAGCCTGGCCAACAGAGTGAGAAGCTGGTCCACTGCGAAGGCTGCGGCACCTGGATTCCAATCGGCCGCGCACTTAGCTCGGGTTCAGCCGGCACTTTCTTTTGTTCGGCAGATTGCCAGCGCGGGCGAGAAGTGAAAAGGCGTTCCGCTTCGTAAGAGACTCGGGCTCATCAAATCTATTCCCGTGAAGTGGATCGCGAAAACCGCACAATAGTCGCGCCCAACCCTCCCGCGTCCGGTGGCGCGTCCGTCCAATCGTGAACAAACGGTGTCCGACTAAGAATCGTGCGAACGATCTCTCGTTGTACGCCCACACCTTTGCCGTGAATGATGCGCGCGACCGGAAAGCCTTTGCCGTAAGCCTCGCGCAGATATTCTTCGACAACGGCTTTTACATCTCGCGGCGGAATGGTGTGCAAATCGAAAACGTCCGTGATTTCAATCTCGACAGGCTCGGGAAAGGGATTAGTATCGTCGCTGCTGTTTTGCATTTTCGCTGCTTCGCCCTATAATTTTACGTGTATTGGCAATCTTTTTTTAGCTTGTTCCCGCAGACTTTTCAAACCTTGCTGAATTCATCCCGCAAAGGAGTGCCTTCGTGGCAATTCGTCTGAGCAGGACTTTCGTTCTGCGCAAGCTGCATCAGTTGTCGGGCATCATGCCGCTCGGCGTCTTTTTGCTGGAGCATTTCTATACTAACTCGAAAGCGCTTAGCGGCCAGGCCGATTTCAACAACGCCGTCAAGGACCTTCAGTCAATTCCTTACATTTTGCTGGTTGAGATCGGCGGCATTTTCATTCCGCTAATCTATCACGCAGTGTATGGCCTCGTGATCACGATCGAAGCGCGGCCCAACAATCTGAATTATCCGTATCCGCGCAACTGGTTCTACACGATCCAGCGCGTTACCGGAATCATTCTGTTTTTCTTCATTACTTTTCACGTGCTGAATTTTCGTCTTGGTTTGATTCCTGGCCTTAACACAATGTCGGTCGCACGCCATCCCGATCAGGCGTTCCAGGTCGTCGCGCGTGAATTCAGCATCGTCCCGATTTTCATCGTGTACATGATTGGGATCACGTCGACCGTCTGGCATCTGGCGAATGGCGTGTGGCTGTTTCTGGTTGATTGGGGAATCACGATCGGCGATCGCGCGCAGCGGCTGGCCGGTTATGCTTGCATAGGATTCGGCGCGGTATTGTTGGCGGTGGGAATAAACGCGGCGGTGGCATTCATTCATCCCGGCGGATTGCTGAGAGGAATTCTGTGAAAGATCCGACAAACTTCAGTTTGTCGATCAGTGGTTTCCCCTCTCCCTTATGGGAGAGGGGTTAGGGGAGAGGGACTGACGCGTACAAGCCCCCACCCCAACCCTCCCCCAGCGGGGGAGGGAGATTGCAGAGCGACAAAATAAAGTTTGTCGGACATTCTCTGAAAACTTATGGCGAGCGGAATCAAGATCGCGATTGTTGGTGGCGGCCTCGCGGGGCTCGCGGCGGCGATGAAGATTGCCGAAGCAGGTCACGCCGTCGATCTGTTCTCTGTAGTGCCAGTGAAGCGTTCGCACTCCGTCTGTGCGCAGGGCGGCATTAACGGCGCGGTCAACACGAAGGGTGAAGGCGATTCGACCTGGGAACATTTCGACGACACGGTTTACGGCGGAGATTTTCTCGCGAACCAACCGCCGGCCAAAGCCATGTGCGAAATGGCGCCGGCGATCATCTATCTCTTCGATCGCATGGGCGTGCCGTTTTCGCGCACGAAAGAAGGATTGCTCGACTTCCGGCGCTTTGGCGGTACCAAGCATCACCGTACTGCTTTCGCGGGAGCTTCGACCGGGCAGCAGCTCTTGTATGCGCTCGACGAACAGGTGCGACGATACGAAGTCGCGGGCAAAGTTCAAAAATACGAAGGCTGGGAAATGATGTCTTTGGTGCTCGACAACCATCAGGTTTGTCGAGGGCTAGTGGCGATGAATCTGCGCTCGCTCGAGTTGAAAGCGTTTCCCGCGGACGCTGTGATCATCGCGAGCGGCGGACCGGGATTGATCTTCGGCAAGTCAACCAACTCAATGGTGTGCACGGGCAGCGCCGTCGCGGCTTGCTATCAACAGGGAGCCAAGTACGCTAACGGCGAGTTCATTCAGGTGCATCCCACCTCAATTCCCGGCGAAGACAAGCTGCGTTTGATGTCGGAATCCGCTCGGGCGAAGGCGGCCGCGTCTGG
>DASYVQ010000021.1:0-5107 GCA_035936875.1 Chthoniobacterales bacterium
GCGGCAACTCCAATCGGCGCGCGCATCACCGCAACCGCGACTTATCGCAGACGCGATGACAAACTTTTCGTCTTCGACGTGATCGCCCACGATCCCGCCGGCGAAATCGGCCGCGGCACGCACAAGCGCGCGATTGTTTCCCGCGATCGGCTCGTAAGCGGCGCCGCCAAACGCGGCTAAAACTGCGTTCACCCGCACAACTCAACCGCACAGGCGGGGTTTAATTCGGGATGATCGCGGCACGAATGTTTCCACTCTTGTCAGGTTGCGCCCGACGTTGCACGTCCAAACCGCGCTTGTCCCCCGTTATCAAGATGGGGAAGGGAAATCAAATTAAAGAAAGGGAAGGCTTATGAAAACAATTCACACTTCGATCAAAATCGTACTGCTCACGTTAGCGGCGTTATCATTTAACGCTGCGTCCGCGCGCGCCAGCTTTTTTGATTGGGAAAATCTTCAATCCGACATCGCCGGAGTCGCCGAACAAGTTGATCCAAATGTTGTAAATCCATGGGGAATGGCAATGGCGCCATCCGGCAACATTTGGGTAGCCGACAACGGCAACGGTGTTGCAACAGTTTATCACCAGAATGGCACGCCTGCGCCGAACTCAACGAATCCGCTGGTGGTGACAATACCGCCCAATCCTCCGAATACGCAGGGATCGCCGACCGGCATCGTCGCCAATAGCACATCGTTTTTCAAGATCACCAAAGGCACAAACTCGCAGCCCGCCAAATTTATTTTTGTAAGCGAAGACGGGATGATCTCGGGTTGGAACCCCAACGTCGATAGCACCAACGCCGTCCCAGCAAACAACGGAACCGCCAAGGCAGTTTACAAGGGCGCGACCATGGGCGTTTCTGGTGGTCGCAATTTTCTTTACGTGGCTAACTTTCACGCTGGGACCGTAGAGACTTACAACGGGAGCTTTGTCCTCCAAGCCGGGTTCCCGTTTACCGACCCGACCACTGGCCCGAATGCGCTTCCCGCCGATTTTGCGCCGTTTGGGATTCGCAACTTCAAGGGCAAGATCTACGTCACATACGCGAAGCAGAAACCACCGGCTAATCATGACGATCAAAGCGGTCCCGGCAACGGGTTCATTAATGTCTTCGACACCGGCGGTAATTTCATCAAGCGCCTTGTCTCGCATGGGAATCTTAATTCGCCCTGGGGACTCGAATTGATAGACGGCGAGCTTTGGGTCGGCAATTTCGGCGACGGCATGATCAATGTTTACAACCCGAGCAATGGGAACTTCATTGGCAGACCGAGAGATGTTTTCGGAAATCCGCTCGCTTTCAACGGTTTGTGGGGCCTGTTACTCGCGGATGGTGGACTGTATTTCAGCGCTGGAATTGCTGATGAAGCGCATGGACTCTGGGGTGTGATTTTCAGCGAAGACTAGAGGACTGCGAAGACTCGACATCTCCGTGTGTAAAGCGGGTTTGCCGTGGTGCCGCGCAGGATTGCGGATGCAACGGCACGTTGCAAAAAAAGCGCGGCCAGTGAATGGCCGCGCTGCTGAAGCTGAGGAATTATTCCCAGTTTAGTGTGTTGTCTTCCTAGCTCTGCGGCGTTCTTTAAAGCAGCCGCGATGCCAAGGCCAAGATCGACATCTACGATTCAATTACCGCGAAGGACGTCGTACGACGGACGTGAGGCAGACGATGTATTAGTGTAACCGCCGACAACGCCCTACAAGATTATTGACTCGCCTCTTACCATGTGGTTAAACGGTCGCAATGAACAGACTTTTTGCCTTAACCGTTGGTTTTTTCGCGCTAGTGGCTGTATCACGGCTGTTTGGTGGGCCGGAGCCGCTCCCGAGCGGCAAGGAAATGAAACAGGTTGCGCCGGCACCGGCGCCGATGTGTGATTGGACCGGCCTCTACATCGGTCTGAACGCTGGCTACGGCGAAACTGACATGACGTGGTCGGACACGGATACGGTGGATGCGTTCGGAAGTACCGTCGGGACCGACAATAGTGGACCCACGACGCTCGCTGATCACCGCGAAAGTGGCTTTCTTATGGGCGGACAGTTTGGCTACAATTATCAGTGGCGTTGGCTCGTCCTTGGAGCCGAGGGAACGTTCGATTATTCACACGTGAGGGCTCACACCGTTAAGGGTCTGCGCGATGAACCGAACGTTTTTGACACGCAGAGCGACTGGCTGGGCACAATCGCGCTGCGTGTTGGTGTCACTTACAATCGCTTTCTCTTTTACGCCAAAGGCGGCGCAGCCTTTGTTCATGAAAAATATATCTGGCTGCACGGCGAGAGCGACGATCAAAACAGAACTAGCGAAGGGCAGATTGACGATTTCAGGACCGATGAAGTGCGAACTGGTGCGCTGGTGGGCGGCGGTGTGGAATACGCCATCAACTGCAATTGGTCAGCCAAGATCGAATACAACCATCTCTTTCTGGGAACAGATAATATCAGTGGAACGCGGATTGATGGTGGAGTTGCAGAAGCCGAAAGCTTTCAGACTGATCTGGACATGGATACACTTCAGCTCGGTTTGAATTACAAGTTTTGGTCTCTTGGAGGTAATCGCAGTCCGAGCTTGACCTTTTCCGGAGTGGAGCGTCTCGAGCCGAAAGAGATGGCGGCGCCACCTCCCGTCGAGCGGGCGTGCAATTGGACTGGTCTCTACATTGGGGCACATCTTGGCTACGGTGCGGGTGACTTGATTTGGATTGACAACGACGATCCGAGTGAAGCTCCGGAGTTGATGGTGGAGCACGATCAGAGGGGCTTCTTTAGCGGCGGACAGCTGGGCTACAATTACCAGATTGGTTCGTACTTCGTGGTCGGCGGCGAGGGCGAGTTCTCTTATTCGGAAATAGTGGGACACAGTGATAACAAACTAGACGGCAGTCCTGACATCTACGATACCCGCAATGACTGGACTGGCACTATCGCCGGGCGCGCCGGCGTCACCCTCTGGCATTTCCTGGCTTACGGGAAAGGCGGCGCTGCATTTTCGCATGAAAAGTATTCCTGGCTGCACGGTGTTCCCGACGATAATAAAGTCGAACCATTCCACGCCGATGATTGGCAAACTGCTCCGATGGTAGGGGGCGGCGTCGAATACGCTATCAACTGCCATTGGTCGGCCAAAGTCGAATATCAGCACGTGTTTGTCGTAGATTATGATATCTCCGGAAAGCGGCTCGACGATGGCATCAATGAGACCGAGAAGTATCACATTGAGCACGTGGACATGAACTCGGTCCGGGTCGGCCTAAATTACAGGTTCTAGTAAGCAGTCGAATCCTGTAGCCAAGCCAGAGTTCGCTCTGAGCGATGGTCAAGTTCGAAGCGTCGCGTAAAGCGCGAACTTGTTCGAGCTGATCAAAATAAAGCGTGCTCGCGTTTCTTGGCTCGGCATATTCGCTACCGCCTTATGAATCGCATCTGTCTCGCCCTTTCAATATTGCTTGCATTCGCAATTTCATTTGCCGCCGATTCGCCAACCACAAAGTATCCAGCTGCGCCGACCAGCGATCAGGTTGACGATTATTTCAGTACGAAAGTGGCCGACCCCTACCGGCCGCTGGAAAATCCGGACGCCCCCGAGTCGCGGAAATGGATCGAAGCCGAAAACAAAGTCACGTTCGATTTTCTGAAAACGATTCCGGAGCGCGACGGGATCAAGAAACGCCTCACTGAAGTTTGGGATTACGAGCGCTTCGGGGTGCCGTTTAAGGAAAAGGACCGCTACTTCGTGTCCAAAAATTCCGGATTACAAAACCAAAACGTTATTTACACCACGACCAATCTTAAAGAGCAGCCGCGCGAACTTCTCGATCCCAACACGCTCGCCAAAGATGGGACGATCGCTCTGGGTGGCTTGGATGTGAGTGATGATGCGAAACTTCTCGCCTACGGGCTTGCCACGTCCGGTTCCGATTGGCAGCAATGGAAGGTTCGCGACATCGAGACCGGCAAAGATCGACAAGATGTTCTCGATTGGATCAAATTCTCCGGCGCGTCGTGGAGAAAAGACGGCAGCGGATTTTTCTACAGCCGTTACGACAAACCGGACGAGAAAAACAAACTGCGCTCGCAAGTTTACGGTCACAAATTGTTCTTCCATCAGCTCGGAACGCCGCAGGCGCAGGACAAATTGATCTACGAGCGGCCCGATCAAAAAGAATGGCTCTTCAATGCTGAAGTCACCGATGACGGCCGTTATCTCGTCATCACCGTGCAGCGCGGCACCGACGCGAAGAACCGCATCGTTTATAGGAACCTTGCCGATCCAAACTCGAAGGTCGTCGAGCTGCTCGATAAAGCCGATGCCGAATACAATTTTCTCGGCAACGAGGGTGCCGTGTTCGCCTTCAAGACCGATCTGAACACGCCGCTCGGCCGAATCGTTTCCATCGACACGGCAAAAGGATTGCCGCCGCAAATCAAAGAGCTCGTTCCGGAATCAAGTGATAAGCTCGAAGCGGTCAGTGTCGTGGGCGATCGTTTTATCGCCGTTTACCTGAAAGACGCGAAGAGCGTGGTGAAATTGTTCAAGCCGGATGGGGCGCCCGATGGCGAGATTGCGTTGCCAGGAATCGGCACGGCCGGCGGATTTACCGGCAAACGCAAAGATCGCGAGACGTTTTATTCGTTCACCAGTTTCACCACGCCGACGTCGATCTTCCGCTACGATTTCGATAAACGCGGAAGCACGCTTCTCTTTCAACCGAAAGTGAAATTCAATCCGGCGGATTACACGACCGACCAGGTTTTTTACAAGAGCGGCGACGGCACGCGCATTCCAATGTTCATCTCCTACAAAAAGGGAATGAAACAAAACGGACAAAATCCGACCTACCTGCTCGGTTACGGCGGATTCGATATTTCCGAAACGCCGTCATTCAATCCGGTGACTCTGGCCTGGATGGAAATGGGCGGGATATTCGCGCTGCCGAATCTCCGCGGTGGCGGCGAGTACGGCGAGAAATGGCACGAAGCCGGCATGCTGCACGTGAAACAGAACGTGTTCGACGATTTCATCGCCGCCGCCCAGTACTTGATCGACAATCACTATACGTCGACGCCGAAACTGGCGATCGGCGGCGGCAGCAACGGCGG
>DASYVQ010000022.1:0-5987 GCA_035936875.1 Chthoniobacterales bacterium
CTGGCATCCGAACTCCTCGCATTGGAATATGGCCATGCGTTTTCTTTGCCGGTATTGATTAACCGATGCGGCGTGATGGCTGGGGCGGGACAATTCGGAACCGCCGAACAAGGCATTTTCTCGTTCTGGATCCATGCGTATGTCCAAAAGCGCGCCATGAAATACATTGGGTTTGAAGGTTCGGGGCGGCAGGTTCGAGATGCTCTCCATCCAGATGATCTTGCGGAACTTATTTCACGGCAGATAGAGCATTCGAATGGGATCGAGAACAGGATTTTCAATATCGGGGGCGGTCCGCAAAATGCGATGTCGCTGGCCCAGTTAACAGAGTGGTGCGCCAAGAAGTTTGGCAAGCACGCTGTCGAAGGAGATCCAGTTCGGCGGCCTTTCGATGTTCCATGGGTGGTGATGGACAACCGTCGTGCCGGCGAAGAGTTTAATTGGAGTCCCAAACGCAACCTCCTTTCAATTCTGGATGAAATTGCGGATCACGCGACGCGCAATCCGCATTGGCTGGACCTTTGTTCCGCCCAGTGAAGACACCGCCGGCGGAAGCAGCTACCATTGAGCTGCGCAGCGTAGCAGCCGGTATTATAATTGAATTATGATTCGTTCCACAGTGATGCCGCTGAAACTCGAGCGCTCCTTTTGGCTGTTCCTATTTGTTGGAATCGCTCTCCGATGCGTGGCCATCAATCAGCCGTTGGTTGATGCGCACCTCCTGCGGCAATGCCAGACCGCAGACGCGACGGACAGCTTGATAGATCAGCCGGGTTTTAACCTAAGTTCCAGGATCCCGTGGTTGGGAGATATCGATGAGCGCTATGTGCAAGAGTTACCGCTGTATAACTATCTCGTCATGGGTGTCCATCGAGTCATCGGCGATCTCGATATGAGCGGCAAGGTAACGACCATCCTATTGTGGGCTGCCTCGTTTTTGGTTTTGCAATTAATCTGGCGGCGTCTTCTCGATCGGAAACAAAGCAATTGGGCAAATCTCCTCTTTGTGGTTGCACCACTGGGAGTATTTTATGGACAAGCGTTCATGCCCGAGATGCTGGTCCAGCTACTGGCTTTCGCGTTCATCTTGCTGCTAATTTACTACGACGAAGCTCCGACTCTAGCCCGCTGGATATCGTGCGTGGCCGTTGGCCTGATAGGTCTGCTGGTCAAGCTTCCGGAAATCGCTCAGCTCTACGTCATTTTGATAGTATTGGTTTTGAGCCGCGAAGGACGCAAAGCGTTATGGCGGCCGCGGTATTGGATTGCGGGGGCTTTGACTATTGCTGCGCTAAAATTCTGGGGCAATTACCTAGACATGGTAAACGTTGGACCTTTGTCTTTTGGTTCATCGAAGGAAAAACTGAGTGGATATATTGGAACATGGGACAGCCGATTCCACCTCGCACCGTGGGCGATGGTGTGCTTTTACCTCTCAGCATTTGTCGTTACCGGCCCATCCGCTTTGGCCACTGCTTATGGGCTGTGGATTTTCCTGCGTAGGCAGCGCGAAAAAATCCTCGGTCTCTGGCTCCTCTCGCTAGCAGTTTTTTATTTGCTGTGGTTCAGGCTCGCAGCTCCGGCTCAGAGCTACTACAATCTGCCAGCGTTAGCTCCGCTTTCCGCGCTGTTCGGAATCGGGATGAATAGACTCCTGGCGTCTAAATTTGTTCTTCCGTGGCGGCGTCCGGCAATAATCGGTGCCGTGCTGCTCGTAATCTTGCCGGCAATTCCGGTTTACCGCTATCTCTTTCGGCAAGATCGACAGATCCTCGCCGCAGCCCGATGGGTTCGCACGAACACTCAGCCGAGTGACGTGATTCTGTTTCGACCGAATCATCGCAACGACATGATCGACTATCCTTTCAACCCGATAATAAGGTACTACGGGAAACGTCCCACCTTTGTCTGGACCAGAAATACCCCCGAACTATATCGCAAGGCCGCATTGGAACGGGCGCGCTATGCGGTGGTAACTCTACCTCAACCGGCCGCGTCCAGGTTGTTGGGAATATTGAACCGCTTTCGGCACCTCGATCGCTCCCCTGAACCCACTGACTGGCTGGAAACCAGTGGATTTCGAATTCTTGTGAGACAAAACGATTTTCTCGTTTACGCCCGCAATCGACCGTAATTCAACCGAGAATTTTCAAAGCGTTAACGTCGACCCGCCGCTTGCAACATTGGATGGCATCGTTCAATTCAAGAACCGGCTTAACCGGCTTCCAACAGCCAATTCGACACGTGTTTCAGGCAAGCGCAATCTCGCCGCTATCTAAACTCTCTTCGATGAGTAATTCTGGAAGTCGCAGCGCGACACGCGAAGCGTTACCGTCGTCTTTCAAAGCAAGATGAGCTTGAAAAAACAGACCTTGTGGAGCATGGCGCCGTTGCTCGTCGTCACCGTTATCAATCTTGTTTCCGTCCCGCTCTTTTATCGGTTCCTCGGTGCGGAAATGTACGCAGTTTGGTTTTATGTGCTGACCTTTACCGGCGCGTTCGGCTTCATGGATCTCGGACTGGGTGTCGCGGTGGGCCGCTACGTCGGTGTCGCGCTCGGCCGAGACGATCGCCAGGCAGTGCGAGAATATTGGGGCACTGGCAACGCGATTGCGATCCCGTTACTCGCAGTAATGGCTCTAATCTTTGCGATCATTGGCATAATCTTTGGCCCGAAGTGGTTTAACGTAGACCCCGCGCTCACCAGCTTGCTGCGTTGGTCATTCATCGCCGGCGGAGTCGGATTGTTTTTGTCTTACTACGGCCAATTTTGGTTGATCTTGTCGCAAGCCCATCTGGATTTTAAATTTCTTTCGATCCTTCGAACCGCGACAAGTCTGTTGCAAATAGTTCCGTCGATCGTTCTGGCGCGGGCCACGCAAAATCCGCTGGTTCTAATCATTTGGGCGGCTGCGGTCGGTGCGTTGCAGTTGGCGATTTTTGTCTGGCATGCGAAGAAATCTTATTCGCTCAGGTTCGACCTTTATCACGCAAGCTGGCGCCGAGCGCGAGAGATGGCTGCGTACACTGGAAAGACTTTCGCCTCTCTTCTCGTCGGCTCCGTGACCGGTGCTGCCGATCGTTTGGTGCTGGGAAAGCTGGCGCCAGCGGTAGATTTCACAAATTACGCGATTTGCACCAACGTCGGAGCGAGGATTGTTGGCTTAAGCGGTGCGGTAATGGGGCCGGTGTTTAGCAATACGAGCAGAGCCGTCGGCAGCGGAAACCGCGAATCCATGGCGTCTGTTTATAACGAGGTCTTCGATTTCACCTTTCCATTCTACGCACTGATTTCGATTTGGACATGGCTTTGGCATCCTGTCCTGCTCCGGTTCTGGTTGGGAGACAAACTGGGCGCAACCATCGCCCCGCTTTTCGTACCGATCGTCATCGGGTGCTGCCTTACGGCGATCAGTAACATTTCAACGGCGCAACTAGGTCCGCTTAATCGACTGGGCACGGGACTGATTTTCAACATCCTCACGTGCAGCCTGCTGATCGGTGGTGTCTATTGGGGGTGGCAATGGAATGGTGCTACTGGGGTTGCATGGGCATTCTTGATCAGTCGGGTCGTCCTTATCGCTCAGGATTTGTTCGTGATCCGTCTTGTTAGGTCAGGTGGATGGCTGGCGACCACAACTTGGAGACACTTGGGTTTGCAATTCGCCATTGGATTGGCGTTCTTGTCGACGGTTTTGTTCTGGCCTCGTAAATCGCTTTGGCAACTCATCCCAGCCTGTCTCCATGCTGGCGTGGTGGCTACCTGGATTTTGTATCATCCTTTGAAAGCCGCCTTGCTGAGAGCGCGATCAGGAGCCCCTCCGCGAATTATATAATCAATCGCGCGCTAATCTTTTGGCAAATTGTTGTTGGTATCGTGAGCATCAAAGTCCGTCGATTGGCCGAATTAGAGCCGGGAGAGATTTCGGCGCTTCGGTCGAAGCTCATGGAGTATTACGCAAATCCACCCGATTCTTACTACGAGATCGCGGATCAGGCGGCGACTCAATACACCCTTGAGCTTCAACCGTTTCACTGTGACCTCGCCGGCCGTGTCGAGCCTGGTATGACTGTTGTGGAACTCGGCTGCGGGACAGCTCACTTATGCCCGTTTGTCGAAGCACGCGGAGGCGTTTACACCGGAATGGATTACAGCAAGGAGTTGCTTGATCGGAATCGGCGAAAGTTCCCGCGTGGTCGTTTTCTATCAATCGAAGCTGATCCAACCGAACATTTCGACGTCGTGGCGAGCCTCTACACCATTGAGCACATTGTCGACCCAACCGAGTATCTCGAACGCATGTGGACACTTTGTAAACCAGGAGGATTAGTCGCCGTGATCTGTCCAGATTTTGTCGACGGGGAGGGTTTTCCCCCAAGCTTTTATTACGGCAAAACGCCACGGCGTCTGCGAAAAAAGCTCGCTTCACTTGCGATTGCAGATCTCATCGGACACTTACTTGATCTGTATTGGTTCGCCCCACGATGGAAGGCACGAGCACGGAGTTCACCGCCGGGTGCATTCTGGATCAATACCCATCCGAGTGAGCTGAAAGGCTTGGTTCACGGCATCGACACCGATGCGGTTCATTTGCCGCGCATGATGGATATCGCATGGTGGTTTCAGCAGTGTGGCGCCACGATCATCGCAACCTCCAAGACTCTTTCCGACGTGCCAGCAGATGTGCTCCGCCACAATTGCTATGTCCTCGCGCGAAAAACGTGAATCGCGTTCACCCAGGCGATGTTGGGTCGCATGAAACGTAATTTGATTCTAACCATGGTCCACCGGATTAGATATCCGGCCTTGGAACCGTTCTTTCGGTCACTGCAAAGGACCGGCTTCGACGGCGATGTCGTCGTCTTCGCGAGCGCGCTGAGTACCGAATCCATTCGCCAACTCAAAGACTGGGGCGCGCGCGTGGTGCCCTTCCTCTTTCCAGGAGAGCATGTCGCCAATCGGGCAGCGCGGCTGTGGTGGATTTGGAAGCGACTTTTCGCGAGCGGCATTTCGCAGAGCGCCAAGGAGCGGCTCGCGCATATTGTCTTCCACCTGTTTTATCGTCGGCACCTTCTTTACCTGGATTTCCTCCGCACGCATGGCAGCGAGTATGAGAATGTTTTTCTTACCGATTGTCGGGACGTGTTATTTCAAGCAGACCCATTCGGTTGGGACCAGACTCCGGGGTTGCATGTTTTTCTGGAAGAGGAAGCCAACAAACTCGGGATCTGTCCGCATCACATTCGTTGGATTACCAGTCAGTTCGGTTCAGAAATGCTGGGGCGATGGACGGACAAAACCGTTTCGTGCGCAGGCACAGTCTTCGGGGACGTGCTGGGCATGATGGATTACCTCAGCCGAATGGTTTCGCGAACCATGGGCGTGAAAAGTCTTCGAGCTGCGGATGGAGATCAGGGCGTTCACAATTACCTCGTGCTGGAAGGCGTATTTCCGAAAATCACGATCCACGAAAACCGTCGTGGACCGGTCATTACATTGGGCCCGGTGCGCATGAGCAGTTTGCGGTTCGACCAGGATGATCATGTCATCAACGAAACCGGTGCGGTCGTCCCCGTCCTGCACCAATACGATCGAGACCCGCAGTTGCGGGAAAGGCTCTTGTCCCAGCTTGACCAGCAGAAGATCCCACGCGCCGTCTGACAACCGCGCGAAACTCTCTTAATGATGCTTATGAACGCTACCCTCTCGAAAGCATTTTGGGATGTCGTGCGGCCTTTGCACCGACCGCTCACCACCTTGCTAAGGAAACGCTTGGGTCGGGAATATATGCGACATCCAGAAATGGAACTGCCTCCGGCGTGGGATGCGACTCAATTGGAGGTCGAACGTCGACTGCATCGATACTTACACGTCTCAGCGGATCAGATTCGAAACGTTGTGATCGTAGGAGCGAACTATGCCGACGAGATTCCTCGACTCCGCCAAACTTACCCGAACAGCAAGTTCCTTTGCTTCGAGCCGTCGC
>DASYVQ010000023.1:0-1958 GCA_035936875.1 Chthoniobacterales bacterium
AAAGCGGTCAAGCGCGGTCTGACCCTTCCGTTTCTCGGCGCCCGGTAGGATGGCGGCCGTACGATCCGAGCCGTCCAGCGGACGCAGATTCTCTTCCTCGGAACCTTCCCAAATCGCCTGATATTTGTCCGTCAACACGTCACCATTGATCTTGTCAAATTCGGCTGAAAGTGTCAGGAGCGCGCGCTTCAATTCGATGGATTTCAAGGCGGCTGCAAGAAGATGCCCGCTTCTGATTTGGGTCTCCCCAAAAAACAAAGTCGCGTAGTGCCAGCCACGATCGAGCATATCAATAACCGTGTTCGACACGCCGGGCATCTCTGTTTCATTCTCGCGAAATTCTCGCACCACGCGATCCAGATCATCAAAAAGCTTCGTTCGATCAATCTTGAAATAGTCGGCAGTCAGATCAAGGTCGGTGCCTTCTTTTTGTAAAATGTGCCATAGCCAGTGAGCGAGCTCGACATTGCGATTGCCTGCTCGCTTCGCCTGACGCAACGCTTGGAGGAAGGCGTCGTAGCCAATTCGATTAAGTTTGCCGGCGACGGCTTCTAGGCTAATGTCAGTCATCTAGCCGTTTTTCCTTCTGTATTGCGGGCTATTTCAACTTCACGCCGTGCCCGCTCCGCAGGATTAAAACGCGCATCGCAGCGATGCTGATTTGGCGGGTAATTGGGCGACATCCAGCCTGTCCAGCCGAGTTGTCCGGACTCGCCAAGACGGACCGGCGTAACATACCGTGCTGGTAGAGCAAGCTCTACGTCCCAATCGATCTCGTCACCAATGTAAAAAAACAAAAGATCGACAAGCACTCGACAGTCCGCACCGGTAGGCAAGAAGCGCCGGTAACAAACCATGTCCTTGACGAACAGACGAACCCGGATTTTATCTTGCACGCTGAACGACGCCGCTCCTACTAATAAAGTGTCACCCAATACGCTGTTGCACGAACCGAGCGATGACTGCTCCGACGGATCAAAGGTCAACCACGAACCCACGAGCTGATCTATTTCGACATTGACATCGAACAGCCCACGGATCACGCTGCGAAGGCGCGACGCGGATTTCGTTTGCGAACCAAGGATTCCGGCGTAGAGCGGAACTCCTCGCGGCACGGTGTCGAGATTGGCAAAAGCGGGTGATCCCGTGCCGATCACGGAAACCACATAGTCTCTGAAACGATCGTAATCGACGCGATCATGTTGAACGATTGGACGGGAATCCGCCCACGCGCGATAGAAGAGCTGTAAGAAGCGATTATTGAAAACATCAAGAAAATGGGCGAAGGAAGAGTCGCGCTCGACAAGCCATCCATGCGTTTCTTCGGTTGTCGTCAGAGGCAATGCGCCCTGCGGGCCAAGCAGACCGAGGAATCTGACGACAACGTGAACTCTATCTGGTGCTGGGGCAATTTCGTCGGAGTCAAATTCGGCTTCGATGTCGCGCTTGATAACATCAACTGGCTTTGTTGGGCGCCACTGCAGTTCGTAGATATTCGAAGCCGGAAATTCCATCCATGGATCCTGCCCGAACGATACGCTCAAGTCGCGTCCGCGGATTTGAATAACTTCTTCCCTTCGCGATCCGCTATCGCCGATACGTGGCCGTGGCCCACGCATTGGAGTCGTTGTTTTCGAATTGTCGCTATTGGGTAGGGCCGGTAATGACGTGCCGAGGGAGCGCTCGACGCGACGCATCATATCAAAGAAATCGAAGCGCCAAGGCTCGCGCTCGAGCTCATCGAAATAAGTCACAACGGCCTCCCGACGCCGATTCGCGCTGGCCAACGCATGATCTCTCCGCGCTCGCTCGTTCGCACGACGAGCTGTGTAAAATTGTTGAAAGCGGCGTATTCGCAAAAGAATCGGTCGAGAACGGCGCCGAGGAGGAAGGCCCCCGACCCTTCAAAAGCTTTGTCGTCAAGCGTCAAGATGATTTCGATTCCACGTGCTGGACCG
>DASYVQ010000024.1:0-18932 GCA_035936875.1 Chthoniobacterales bacterium
CACAGCGTCGCTTCCGTTTGCACGTGGGACCGTCAACAACTGCTGGCAAAAATTGCCGGATCGTTTTCCATCGTGCCGCTCAACATTTTGAGCGCCGACATTTTCACGCGCGGCGATCACACTGTTCTCGATATTTTTCGCGTCTGCGACACCAAAGGACGCGCCGTGACCGACCAGCGCGATCTTGCCCTGGTGGAAAAAGCGCTGCACAGCGCGCTCGAGGACGAAAACTTCGACTTTGCGCCGTTAATGGAGAAAGCCCGGCATCAACTCCATCATCGTCGGGCGCAGGAAGTGGAATTTCCGACAACCATCGCCGTCGACAACAAGGCGCATCCTGCCTACACCCTCATCCAAATCGAAACACCAGATCGGCTCGGTTTGCTTTACGATCTGCTCTCCTGCCTCGGTCGTGAAGGAGTGAACATTGTTCTCTCACGCATCAACACACAAAAAGGGGCCGCTATTGACACCTTTTATGTCACGGATAGCGCAGCTCGCGGGAAGATTACAGATTCGCACCGCATCGCTGCGCTGCAGCGGCATCTCCAAGCTGCAGCATTGAATGCAGTCGCGCTCTGATTCTGGCAGACGCGCAATCGACTAGCGCGTTTTCGTCGCCCGCTTATCGTCCGGCATTCGCATGAACGCGCTCATTCTCGCGGCCGGATACGCAACCCGGCTTTATCCCCTCACCCTCAACAAAGCCAAGCCGTTACTCGAAGTCGGAGGCAAACCGATCATCGAATGGCTTTTAGATAATCTCGCGACCGTTCCGGGTCTTGGAACGGTCTGCATCGTGACTAACGACAAGTTCGCGAGCGACTTCCAAGTTTGGGCGAACGGTTATCAAGATCGACATCGTGGCCTCAAGATCAAGATCATCAACGACGGTTCGAAAAGCGATGACGATAAGTTAGGCGCAATCGGCGATATCAATCTCGTCCTCACCCGTGAAAATTTGGGGACCGACGATTTGATCATCGTCGCCGGCGATAATCTTTTGAATCAGCCGCTCGCTGAGTTTGTCGAATATGCCCGAAATACGCAAGCGACCGTCGCGGTTTACGACGTTGGAAATCTCGAGGCGATGAAGAAGTACGGTGTAGTAACGATTGACCAGCATGGAACCATCACCCATTTCGAGGAAAAGCCGGAGAAACCGCAAAGCCCTTTGGCCGCGATCGCGCTTTATTACTATTCGCGCGAAGTGCTCCCGCTCTTCACCACTTATCTCGCCGCTGGAAACAATCCCGACCAACCCGGGCGGTTTCTGCAATGGCTTTACACGCGTAAGCCGGTAAAGACGTTCCAGATCAAGGGTCAGTGGCTCGACATAGGCAGCAAGGAAACGCTCGAAAAAGCCGACGAAGTTTTCCGAAAGTTGTAGTCACCGCTGCCTTTGGCGACAACTTCGCAACCTGTCGATGTTAGTAGTTGTCGATCTTTATTTTAGCCGGCCCTCGCCGAATTCGATTAAATCAAAGTAGGTCCGGATGTCTTTGCGGCCGTTGCCACCCGATTCTTTCAGAAAATGGGTGAACCGCGCTTTCTTTGCCGCGGTGTCGGGGTGACGCGAAATCATCGCCTGGTTCCATTGTTCAATCGCGTCGGCGGAATGCCGAACGCAATTTTTTTGGACCCACTGCAAAATCGCATCGTCCTTTTCAAGTCGATGAACAGTCTCTTCAAAAGCGTCGCCATCAATCTTCAAGAACGCCAGCAAATGTTTGTCGAAGCCGACCGTTTTGTAGTTGTAGCCGTTGAGCAATCCCTGGCGATGCAGTTTCGCCTTGTCGATCAAACGCGGCAGATGCACGTACCCGCCGAGCTTCTCGTAAGGACTGCGTGGATGCAGCCTTTCCATCGAGATGAAACTAAGTCGCTGGTAACGGATGAGCGGCTGCGACCGGCGTGTCTGTTTTCGACTTGCTCGCAGCAGCCGGCTTTTGTTCGGGCAACAACTCTCCTTGCGTGAGACCGGCCTGGCCAATCACGAGTTGGCCGGAAAAGATTCCACCTTTTTCTATCGCGATGGATTTCGCCGTCACGTTGCCGTCCAGCGTGCCGGTCTTGTGAATAGTCACCGCACCGGTCGCGACAATTTCCGCCGACATTCGTCCTTTGATGTCCATGCTTCCGACCGTCACGCGACGAAAGCATTGAATATCGGCTTTTCGCTCAATGATCACATGTTTGGCGGTGAGGCGGCCGGGAATTTTTCCGGTAAAGTCAATCGTAACCGATTCGTCGCATTGAAGGTTTCCCCGCAGTTTCCCTTCGATCAGGGCCGATTGGCAAATCACGCTCGTGCTGCTTAGGTCGCCTTTGGCGGTAAGATGAATATCGCCACGAGTCCGAATGGTCCGACTGAAGCTGGTCGTGATTTTGTAATCACGAAGATCGATATGTGCGCTACACCCGGGGCAGTTTGTCGATGTGGCGGCGTCACTGACTTCGTGTTTCCGCTTACATTCGAAACACGCCACGGCGCGACTTCGCGGCCGGCTCCAAAGTCCCTCGAATCGTTTGGGCGCGGCTACCTCCGCCGGGGAAGAGACATTCTCTTTCGGGCACAGCTTCAGTTCCGGTTTCGGCGCCGATGGGGAAAAAGAACGGCCGCACTGGCGGCACATCGTGCTTTTCGCCGCCACATACTCCATCTGCTTAAAGCCACAATGCGGACATTCCACATTGGCCTTGGCAGGCGAAGACTTGATCACTAGTTCAGAAGGCGAAGGTGTCTAAGCTAAATTAAGCGCGAGCCGCAAAGGCAGGCTTGGCCGAGTCTTCGTGACGAACGACTTCCGGCCGGCTCGCCGCTTTGACGCTCGTCCCGCTGGAGACCTCCGATTTGCCGATGAAAGTGGCTCCCTCTTCGATGATGAGCCGGGCCGCTTTCAAATCACCCTGCAGCGTGCATTTCGACTTCAATTCGCAGCGCTCGCTCACCGTGATGTTTCCCTGGACCTTGCCGAAAACCATGATCGACTTCGTCTTGATTTCGCCGCGAATGTCGGCGTTCTCACCGATTGTCAGCACGCCTTCGGAATTAATTTCGCCTTCGACTTTGCCGTCGATCAATAGCTCTTTTTGAAACTTGATCGAGCCTTTGATTTCAACGTCGCTCGAAAGCACGTCTTTGCCGGAATGTTCAGCCATAAATTTTTGATAATCGGTTGTTGATGTTCTTGGTTGGTCGCCGTAGGCGCTGCGGTTGGTTTGTTCACCCCCCGAATTCAGCGACCCTTCTCCGATCGACGAAATCGTTTTTTGCGGGATGAATTTCTTCAACACGCGTTATTATTGGGACGCCAGGGGAAGTTGTCAACGGATTCTCACAGGTAAAACACACCTTTTTTACCGCTTATTCGCAACCCGGAAGAGCTTTCCGGTTCCATTTTGCCCAGCAAACGTCAAAAACCGCGGCGCCTGCGCCGGCGTCCGGTCGATGGATCGACCTGCGGCCGCTCGGGAATCGGAACGCCCAGCACCCAACTGCAATCTGGAATCTGAAATTAGCTGGGCCCGCCAGGATTCGAACCTGGGACCAAGGGATTATGAGTCCCCTGCTCTAACCGCTGAGCTACAGGCCCCGCGCCAAACTTACTGAGCAACTTCGGTCGACGAAAGCGTTTTGATTCGTCAGGCATCGCCATTCATGCGTTCCTGCAAGTAGGAATCGAAGTCGGGAGCATCCGTGTTTTTCAGGACGTGTTTTATCCAGGCGTCGCGCTCGAAGGATTGCAGGCGCAAGTCCCAAACGCACACCGATGAATCGGAAATTTTCCAGGGACTTAAAGCTTGCGGCTCGTTGCCACGGGAAAGGAACACGCGATGAAACAGTTCGTTTTCGTTGCCCCAGAAATCGACAAAGACAAAACACGCGTTCCGTCCATCGTGCGCGCCGATGAAACCGACTTTGTAATTGTTCGCGGTCTCCTTCGCCAATGTGTCGGCCGCGACGCGTCTCGCTGCCTCGAGTAATTCCGGTCGCGGCAACTCTCGATGCCATGCGATTCCGTAAAGCTTCATCCGCCAGTCTTTGATCGACAACAACTCAACGAACCGAAACGAGCGCGCTTCGTATGGTTCCATTGGCATTTGTTAGATCGACAACCACGCCGTAGCAACTCCGCCAGCAACACCAAGGACCGCGCCGCCAAGCGTCTCCGCAAAAGAATGGCGGGCGAGGAAAAGTCGGGCCCAAAAAACCAGCGCTGCCAGAAGAAGCGAAGCCAGCCCGTAGATAGGGTTGAGGCGAAACAGAACCACCGTGCAATAGCTCGCAAATAAAGTGTGCAGCGAGATTTTGTGCCACAGGTTGGTAATTGCCGCTGTCACGAGCAAGAGCAACGTCACGATGCCGCCGCGAAGAATGTAGCGCGGCGCGCCTACCAGCCAGCTCATCGCTGTCCCCACCGCGGAAAGCGGGATCGCGACCGGATAAAAGCGGGTGCGTTCTTCGCGCACCGAAACATCAGCGTCCAGCCATCGGCCGGAACGAACGCCGAGGAAAAGTAAAATCGCGGTCGGGACAATTACCGACAGAACCAATGCGGCCAGGATCGGCATCGCCGCGCGTGATTCGAGCTGTGTGAAGACGACGATTCCAACACAAACCGTTACAAATACGAGCGGATGCCCAATCCAGGATATGATCCGTGCAAATCTCGTCACATGCGACTTGTCACTTGTCACTTCCGAGTATTCGTCCGCTTACCTCACCGAAGCCGACTCGGTATCCTTCGCCCTCGCACCAACCGGTAATCGCGAGCACATCGCGATCTTCGAGCCACTTGCGCGTCTCGCCATTTGGCAATTTGAGCGGGTTGGCGCCGCGCCAGGTTAATTCCAGCATGCAGCCGCGCGATTCTTCGGTCGCGCCGCTGATCGTTCCGCTCGCGAGCAAATCGCCGGGCTGAAGATTGCAACCACCGACGGTGTGGTGCGCGAGTTGTTGCGAAACGCTCCAGTAAAGATTTTGGAAGTTTGTGCGCGTAATGACATGCGCCGCTTTCATGTTGGCGGGTTGCAAACCCGCTTCGAGCTTCACGTCGAAGGTGAAATCGTTCTTCGCGCGAAGATAAGGAAGCGGTTCGGGATCTTGTGCTGGCAGCGGCTTTCGAAAAGGTTCGAGAGCTTCCAGCGTCACCACCCATGGCGAAATGCTCGTGCAAAAGTTTTTCGCCAGAAACGGACCGAGCGGCTGATATTCCCACGCCTGAATATCGCGAGCGCTCCAGTCGTTCATCAAAACGAATCCAAATATATGATCGACCGCGCGATCGACAGGCACCGGCTCGCCTAACGAATTTCCCGGTCCAATTAAGAACGCCATTTCCAATTCGTAATCCAGACTTTTGGTTAGACCGAAAACCGGCGTCGTTGCGTCGGGCGGCTTGAGCTGACCTTTCGGTCGCTGCACTTCGGTTCCGCTGACGACGATGGAGCTGGCGCGGCCGTGGTAGGCCACCGGCAGCCATTTCCAATTTGGCATGAGCGCGTTCTCCGGGCCGCGCAACATCGTGCCGACATTGTGCGCGTGGTGATACGACGAATAGAAATCGGTGTAGTCGCCAATACGCGCCGGCAACTGCATCGTCACGTCGCGTTGTCGATGAAACACGCGCTCACGAAGTTTTGCATCATCGCGCAAAGTCGGCGTGCCGGCGTCGAGAAGATGTTGCAGGATCTCCCGCGCTTTGCGCCAGGCCGGCCGCCCCAGCGCAAGAAAGGCGTTCAGTGAAGTCTGCGAGAACACATCTTGATCTTTAAATTCGGGCGATTGGAAATGTCCGCCCTCTTCCAAGACTGAAAGATCGACAACGTGCTCGCCAAGCGCGACGCCGACGCGGGCCGCGCCTTGCCGCGGTTTAAAAATTCCGAACGGAAGATTTTCAATCGGAAAATGCGAATCAGGCGCGACTTCGATAAAAGATTTGCGCGGCATGATCAAAGAAAATTCAAGGCGCGTAAATCTTCGCGTGGCTCGTCGAAGCTGCAGCTGCCGAACGAAGTCACCAATTTTCGGCGCGCTTTGATCCGATCCATCGTGATCTCCCATTCGTTCCAGGCAAAGACGGTGTCGTGAAAAGAAAACGCGGCCGCATCTTCGTCTTCGAGCATGGCTACCGTTTGTTGTTCGTTCCACTGATGCTCGGCCGCGAGCACACCGGCGCCGAGCACGTTTAGAAATCCGTGCATCTTCGTTTGCACTTCATCTCGAAATTGCCGGACCGGATGATGAAGTCCGGCCGTGAATTTAATCGGCACGTGATGTTTAGCCGCCGCGATCAGCGCGCGCGCGATTTGAATCGAAACCGGAAACGCATCCGCCGTCACGCCGCCGGTGCGCAATTTGAAACCGAATGCGGTCGCCTTTGTTTTGGAATTATGTCCCGCCAGCAAAGCGATTGTCTCCTCTGCGGCATCAGCCGGCGCTTCCCAAAACGCTTGCAGTTTCAAATCACCAATGACCGATCTCGCCTCATTCAGCTCCTTAAGATCGACATTTTGAGGAAGGAGCATTTCTAACTGCACGACCAAGACAAGATCGACATGTTGGGCTTGAAACGAACGGATCGCTTGCGTTGCCGTTTTTAACGCGTCGATAAAACTATTAGTGTTTTCAGTTTTAGGTCCAAGCGCGGAAATACGCAGCGGATGTTTCGGATCAAATTGGGAAAGACTTTTCTCGGCCGCCTCGAACTGCGCGACCGGCAAAACAAAGGTGGAAAGCATCCAGGCATCGGGCGAGCGCACATATTCGGCTTGATTTTTGAGCGCCGGTTCAAGCTCGATGCTGCACGGCGGGAACATTCCGGCGTAATCAATCGACCGCTCGAGCAAGGCGCGAAGCGAAGCAGGCATGGATTGAACTCAGCGCGCGATCATGTCTTTCGTCAACCGCTCACAATTAGCCGGAGCCCGCCGCCACGCGAGTGCGCAGAATGCCGATGCGATCGATCTCCAGTTCGACGACGTCTCCCGCTTTCAACCAGCCGCCGGTGTTTTCCGGACCGAGCTCAAGAATGCAACCGCCGCCGACCGTGCCGCTGCCAATTAAATCGCCGGGAAAAAGGTCGGCGTCGCGCGACGCTTGCGCGATCATTCGAGGAAAGGAATGAAATAACGTTGAACTGTTTCCCCAAGACAGTTGGTTTCCGTTCAATCGTGCGCGCATTTCGAGCGAGATCCTTTCCCGATCGATCTTGTCGGCAAACTCGTCGCGCGTCACCAAAATTGGACCGATCGCCGTGGCAAAATCTTTTCCCTTGGCCGGTCCCAGCCCGACCTCCATCTCCGCACGTTGCAGATCGCGCGCACTGAAGTCGTTGATAATGGTAAATCCGGCCACGTAGTCCCACGCCTGCGCCGGAGCGATGTTGCGGCCACGCTTTCCGATGATGATGCCAAGTTCGAGCTCGTAATCCAATTCGTTCGAACCGGCAGGCGCGGAAATTTCCGCGTCGTTTCCGACGAACGAGTTTGGATTTGCAAAATAGAAAGCCGGAATTTCATACCACGCCTGGATCATTTCGAGTCCGCGGCGTTGGCGAGCGGTGCGTACATGCTGCTCGAAAGCGTAGAAATCGCGGAAGGTGGATGGGCGAACGACCGGAGGAAAAAATCTGCGCACCCGCAAAGTCTTCCCGCCTTTCTTCTCAAAGACCCTGCCGTGCTCCGGCCAATCGTTCACCTTGCGCGTAAGTTCCGAAAATCGCGGCTGCAGAATCGGAAGAAACCACTCCAGCGGCGCGCCCAGGTTCTCCGGCAAATCTTTTGCCCCAAAGAAACTGAGAAACGGATGGAGCCCGATCCAGTTTTGCTTATCGACCGCAACCGCCGCGATCGGTTTGGGCGCATTCTCCGGTAGAATGGTGGCGAGACGCATGATTCAATTTGGAAGAGCGAGCCGCGGTTGCATGGTGAACGCGGCGCGCAATTCCCCGCCGGCAACAATTTCTCGAATGCCTTCCTTGTCTTCGAAAGCCCGTTGTTGATGATGATCTGTCAGGCCCCAGCACGGCTCGATGCAGAGAAATGGTCCGCCGTCCGACCACAGAGTGAGATAAGGAACGCCGGTTAGATCGACAATCACCGAGCGCCCGCTTGGCGGATCGACATAAACAAACTCGCGTTTTGGTACATCGACAAATTCGAGAATAAAGGAACCGGGCAACTCCTTTTTCGGGAACAGCATCTCGCCGCCACCAAAATCAATCTCCTCGGTTTCTTCCGAGAGATAGTTTCCGGGAGAAAAATGGCGCCGATATTTGCCAGCCGGCATTTGAAATCGAAAAGAATCGAACGAAGACGCAGCAAACCCGGGATGCAACCCAAACGCAACATGCGCGCTCAGTTTGGGCTCCTCATTTTTAAAATCGAACACGACGCTAACCTTATCATTGTCGATCTTATATGTGAGATCGAGCCCGACACGCAACGGGTAATCTGTCTTGGAGAAGTCTCGCGGAGTGATCCGATATGTTAGAGCGCCGTTTCCGATCTTAGGTTCGGCGAGCTGCCATACCTTAGATCTAAGAAAACTGTGGGTGCCGCCTTTGATTTCCTGACCGCGATATAAACTGCGCCCGTCTTTGAGGCGGTGCAGATAGTAACCCATCACCGTGGCGTGATTTGCCCATCCTTTCTCCGGCGGGGCGATCTCGTTGTCGCGATAAAGAAAACCAACCCATTCCCCGGCTTGGTTCTTGCGCGCAACGCTCACCAATTCGGCGCCGAGCCGCGAGATGACAAGGCGCAGGCCGTTTTCTTCGTCCGTTAAAATATCGAGCAGCCGATTTTCCCGTTTATCTTCGCGATGGGAGAACTTCATTGCGGTTCATGGGAACAGACCACGCGCGCCCTTGGCTCGAAGGACACGATCGACCCCGATGGCCATGGCGGCGGTCCGATGCGAGATCTTGTGTTCCTTCGCGCGCTTAATGACCTGGCTAAACGAACCCTCTAGAATGCGGAAGAGCTTGTCGGTCACCTCGATTTCGCTCCAACGAAAACTTTGCAGCCCTTGCACCCATTCGAAATAGGAGACAATCACGCCGCCGGCGTTACAGAGAATGTCCGGAATGACGAAGACCTCATCCCAGCGCTTCTCCAGAATTAAATCCGCTTCCGGCGTTGTCGGTCCGTTCGCGCCTTCCGCCAGAATCCGGCACTTCAACTTGCCGGCATTTTTTCCATTAATCACGCGATCGACTGCAGCCGGGACAAGTACATCACACGGCATGACGAGTAGCTCGTTCGGATCGACGCGCTCACCACCGGTAAAGGCGCGCAAGTTTCCTTTTTTGAAAACGTGTTGCTCGGCTGCTTTGATATCGATCCCTTTCGGATTGTAGAACGCCGCCATCGCATCGCTGATGCCGACAATTTTGACGCCGCTCTTTAAACCGAGCGAGAGGGCCGCGACTGAACCGACGTTACCGAAGCCTTGCACGATAGCGGTGCATTTTTCCGGATCCATTTTCAGCATGTCCATCGCGCGTTCGACCAAGTAAACGACACCGCGACCGGTTGCTTCGCGGCGGCCTTCCGTTCCACCGATCGAAACGGGCTTGCCGGTGACGATCTCACTCACGGCGTAACCTTGATAAACCGAGTAGGTGTCCATGAACCAAGCCATGATCTGCTCGTTTGTGCCCATGTCCGGGCCCATGATGTCGGTATGCGGGCCGACGAACGGGATCATCTCCTGCATGTAACGGCGCGAGAGCGCTTCCAGTTCGGCGCGCGATAATTTCAAGGGATCGACCGCGATACCGCCTTTGGCGCCGCCGTAAGGCAAATTCGCCAGCGCGCATTTCCAACTCATCCACATGGCGAGCGCAGCCGTTTCGCCCATCGACAATGTTGGAGCGAAACGCGTCCCGCCCTTGGTCGGACCGAGAGTCAAGTGATGTTGAACGCGATAACCCTGGAAAGTTTTGGTGCTGCCGTCATCCATGTGCACCGGCAGCGTGACCGCGATCGCGCGCTTGGGAAACATCAAGCGGTCGCGATCGTTCTTGTCGATACTGAGGTATTCGGCGATGACCTGAAACTGGTCACAGGCCATCCGAAACACTTCGTCGTCGTAAATGTGCATGAAGGCGAACGAGAATGTTATAACATTCGAAAGGGGATTCTATTTGACCGCGAATGCGGCGGGCGTCAAATCGAAAACCTCGGGACAAGATCGACAATCGCGTTTTGAATCGTAACTTCAGCGAGCAAAAGAAAATGAAAATCGAAACTCTGGCCGTGCATGCCGGACACGACATAGATCCGGCTACCGGCGCCGTCTCGGCGCCCATTCATCTCTCCACCACTTTCGAACGCGACATCGAAGGCACCTACTCGCGCGGGTTCATGTACACGCGCAACAACAACCCCAATCGCCAGGCGCTCGAGCAGGGAGTCGCGGCGCTCGAGGGCGGTACCGGAGCGGCTGCGTTCGCTTCGGGAAGCGGAGCTACCATGGCCATTTTCCAGGCACTCGCGCCCGGAGATCACATCCTCGCCCATGTCGACGCCTACTACGGCACGTCGCGATTGCTGCGCGAAATTTTTCTGCGCTGGGGACTCGAAGCCGATTCCATCGACATGAGCGATCTAAGCGCGGTGAAAAAAGCGGTGCGACCGAAGACCAAGCTGGCCTGGGTGGAAACGCCGTCGAATCCGCTCCTGAAGATTGTCGACCTTGCCGCGGTCGCCAAAGTCGTGCAGGCGGCGGGTGCGCTTTGCGTTTGCGACAATACCTGGGCGCCCGTGCTGCAACGGCCATTTGATCTCGGCGCCGATCTTATTCTGCACTCGACCACGAAATATTTCGGCGGCCATTGCGACGTGCTCGGCGGAATCGTGGTCGCAAAGACCGGCAACGAGTTTTTTCAGCGCGTTCGCGACATCCAATACTCCGGCGGCGCCGTTCCCTCACCTTTCGATTGCTGGTTGATTTTGCGCGGCATGCGCACCCTCCCGTGGCGAATGCGCGCGCACTCGGAAAACGCGGCAAAGGTCGCGAATTTTCTGGCGCAACATCGACAAGTGAAACTCGTGCATTATCCGGGATTAAGTTCGCATCCCGGCCACGACATCGCGGCGAAGCAGATGTCGATGTTTGGCGGGATGCTTTCGTTTGAGGTCAAGGGCGGACGCGATGTTGCGATATCGGTCACGGTGAAAACAAAAATTTTTACTCGCGCAACCAGTCTTGGCGGCGTGGAAAGCCTGATCGAGCACCGCGCCTCGATTGAAGGGCCAGGTACAACTTCGCCAGAAGGCTTGCTGCGATTATCAATCGGCCTCGAGAACGCCGACGATCTGATCGAAGATCTCGATCAAGCGCTCGGATAAAATTTCACGGGCGCAGACGACGCCGGACTAGCTCGACGACGTCGTGCACTTCGGCAACGCGCAGCAAGTAGGCCGCTCCGAAAAATGCTCCGGCGCCAACGGCAATCGTAACCATCAGCGCGAGAAAATTCTTCCACACCGCCAAATGAGGGTGGGCGGAAAAGAAAAACGCAGATGCAAACCAGCAAATGGCGGCAAGTCCGGCTCCTGCCAATAAAAGTTTGGCAACAGTTTGAAACATCGCTCCGGTCTCGAGCCGGCCGGTGTAATGGCGCATCATCGAATAAAGAAAAAAGAAATTCGTGATCGCGACCATGCTGGTGGAGAAGGCGAGGCCGCGATGTCCCCAATGGAGATAAAAGGTAAAGAACCAGTTAAGAGAAAAATTTATTGTGATTGAAGTCAACGTTACGAACATCGGCACATAGCGTTTGTTCAAAGCGTAAAACGCGGGCGCGAGCACTTTGTCCGCGGAATATCCGGCGAGGCCGATGGCGTAAAACTGTAACGCGGCCGCCGTTTGAGTAGTCGCGTAAGGCGTGAAACGGCCGTGCTCGTAGATCAAATGAATGATCGGCTCGGCCAAAATGATGAGACCGATGGCCGCGGGAATTGTCAGCAACAGGACAAGCCGGATTGAATGCGCGAGCGCGGAACGAAACTCGCTGGTGTTGCCGACGGCGGCGCTGCGCGAAACCAACGGCAAAGTAACCGTCGCCACTGCCACACCGAAAATTCCGAGAGGCAATTGCATCAAACGAAAGGCGATGTTGAGCCAGCTTACCGGCCCGTCGCCGAGTCGCGCAGCGAAGCCGCTGTTAACGAGCACGTTTACCTGCACGACGCTGGCGGCAATCACCGCTGGCGCCATTAATCCAAGGACAGTCCGCACGCCTTCGTCGCGCCATTGAAAATCGGGCCGGTATTTGTAGCCGACACGCCGCAGCGATGGAAATTGCGCGGTCAGCTGCCACAGACCGCCTATGAGTGTGCCGATCGATAGCCCAATGAGGGAACGCGCGCCAAACTGTGGATCAAGCCACCAGCCAAGCCCCACGCCGCCGATAATCGACCCGAGATTAAAAAAACTCGATGCCATCGCGGGCGGCCCAAACACTTGTTTCGCGTTCAACATTCCCATGACCAGCGCCGCGAGCGACACCAGCAGGATAAACGGCCACATGATCCGTGTGAGCAGGATCGTCAGCTCGGTTTTTTCCGGCGACCAGCTCCACCAGGTCATCACTTCGATCAGTTGCGGTGCAAAGACGATGCCTAACAAGGTGACCGCGCTCATGAAAACGGCGGTGAGCGTTGCGACTTTATTTGCAAGTCGCCACGCGGATTCATCGCCTTCGGTGGCGATCTTTTTTGAAAACGTTGTTATAAAGGCCGCGGAAAGCGCGCCTTCGGCAAAAAGGTCGCGCAACATGTTCGGCACCCGAAAGGCCATCAAAAACGCGTCAAGATTTCTGCCCGCCCCGAAGAGTCCGGCGAACAGCAGTTCGCGAATGAGACCGAGAACGCGGCTGCAAAGAATTGCCACGCCGACAATTCCGGTCGCGCGCGTGCTTATTCGCTGAGTTGGCGCCAGAGCCATCGGCGAACAAAGAACAACGTCTCAGGGTTTACGAAAGGAAAAACTTCAAACGCACCCGTGCTGCGACGCTTAAAGACCGGTCGGAAAATCGAGAAACTCCCACGGAACTTTGAACCGTTTCGAAAGATGCGCAGCCAGCGCTTTGACGCCGAAGGTCTCGGTCGCGTAATGACCGCCGAGCACCAGATTCATTCCCAGGTCCTCCGCCGCCACTGCCGCCCAATGCGGCGCTTCTCCGGTGATGAACATGTCGATCTTTTCTTGCGCGACACGATAAATTTCCGAGCCAGCCGCGCCGGTGACGATACCGATCCTGGTTGTTTCTTTTGGTCCGAAATTGAAGGTCTTGATCGGGCCGCGTAATACTCTTCTGAGTTTGCGGATCAATTCTGCTCGCGGTGATGCGTTTCTGATTCGCAATCCAACCAGCTCCCCTTTTTCTTCCAGGAACGGTTTCGTCGATTTGAATCCAAGCGCCGCCGCCAGCTGCGCGTTATTGCCTATTTCCGGGTGAACGTCGAGCGGGAGATGCGCGCTATAAAGAGCGATGCCATTTTCAAACGCGACTTTCAATTGTCGATGGAACGCGCCCGTGACGGTTTGCAAACCAGGCCAAAACAAACCGTGGTGAACGAGCAAAAGATCGATATGCCGGCTGGCCGCTGCTGTTAGAACGCGCGCGGAAACATCTACCGCCGCGCCAATTTTTGTGACGCGGCCGGAGTTTTCAATCTGCAATCCGTTTAACGCATTCGGCCAATCTTGGATTTTACGAACACGAAGATATTTATCGGTGTATTTAACTATTTCCGAAAGCGAAGGCACTTTGCAGATTTTCTTCGGCGGCCGGCAAATTTGCGAGCGATTTTCGATCCCCGACCGGAGCAAGTTTTCTTGACGAATCGCGCGGCTGTTGGGACGTTCACATACCGATCTTAAATCGCATGGAATACACCGACGCCCCAACCGAACCACAGCCGATTAGCGCCGACACGATGCAGTGCCCTTATTGCGGTACGTGGCTGTCGAAGGATGCCGAGTCCTGCACCCGGTGCGACTGGACGCGTGAAGCGACCACGCCCGCGGAGCCGAAAGCGAGCGACGCGATGGCGATCTTGCTCAGCATTATTCCGGGATTGGGCCACATCTACAAAGGCCACAAAGTGACGGGCGCCATCCTTCTTTTCCTGGTCACACCAATCGCGATCGTTTTCGGTCTCCTCGCGGCTTTTGCTTCCGCCGGATTTGGCATCGGCATCCTAGTGTTCTACTGGATTGGCGTCATGATTCATGTCTGGGGAATCGAGGACCGCGTCGCGCCAGTTGAAGAAGGCGAGCAGTACTAAGATCGGCAACTACGCTCGAACAGCTCGATAAATTTCGCCGAGAATTTCGCGCAAACCGTAGCGAAATTTCCAAGCCGGGTAATGCTCCTGGAATTTTCGGACATCGCTGATCCACCAGATGTGATCGCCGATGCGATTGGCCTCTTCGTAACTCCAGTTTAGTTTTCGGCCGCTGATTTCTTCGCACAGCTCGATCGCTTCCAGCATCGAGCAATTGCAGTGGCGGCTTCCACCGATGTTGTAAACTTCGCCGACTCGCGGCGCGCGAATGAATTCGGCAAATGTCTCCACCAAATCGAAGCTGTGGATGTTGTCGCGTACCTGCTTGCCTTTGTATCCGAAAACGCGATATGGCCGGCCGCTGACGTTACAGATCATGAGATAAGAAAGAAACCCATGCAGCTCGGTGCCGGCGTGCGCCGGACCGGTCAAACATCCGCCACGAAAACAAACTGTCGGCATTCCGAAATAACGACCGTATTCCTGCACGAGAATGTCGGCCGCGACTTTGGACGCACCGAAGAGCGAATGTTTCGTGTAGTCGATGCTCATCGTCTCGGAAATTCCCGGCTCGTACTCGTGGCCTGGCTCGATTTCCCACCGCTTTTCCAGTTCGCGCAGCGGCAACCGGTTCGGCGTGTCGCCGTAAACTTTATTTGTCGATGTAAAAACGAACGACGCTTCCGGACAAAAATTTCGCGCGGCCTCGAGCAGGTTGAGCGTGCCATTGGCGTTGACCGTGAAATCGGTTTGCGGATCGCGTGCCGCCCAATCGTGCGACGGTTGCGAAGCCGTGTGCACAACCGCGTCGATCTTGCCCCGATGCTTTTTGAATAACTCCGTGACCGCGCTCGCGTCGCGGATGTCGATGTTTGTGTGCTCGTACCCGCGGATATTCGCAACCAAATCGTCGCGCGTCTTTTTGGTGGAAGCTTCGGCTCCGAAAAATTGCGCGCGCATGTCGTTGTCGATTCCAACGACGTGCGCGCCGTCTTTGGCAAAGCGTCTGACCGTTTCCGAGCCAATCAATCCGGCCGAGCCCGTGATAATGATTGTGCGCACAATTGCCGATCTTAGCGCGAAGTGTGCCGCGGGATCATTGACCGAGGATCCACGTCAGATCGCCCGAAGAAGGGTTTACGCGCGACGCCGGATACTTGGAATCGCCTTCAAGCACACGCTCGATCAGCTTTGCTTGCTTGGCTGCGTTTACCAAAAAGCAAACCTGGCGCGCGTGATTGATTATCGGAAACGTAAACGTCAATCGCCAGACGTTGAATTTCGGAACGAAATTGGCTGCGACGCGCCGCACATTTTCAGTCAGCGCCACCGTTTCCGGAAAGAGCGAAGCAGTGTGTCCATCGTCGCCGAGGCCGAGAAGGATCAAGTCGTGTCGGTAAATTTGTTCGCCGCGCTGCGTGGCCAAAAGATCGACATCGTCCTGATATTGTTGAGCCGCGATCTGCGGGTCGATTTCGCCGCGCATGCGCATGACCGATTTGTCGGGAACGCTCGCCGGAAGAAAAAGCGTCTCGCGCGCCATGCGATAATTGCTCTGCGCGTCATCCGGCGGGACGCAGCGCTCGTCGCCGAACGTGATCAGGATTCGTTCCCAGGGAAGATCGCGCACGATACGCGCGACCTCGGAATAAACCGGCCGCGGCGTGTTTCCGCCAGAGAGAGCGATGCGGAACTCTTTCCGCTCAGCCAGCGCTTTATGGGCAAGATCGACAATGAAATTTGCGGCGTCGGCCACGAAATTTTTTGTCCGAATAATTTCGCGGCCCATGCAACCTCAAATCGCGCAGTGCGATTGGCCGCGCTTTTCCAAATAGCGCTGATGATACTCTTCCGCGCGCCAGAATTTTGGCGCCGGTTCAATCCGGGTCACCACCGGCTGCTTAAAACGAACGCTCGTCCCAATCTTTTCCCTGGACGCCTCCGCCGCGGCCTTTTGCTCAGGCGAATGATAAAAAATTACGGAGCGATATTGCGTCCCGACGTCGGGCCCCTGCCGATTCAAAGTCGTTGGATTGTGATTGGACCAGAAAACATCGAGCAGTTCGTCGTATTTAATTTGCGACGGATCGAATTCAACTTGCACAACTTCCGCGTGGCCGGTTTCGTCGGAGCAAACGTCCTCGTAACTGGGATTCTCTTTCGTTCCACCGGCGTAGCCGACCGCGGTCGAGGTTACGCCTTTGAGATTTCGAAAAGTTTCTTCCACGCCCCAGAAACAACCCGCTCCGAATGTCGCTTTCTCTATCGTCATGGGTGCATGATCAAGCGAGAAACCACTCGGTGCAACCATCTGTAAAGGCAGGCGTGTCGCCTGCAGATCTTTATGAAAAGCGGCCGACACGGCCGCCACTACAGTTCTCTACATCACCATTCCACCATCGACACACACCACCTGACCGGTGATGTAGCTTGCTTCCGTAGACGCGAGGAACAGGACTGCGTCGGCGATGTTTTCGGGAGTGCCGGTCTTGCCGAGCGGAATCTGCGCCTGAATTGTCTTTTTAATTTCGTCCGACAATCCCGAGGTCATGTCCGTCGTGATAAATCCCGGCGCGACGGCGTTCACCGTGATATTCCGGCTGGCAAGTTCGCGTGCGAGTGATTTCGTGAAACCGATCAGACCGGCTTTGCTCGCGGCATAATTCGTTTGGCCGGCATTGCCGATCAAACCAATCACCGAACTGATGTTAATGATGCGGCCGCTCCGCTGCTTGATCATCGCGCGCAGGATTGACTGCGTGAAATTGAATGCGCCCCGCAAGTTGGTGTTGATGACTGTGTCCCAATCTTCAATCGACATGCGCATGGCCAGTCCGTCGCGCGTCACGCCAGCGTTGTTGACCAGGATGTCGATCTTGCCGAAGTCTTCGAGAATTTGCGCGCCGACTTTTTGGACGGCGGCGTGATCGGCAACATCGACCGCGTAATGTTTGGCCGCGTCCGCGCGCGCCTTGTTCAATTCATCGGCTGTGCGCTTCGCGTTTTCTTCGCTGCGGCTCACGCAGGCCAGGCGCGCGCCTTCGCTCGCCAGACGCGCCGCGATCGCGTGTCCGATCCCCCGCCCCGCGCCAGTGACAATCGCTGTTTGATTTTCGAATCTCACGCCAGGCATCCTGCGACGACATTGCCGCTGGTGTCAACGCGCAGTAGACGGAGTTGGCCGTCTTCTAGGCGACCGACTCGCGGCCCTGCAAGGTGTCCTGAACTGTCGCAAGCAACTTCTCGGTGTTGTAAGGTTTCGTCAGAAAATTTTTCACACCAAGCGATTGAAGCTCGGCCATACCCGGCTGATCGCCCTGTCCAGTCGAAGCGATAATCGGGATATCAGATTTCATTTTCCTGAGCGCGCGGACCAGCGCCACACCATCCATGTATGGCATCGCGATGTCCGTAAGTACGCCGCCAATGGAATCCATCTGTTGTGCGAATAGCGCAAGCGCTTCCGGACCGTCGCTCGCAGAGACAACTCGGTAGTTGTGCTTCTCGAAGATCATTTTCGTGATCCGTAGAATGTTCGGCTCATCATCGACGACCAGAATTTGTTCGCCGTTGCCCTGAATGGGCGCGACCGCAGTTTTAGACTTTTGCAGGTCCTTGTCACTCATCGTCGCCGGTAAGAATATCTTAAATGTCGTTCCTTTACCGGGGTCGCTGTAAACGGAAATGAATCCGCCGTGACTTTTCACGATGCCGAGTACGGTGGAGAGCCCAAGGCCAGTTCCTTTGCCGATCTCTTTTGTCGTGAAAAACGGATCAAAAATCTTATCGACCGTGGCGCGGGGCATTCCGGCACCGCTGTCGCTCACGCGTAGCATGACATAGGGGCCGACTTTTGCGTCCGGAGTCATGGCCGCGTAATTTTCATCGACCGTAAAATTTTCTGCAGCGAGAGTTAACGAGCCACCACTCGGCATAGCATCCCGCGCATTCACAGAGAGATTGAGCAGCACCTGATGGAGCTGCGTTGGATCGCCTTGAATGGTCCAGAGATCTTCGGAATAACGCGCGAAAAGCTCGATTAATTTCGGAAACGTCTTTCGCGCGATATCGATCATCTCCTCGACGAGATGAGTCGGCTTGATTAGAACGCGCTCACCTTCGATGCCGCGAGCAAAAGTAAGCACTTGCTTCACGACACCGGCTCCGCGTTGCGCGCTATCTTCAATCAGCGAAATGGCCGATTGTCGATCTTCGGCGTCAAGATCGCCGCGAAGCGTTTGCGCGCACATTAGAATCGGCGTCAGAATGTTGTTGAGATCGTGCGCGACCCCGCTGGCCAGCGTGCCGATAGTTTCGAGGCGCTGGGCGCGCAGCAGCTGTGTTTCAAGCTTCTTTTGGTCGGTCACGTCTGTATTAATGAGCAGGGCCGAGCGAGGTGTTCCGTCCGGGTTGCGAATGAGCGTAGCGCGGCTATCGACGATGATCTCCCGACCATCCTTTGTGACCTGCTTTGTTTCGCCGCGAAATTCGCCGGTGGAAACCAGTACTTTTAGAAGCACCTCGCGGTCCTTTGCATCGGCGAAGATCAGTTCGCCGATTGACTTGCCCAGTGCTTCGTTGGCGCTCCAGCCGTACAACTGTTCCGCGCCCTTGTTCCAAAAGGT
>DASYVQ010000025.1:0-5789 GCA_035936875.1 Chthoniobacterales bacterium
CGTAGCTACAGCCAGGACGAGATAAGGAAGTTTGGCCCAAATCTTGGATTTCGTCGGAGTGCTTTGAACGACGAAAAATGCGGCCAGGCCAACGTAAACATTTACATAATGATGCCCGCCCCAGATCGTCGAACCAAGGAAACGCATTCCGAAGCGATCGTGCACTCCGTGCCACGTGAGGATCGCCATGAAGCCGGCGATCATGAGGAGGTCGAAACGATTCCCTTTATTAATTCGAGTCCGACGCAGCACAACGTCGCCGACCAAAAATTTCGCGACCCCGATGATCATCAAGATTTGAAATGTGTTAAACGCTCCACCCAAAATTGGAAATGTTCCGCCGAGAAAAGACGAAGCTACGGTCAGGACCCAAAAGTAGCGGCCCGAGAAAAGCGCAATGCAGGCAACGAAGATAACAACCGCCCCCAAAAGCAAAGGGCCGTAATTTTCGTGGCCAATTTGCGACCCAAGAAAAATTGCCACCAACAACCCGGCGCCACATAACGCCAGCACTTTCAATTGCTGACTCAGAGCGGGATCTTGCATGCGTTTCGTTTGCGGCGGTGATTATACCGCAAGCGGGATTTTACCACAGATATTCTTCGCTGGTTCACGCGGCGCACATGACCAATTCGTAAAATTGCGCGAGTTTCTTCCAAGCTTGCTCCCGGGAAAAGTCGTGTCGTGTCGGGTCCTCAAGGCTTTTTCTATGTCCGGCATTCTTCCAAGGGGTATCGCTTAGCGCGGTTCTCAACTCCCTGCACAGGCTGTCGAAATCGCCGTTTCGTGCCAGTGAACCGAATCGGTACTTTCGTATGTACTCGCCGGGCCCGGAATTATCGTAGCACACCGGCCACAGCCCCATCGTCAGAGCTTCTTTTAGTGCAGTAGGTCCGGTATCCACGCGCGTTGGAAGAAGAAATACCGAACTTTCTTGCATCGCTTTGACTAGATCTGCGGCATCGAGATCAGGCGAATGATGAAAGCGACCACTCGTTCGCGTGTCTTTCACGAGTTTTTGCATCCGATTTTCGTTCGTAGATGATCCTTTTCCAACGACGTGAAGATTCCAATTTTCCGGCGCGACTTTTGAGAACGCCGCAATTGCGTCTACTACGCCTTTGCGTTCATCGATAGCCCCAACAAAAAGTACTGTTTTTGCGGTGCCGTCGGAAGGCGACGCTGCAAGAAATTCTGGACGCAGCGGGTGCTCGATCACGCGTTTTACAGCCCATGGGCAAAGCGGTGCAGCACTGTCTAATGCATACTGACTCTCTGCGACGACGTTCCGAGCTTTCCTTAACGTAATACGCTCGGTAGCGCGCACGAACATTCTTCGGTAAGATTTCGGAAGATGTTTGTAATAAGTCCGAATTAAGCCTTGGATTCCGATGACATGCCGTTGTGGAGCAAGACGTCGTGCCACTAAACCGTAAGAGTCTTCCGTTCCCCAGCCGTGAACCAGATCAGGCTTAAGCTCTCCAAAGAGCGACCGAAAATAAGTCGTGTCGCGTTGAAAAAGAAGCATTGCCCGACCACGTCTTGGGCAAGGTAGCAAGTGAATCGTGGCTCCTTGATATTCGACCGTCTTCTGTTTATTTCCTCCGGGCCAAAGACATGCGAGGTGAAGGTCCACCTCCTCAGGGGGTGGCATATGAGCGACGATCCACGACAAGGCGGATTCCGCACCATGATCTTCACCAGCAAAAATTTCCTCCTGTGCCACTATCGGTAACCGGCAGATCCACAAAACTCTCATGCTTCGTTGATTGTACCCAGTTTGCAATTCCGGCGGCGCCTGATAATTGACACAAGTCGGTGAAAGCTTTCGAAAAAACTCAACTTCAACTATATCTGCGCGCAAGTTTGGCGCTGAGCAACGCTAATCTTCAGCGACGGTTCTCGCTAATGACGGGATTCTTCGACTTGCCTTGCGGAGTGGTTGACTGCCGCCAGTGAAGATTACTCTCGCTAGCCTCGATCTTTTTCACATTGTCCAGCAAGCGCGGTTCCTTCAAAGGGGAAGTTTCCTTGAACATTATTTCTCAACTCGCCTTCGTCCCGAGATCGAAGGTATCCAAGCCGAATTAGGAACAAGTTGCTACCCGCTCCACTATGCGCTTCGGGCAATGCAGATGTGGCCTCGGCTGGCCTGTAACAACCATTTCTATCTTCAACTCTGCCGGGCGTTCGATTACTGGGTCCGGCCTCAGTTCTCCCGACAGAGTGACATTTTGACAATTCTTTCGGGTGTCGGGCTTCAGAGTTTTCGGGCGGCGCGTGAGGCGGGAATAATCACAGTCGTTGAATGCGGATCGACTCATACGGACTTCCAGCACGAAGTCGTGCTCACGGAGTACCGCCGCAACGGAATTAATCGGCCTCTGTTTCCCAAGAGCTATCGTGATCGTGTCCGAATGGAATTCGAAGAAGCGGACTACATTCAAATTCCAACTAGATTTGTCGGGCGAACATTTCTTGATCGCGGCATTCCCGAGGCGAAGCTGCTCTATTCGCCTTACGGGGTTGATCAGGAAAAGTTCAAAGCGAAAGAAGCACTTCGCGTCGAAGAGCCGTTTCGCGCTATCTGCTCGTCTGGCATTAACTTGCGCAAGGGAGCGCGCATCCTCATGGAAGCGTGGCGCAAACTCTCATGGACCAACGCCGAACTGCATTGGGTGGGGAGCCCAGCATCAGATACTGCGCATCTCTTTCGCGATCAGCCGCAAAATGTTATTTTGCACAATTGGATGACACCAGAAGAACTCTCTGCGCTTTACCGACGCTGCGACGTATTTGTCCTACCTTCTTTTGAGGACGGCTTTGCCCGTGTGATGCTGGAGGGCGCTGCCTCTGGACTTCCCGTAATCGTAACGCCGAACACGGGGGCTGAGGACTTTCTCTCGCCGGATGAGTCTGAAGGTTGGCTGATTCCAGTAAACGATGTCGACGCATTATGCGATTCGTTGATATTAGCGAAGCAAAATCGCGACAGAACATTCGCGCTCGGACAACGCGCGGCGCAAAGGGCACGCGCTTTCACCTGGGATGCTTACGGTGAAAGAGTATTGGCGAACTATCAACGAGTGTTGGAACGCAACGCGAACCGGCCAATCGTCTGATTTGCGCACTTTTCGAAGCACTCAGACAGCGTTCGCCGCATCCGTTCGGCGTCGAATTCATTCGTCGTGCATCGAATGATCTCCGCTTTGTATTTATCGAAGGACTCCTGAGCCGATAGTGTGTTCATTAGGTGCGACGCTAGTTCGTCGACTGTCGTTGCGCCTGTGCACAAACCGACCTCATATTGCCGCGCCATTCTTGCCAAGCTGCTTTCGAAGTGACCGAGTGTGATGATTGGTAATCCAGCCGCAAGATAGGTAACAAACTTCGTGGGAAAGCTGAATCGATTGTAACGCGGGTCATTATCGTCCAAAGCCATTGGCGCAAAACCCCAATCGCAATTGCGCAATTTTTTCAGCAGTTCCGCCTCAGGCAGATTGCCATTTTCCACCATCCACTCCGGGTCGAACCAGCGACGCCTCGCGTACGAATGAGCACCGAAAAGATGAAGTTCAATTCGTTGCGTAAGCGATCTGCGAATTTCTTTGATAGCCGACACAAATAATTCGAACACTTGTTCGACCAGGATTGTTCCGGCGTAGGCGATTTTGATTGGAGTCGATGAATTGGTGAGGGGCAAACTCTTGTGTGCAAGAAAATCGAAATCTTCTGAATCTAATCCGGCATGTAACATTTGCACCGCGTTGGCGCCGGTTCGGTTTCTCAAATCCTCAATCATTGGATGAGAAGTCGCATCGCGCGTGGTAGCGGCCGCGTAAAGACGATCTGCCTCCTCGGCCATTCGGCCGCATCTGGCTCTGCTAAATTTGCCCTCCTGTCCGTGAACATCGACATAGTCTTGCATCGTCACGTGGAAACCTACGCCGCTTGTCGGCAACACACGGGCCAACGGTATAATTGACCAATTGTGCGGGATTGCCCAAATCACGTCGGGCTGAACTTGGCGGATTGTTTTCTTCAGGTGAGTCGACGCGAACGGCGTCCAAAACCAATCGAGCAGCGCCGACTTCGCGCCAGTTAGCCGCCGATGAGGCATCAGTTTGTGAGGGATCGTCGCACAGAAGTGCTGAGCGACTTTCCGGCCGAATCGTCGATCGCAATCAGGCAGACAACTCCACCAAAACAAATCGTCCGCCGGCCAGTCACGCAACATCTGCCGTACGATCGCCGGTCCACCTCCCGAAGCATTCGGCGGAAATTCTGTGGCAACGAGCAGCTTCACTGGTTTTTCGGGCCCTGTTTTCGTTTCTCAACAAAGACTCGTAGACCCAGCATGAAATGATGCAGCGCTGGATTCAGACACTCCGAGATTAGAGGCACTTGGCCAACCGCGAGCATTCCTCTGAATTGATGAACCGGAAATCTCAACAGGGAGACAAGACTATGTCGCAAAGGATGGCGGCGAAGATTGCACCAGAATTCCGGCCATTCGTTCAACGTCCATCGCCAGCAGGCAAGATCGGTTGGTTTTCCTATTAGCGACTTTGCAATCACGCGACGCCAGTTGTAAGCCTGTTCGCGAAATAAAATGTTGAGGACACCGTAGGATTTTCGTTTTGGCTGATGATTAAGAATCAATTCGATCGGCTGATAGCATGTATCAGGAATCGGAACCTGCTCGACCATGCCGAAGAATCGCACGCGCTGACGATGAAAGAGAAAGATGCGTCCATCCGGCCAGCGGCGGGTGACGGCGCGGCGGCCATCCCAGAGCGGCCAGATGCAGGTGTAGCCCGAGATGTCATTCTTGGGTTCCGGTGAATCTCGAAATCGATGCAACCACTCTATGAGCTCCCTGCTCGGGAATTCGTCTGCGTCCAAACGCAAAATCCAATCGTTCTTCGCCTGCCACCAGCTAAAAGGCCAGTGCGGTTCCTGTTGGAAACAGCGTGGCCCCTCAAAGAATCTCCCATTGTACTGCATCACTAGCTGGTGGATGCTTCCGGGTTTAGGAGAGCCCGAAGGAGCTGTATAACCATCCGGTAACGCCGAGTTGGCAGACAATTCAGAGAAGTTGATCGCCGGCGGCGTTTCCTCAATCTCAGCAGTTTGATCTTTGATTCCTGACCCACTTCCCCGTTCGGGGCCGTCGTGGACGACTACAAGATCGTCGTACACGCCGGAAGTCTCGTGAAGAAGCCGCTCGACCACGTCGCGCTCTTTATAGAGACAAACTACTAATGAGATAGCGGGCATCGCTCAAGACCCAAATCGCGTGATGTCCCTTTGGGCAACTATCACAATGCTGACGAGCGGCATGTTTTCAAGGCAATGTCACGAACCCAAAATGCGTTCCCTGTAAAGTTCCATCCATCTATTCCAAGCCCCACGCACGTAAAGCCAGCGGCCTTCAGCATCGCATCCAAATCGGGGAAGAGAACCGCACCCTGATACGGTGATTCTACCAAGGCCGTCTCAAGAAAGACGGCGGCTACCCGTTTAATGGTCTTGCTCGCACCCTTGAGTACGTTTCCCTCCGCGCCTTGCACATCTATCCAAAGAAGATCGATCTGCTCAATGCCAGTCGCTTCGACATCCAGCGTACTCACACGCACCTCGAAAGAATGCATGGTTTTGTCCTTCCATTGGTTGAACTCGGCCCACCGATCAGAATTCGGCTGGAGCAATGAGCCGTTGCCAGGCATCGGCAACTCGTAAAAGGTGGCAATGCCGACCTTGTCACTTAACGCCATGTCGGAGCATTT